>HF988621.1:11332-15040 GCA_000431975.1 Prevotella sp. CAG:924 | reverse complement strand
CTAAACAATCCCCCATATTCATCGGGTGAGCCGAGATGCCACTCAGATGAAGTACGGGGATAAAAAAAGCGTGCACGGCTTAAAGCCTTGCACGCCTTCTGTGGCGGAAAGTGAGGGATTCAAACCCCCGATACCCGAAAGGGGTATACCGGATTTCGAGTCCAGCGCATTCGGTCACTCTGCCAACTTTCCTTATTGCGGTTGCAAAAGTAGTAAAATCCCGGGAAAAGCGAGCACGATTGTTGCAGAACTTTCCGGTGATTAACATTTATTAGTGAAAGGAAGCCGCCAGCTTTTCATGCCTGCCGGCACCGTCCCGCTCCTCACGTGGGCCATGCCGGACAGACAGCCGGTGCTGCCACGCCTACTCCCGACAGGAGCCGGCGCCGTCGTGCTCACCGCACCAGCCGGCCAACAGCTGCCGGTAGCGGTCGGGCTGGTCGGCAAAGGTCATGTGGCGCGCTCCGTCGAGCAGCTCCCACCGACTGTGGGGGATGCCGTCGGCCATCGTCTTGGCCAGCAGGGGCGTGCTCTCGTCGTTCGTTCCACTGATGATCAGGCACGGCTCGGTGATCTCTCCCAGCCGGGGCGTGCAGTCGAAGTCTTTCAGATTGCCCCACGGGGTGTACTCGTTCGGTCCCCACGCCACGTTGTAGCTCTCCGTGCCGAACCGCTTCTCGCGGCGGAGACACTCGGGGCTGTCGGCGGTGATCGAACAGGCATAAAGCTCCGTGTAATGGTCGTTGGCCTTCAGATATGCGGGATCGTCGAAATTGCCGGTCGCCTCCGCCTTCCGGATGGCCTCCTGCTCGGCTTCGGGCATGAACGAGATGAGCCGGTGCTGCTCGTGACCCCACAGCCTGCTCGACGACGCCGTGCTGGAGAGGATGGCGGAGGCCACGCCCCGGGGCTTGCGATAGATGAGCCAGGCAAGGATCATCATGCCGCCCCACGACTGTCCGAGGATGTGGAGACGGTCGAGATGGAGGAAACGGCGGAGCGACTCAAGCTCGTCGAGCCAGTTGTCGAGCGTCCACAGCTCGGGATGGCCGTCCACGTAGGAGCGGCCACAGCCAAGCTGGTCGTAGCTGATCACCTGCCGGCCCGTCTCGGCCAGTCCGTCGAGCAGCTCGAAATAATTATGGGTGGAGCCGGGGCCTCCGTGCAGGAGGAGAAGGGGCGTCTTGTCGCACGTCGCTCCCTCGGCAATACGGTAGTAGGTGGTGTAGCCCTTGAAGGGCATGAAACCTTCTTTTATCTTTATCATAGGGAAAACAGAGGTGGGTCGGAATGAAATGTGGGCCGGCGGACGTGAGGCCGTCCGCCGGCGGAGTCAGTCGCGCTTGAAGATGTCGCGGGTGTAGACCTTCTGCCTCACATCGTCGAGCACGGTGTCGTAGCGGTTGGCGATGATGGCATTGCTCTCTTTCTTGAACGCGTCGAGATCGTTCACCACCCGGCTGCCGAAGAAGGTGGAGCCGTCGGGAAGCGTCGGCTCATAGATGATCACCTTCGCGCCCTTGGCCTTCACACGCTTCATGACACCCTGGATGCTCGACTGGCGGAAATTGTCGGAGTTGGACTTCATCGTCAGACGATAAACGCCTATCACGCAAGGCTTTTCGTTCTGCGGATTGTAGACCACTCCATCCACATAATTGTAGTATCCGGCACGGTGGAGCACCTGGTCGGCGATGAAATCCTTGCGGGTGCGGTTGCTCTCCACGATGGCCTGAATCAGATTCTCCGGCACGTCGCGGTAGTTGGCCAGAAGCTGCTTCGTATCCTTCGGCAGACAATAGCCTCCATAGCCGAAAGAGGGATTGTTGTAGAACGAGCCGATGCGGGGATCGAGACAGACGCCCTTGATGATGTCGGCCGTGCTCAGCCCCTTCACCTCGGCATAGGTGTCCAACTCATTGAAATAGCTCACGCGGAGGGCCAGGTAGGTGTTGGCGAAGAGCTTCACGGCCTCTGCCTCCGTGATGCCCATGAACAGCGTGTCGATGTTCTCCTTGATGGCACCCTGCTGCAGAAGGGCGGCAAACGTGTGGGCAGCCTTGTCGAGACGCTCGTCGTCAGCGGGACGGCCCACGATGATGCGTGAGGGATAGAGGTTGTCGTAGAGCGCCTTGCTCTCGCGCAGGAACTCAGGGGCGAAGATGATGTTGTCGGAGCCCGTCTTCCGACGGATGGCATTAGTATATCCTACCGGAATGGTCGACTTAATCACCATAATGGCATCCGGATTCACCTCCATGACCAGCCGGATCACCTCCTCGACATGCGTCGTGTCGAAATAGTTCTTCACCGGGTCATAGTTGGTCGGTGTGGCGATGACGACAAACTCCGCGCCGGCATAGGCCTTGCGGCCATCGAGCGTGGCATGGAGGTCGAGCTCTTTCTCGCGAAGGTATTTCTCAATGTATTCGTCCTGGATGGGTGACTTGCGCTGATTGATGAGCTCCACCTTCTCGGGAATCACATCTACAGCCTCTACATGGTTGTGCTGACTCAGCAACGTGGCGATGCTCAGGCCCACATAGCCTGTTCCTGCTACTGCTATATTCATATCGATTGTTTGATTTTTCGTTTGCGCAAAGATAAAAAAAAATAGGCGAATGGAATAGAAATCCGCCTATTTTTAAAGTATCGTAACTTATTATCTTATTTCCTCAAAATCATTCTTCGGCTCAGAGGAATAGCCTCCCTCCTCTATGCGCCTGCCGTCAAAGGGGGCAGCACCGTCGTCAAGAGCCTCACGCTCCACGTCGTCGCCATGCTCGCGCGCCTCCACGCTGCCGTAGCCATAATACATATTGAACGTCATCCAGATCTCCACGAAGTAGAGGATGAAATAGGTGCAGGCAAACACTACGTAGGTGAGCACGCTAAAGGCGGCAGGCAGGCCGGACGCATCGCCCCCGAGCATGCCGGCGGCATTGGCCTGGGCGGCAGTCTCCAGTCCCATGGCGGGAAGGAAGAGGATGACGCAGATCACCACCATGATCAGGGCCACCAGGAAGAAAAGGCCGAACAGGAAGCCCCAATGGCGCCAGCCGGCCTTATACGCCTTGCCGAAGAGCATGCCCAGACGCATGTCGGGATCCATGAAGTACTTCATCCATGAATAGATCAGCGGAACAGACGCCACAAAGATCACGAGAAAGCCTAAGCTCAAGAAGGCCGTAGCGGTCAGGGCACCGCCAACCGCCATTCCAATCAAGAAGAACACCAACTCGACAACGATCATGGCCACGATCACCAAGACATAGCTCTTGATCAGTCGCCGCACATTCCATCCCGTCGTCCGGTCGTTGAGCAGACCAAGCAGGCGGCCACCCGTCCATAGAGCGGGAATGAGGCAGATGAGCTGTACTATAGAGTACTCGCCCATGGCCATCATCAACTCCGGACTGTACATACCACTGCCAGCCAGCTGTATACGCTCCATATTCTGCGCCATAAGCATGGCAACGCCCATACACAGGGAGGTGACCAATATCGGCAGCCACATACGGCGGAATATCTTCTTGAAATTGTCTGTAAACAGATGGTAGGCGCACCCCATACAGGCGCTCACACTACGGATTTTGTAAAGTTCTGGTTCTAACATATTATAAACAAGTTAGTTAAACGATTAAGTTCTCTGTATGCTGTCGGCGACGGAACTCCGCGCAGGTCACGGCAGTGGCCACCGCCCCATTC
>HF988621.1:5420-11320 GCA_000431975.1 Prevotella sp. CAG:924 | reverse complement strand
GCCCCCCCCGCCACATTCAGGCTCTCGGCCGAATCGTCGGGGTGGAGCGGGTCGAGGGGGCAGTTGGGAATGAGCAGCCGCTTCGTGACCCGGCGCCGCACAGCCTCGGACAGTCCCTTGCCCTCATTGCCCATGATGACGACTCCTCTGCCACTCAGCTCCTGCGTGTAGATGTTGTCGCCGTCAAGCAGGAGCCCATAGACAGGGACCTCCCCGGGCAGCCGGTCGAGCCAGGCCGGCAGGTCGGTGTAGGAGACGCGCACGCGTGCTATGGAGCCCATCGTGGCCTGCACCACCTTGGGATTGTAGGCATCGGCGGTGTCGGACGAGCAGACGATGTCGCCGATGCCGAACCAGTCGGCGATGCGGATGATCGTGCCCAGATTGCCGGGGTCCTGCACGCCGTCGAGAGCAAGGAGAAGACGGGAGGCAGCGTCCGGACGCACCTCCGCACCGTCGGCGGCGGGCAGGGGAAAGACGGCCAGCACCTCCTGAGGATGCTGCAGGAAGGACACCTGACGAAGCTCATCGCCGGTGACCTCGAACACCTCGGCTCCGAGGGACGACACGCCGGCATGGCGGTCGAGCCAGGCAGCGGTGGCGACGGTCATCGTAGGGGCGGCATGGCGCAACAAGTCGCCTACGACCTTCGGGCCTTCAGCGACGAAGGCCCGCTCCTTCTGCCGGAACTTCTTGATCTCCAGACTCTTGATGTATTTCAGTTTAGCTTTACTGATCATTCTTGTTGGTGGTGTATAGGATTTGTTCGTCTAATATTTAAGCAAATATACAAATTTATCCGGATTTCCGGCCTGCCTACCGCCATTTTATTTCCACTTGCGCGAGAGCCAGCGCCTAAACGGCTCGTCGTAGCACTTCAGGGCGACGAGTGCCAGGACGATGCTCACTCCCACTGCGAGCAGGGCCTGCGGCCACGATCCGGCCAGCGTATAGGTCTCGTGGGCGATGAGCCACTGGTAGAACACATACATGACGGGATAGTGGACGGCGTAAAGGGGATAGGACAAGCGGCCCATGAAGTCGCAGCAGCGCCGTGACAGGCCGTTGTCGAGCGGGGTGGCGGCACCTATCCACACGATGGCGGGAAAGACGACGACGATGCAGAAGAGCTCGTAGGCCCCGTTCCAGCACACCGGCGTCTTGCCGTCGATATAGGGCACGAGGAAGAGGGCGAGCAGCCAGACGCTGGCTATCCAGAACCAGCCCCGCACGCCCCGGCGGCGGGCACCGGACGCCGCGTCCCGGCGGACGAAACGGCGGGCCAGATACATGCCCAGCAGATAGGGGAAGAGCATGCGCAGCATGCCGCCGGCGAAATTGACCGTGTCGAGGGTCCACCCCACTCCCAGCATGCCATAGCCCGAGAGGTCGGCCAGGGCGAACCAGCCGAGCGCCACGCCTGCCACGACGGTGAGCACGCCGAGGACGCGCGTGGGCAGACGGTGGATGAGCAGCACGTAGAGCAGATTGCCGATATACTCGAAGAAGAGCGACCAGGACGGACCGTTCAGCGGATACATCTCGCCGTTGCCACGCACATCGGCAGGCGAGCCCGGCACCTGCGGGATCATGAACAGGGCGCACAACAGCGACAGCATGACAAGCGACGTGGTGACGTGCGTGCCGTCCCACTTCGTGCCGCCTCCGGCAAAGAAGGCGACAGCACCGATGACCGCACCCGCGATGATCATGGGATGCAGGCGGATGAGACGGCGGCGGATGAAGCCCCGCACGGTAAGACGCCCCGTTCGCAGACGGTCGTCATAGGCATAGCCGATCACGAAACCGGAGAGGATGAAAAAGAAGTCGACAGCGAGATAGCCGTGGTTGATGCCCCAGATGGGCGTCGTGTCGCCGCCCGCGAAGGCAAGACCCTCGAAGACATGATAGACGAGCACCAGAAGGGCTGCCGTACCGCGCAGGCCATCGAGAATGAGATAGTGGGGACGACTGTCGGCAAACGAAGTCGTCAGGGGGGTAACGGATTGAGACATACTATTATTAAATAAGGTAGATGGTGATTAGCCGGGATTTTGTTTCTGACAATTCAAAATTACGAAATAATCGCGATACTTACAAAATAATCTGTTACCAAATATCACCATGATCGCGAAAAATACGTAATTTTGCAGATATGGATCCATCAGCCGTCTACATCTTCCTTCTCACGATCGTCTCGAGCTTCATCCAGCGTACCGTCGGCTTCGGCTTCGGCATCTTCATCATGACGATGCTGCCCCTGCTCATGCCCTCCTACGGAGAAGCCACCACCCTGTCGGGACTCCTGGCCCTGACAACATCGGCAGCCGTCACGTGGAAGGTGCGGCGCGACATACGGTGGCGCAAGCTGCTGCCCATCCTCGCCACCTTCTCCGTCGTCGCCATTGCGTCGGTCTTCTGCCTGAAGCAGATGGACGACCGGCTGCTGCGGCACATTCTGGGCGTGGTGCTCATCATCACGGCCGTATGGTTCTCCTTCTTCAGCCAGCGTATCCATATCCCCGCCCCCCTGCCCTATATGTTCGGAACGGGAACGCTCAGCGGCATGATGGGCGGATTCTTCGGCATGCAGGGACCGCCCGTGGTGCTCTATTTCCTCTCCTCGACGAAGAGCAAGGAGGAATACATGGCGCTGGTGCAGCCCTACATCCTCTGCGGCAACATCATCATGACCGCCGCACGCGGATACAACGGCTTCCTCACACCCACGGTGGGGATAGACTATTGCTACGGCATCGGCGGCGTGCTCATCGGCGTACTGCTCGGCTCGTATGTGTTCAAGTACATTCCCACCCGCATCTTCCAGTATGTCGTCTATGCCTACATCGGCATATCGGGGATCATATTCCTCATAGAGTAGATCCTCCGGGAGACCGGCGACCGACCGCCTGCCGACGCCCGACGGACGGAGGAGATGCCGGACGCAGCGGTCTATCTGAACATTAATGCTATTTTTAAAGAAAGAAATGAAGAAATATCTGTTATTCGCCTGTCTGTTAGGCTTTTTATCCTGCACACCCAACCGCTCACGGCAAACGGCCTACCACAACGGACACGAGGGGATGTACGAGGCGCAAGCCGTCGACCTGGATGAGGACGAGGACACCAACCGGACGGAAGAAGGCGGGGCCGACGGGGAAGCCATCGACACGAAGGGCCTGGAACTTCCCGCCCCGCTGGAGGACCGGCCGTCGCAGGTGCTCTACCGTGAGGGATATACCGCCTCCTACAACAAGGCCCTGCTTGTGCCCAACTGGGTGGCCTGGCATCTGACAGCCGCCCACGCCACGGGAACGGCAAAGCGCAAGGGAATAGAGTTTCATGAGGACGAGGAGGTGCCTGAGCCACGCGCCACGACGGGCGACTACAGACAGTCGGGCTACGACCGCGGGCATCTGTGCCCCGCAGGAGACAACAAATGGAGCCGAACGGCCATGGACCAGAGCTTCCTCATGACCAACATCTGCCCGCAGGACCCGAACCTCAACCGGGGAGACTGGAACGAGATGGAGAACCAATGCCGGCAGTGGGCCGGGAAATACGGGGACATCTATATCGTCGCCGGCCCCATCTTCTTCAAGGGACGGCACAAGAGGATAGGACGCAACAAGGTGACCGTGCCGGAGGGATTCTTCAAGGTGGTGCTGTGCATGCGCGGCGAGCCGAAGGCCATCGGATTCGTCTATAAGAACAATGCCGGCAACAAGCCCAAGGACGCATACGTCAACAGCGTGGACGAGGTGGAGCGCATCACCGGCATAGACTTCTTCCCCTCCCTGCCGGACAAGGTGGAGAACAAGGTGGAAAAGGAACAGAACCTCGCCGACTGGTAAGCGGCGGACACCGCCCCCTACCCAGCCGGAGGGCGCACCCGGTGCGGAGGAGAGAAACAGCAACTATCTCTTCCTTAATTCGACGTGAGTTCGACGAAATTAGGATAATGCAAGCTGTGTCAATGGAAGGATCATTTCTTTTTCCAGTTCTACAAAACAATTATATGAGACGACCTGCGGAAAGAAATGTCGCATATGCCTGCAGACCTTTTCCAAATAAAAAAGCTTCAAGAAACGATAGCGTGAGACATAAAAATAATATCATCTAAGCATGACCTTGGACCTTAATATGATTGAGGCACGATAATGTAGACGCTTAATGACAGACTTAAGCATATGTCTTGCCATCATTGCATCAAAAAACTTGCAAGAATCATCTGCCATACAAAATAATTCCATACCTTGCTCTCAGTGATCATGGCAATTATTACTCGTAATTCCTTATGTGTGGTACTATAAAGCTACAACCATTTTCTCTAATATCCAAATTTACAGTTATTTATGATTCGTCAAGCTCACGTCAAGCCATTATGATTCATAGCCATTTCTTGATTTGACAAGTATACGATGTATTTTATTTAGATGACTGCCTATCTGCCTTAACATCTTATTATGTTGTTTCCATCCTCTCCTTCACGATCCTACTTCATGACAGTCCAACAGAAGATTATCCATAAGGCTCTCAATGGAAATTCGTCCGGCTCATTCTCTGAGGATTTCCACACGTAAGACTTATCTTGCGGTAGACAAAGGATGGAGAGAGTACATTTTAAGGAATATTCCATTGACAATAAAAGGTATGTCCTTTTTATGTAGGCAACCTCCACCATAGGGATTATGCTCTTGTCCAGTCACTATCTTCCCGACGGTGGCTGCCCACCGTCGTCGTCTCATTTTGCAGATGAGACATGATTTTTTCCTTAGCATGCAACTAACCCCCATGACTTGTCGTCTAACAGATATCATCATTAAAACGACAGAATGATGACGCGGATCATCATTGCCGATGTTACCATCAGTGCGACAGAGCTCACGCAATATAGACGGAACGTCGGGCAACGACCATGACGCATCATCCATCGTGCGATGATAAGAATAAAACTATTTGGCTATGAAGATAAGAAATATTTTGTTCCTGTTTATGGGACTGTTGCTGGTAACTTCGTGTACGTTCAGGTTGTCGAAAGAAGACAAGAAAACCGTGTCGCAGACCCTCTCCGTGAAACCATTTGAGAAAGTGGATGTGTCCAACGACTACGAGGTGATCTATCGCCAGGACACGTTCTACAATGTGCGTGTGGAAGGCCCTGCCTACTGCGTGAAACGCATACAGGTGACTTCTGACGGCACGACGCTGTCGATCTGCAAGAAAGGCAAATCGGACATCGACCAGTTCCTGTTTAACATAGATGGCTTCGACACTACGGTGAAGGTGTATGTCATCTCGCCCGATCTCATCGAGGTGAATACTTATAACGGGGCTTCATTTGAGGCGAGGGGACTGATCGACACGGACAACTTGACGCTGAATATGTATAACTCCAGTGACATGGAACTGGGCAACGTGCTGTGCGACAACCTGATGCTGAGCCAGCGCAACTCGTCGGACGCAGAGATCGGACAGATCACCACGCAGAAGCTGAGGATCGACAGCTACAACTCCTCGGACACGGAGATCAAGTCGATGGAGGCACGCGAGGCGACGCTGCAAAGCTCCAACTCGTCGGAGATCAACATCACAAGCAAGCTGTGCCAACGGCTGCATGCCGACGCCAGCAACTCCTCGGTCATCGAAGTGAGAGGAAAGGTGCTGCAACATACGCAGGACACCAGCAACAGTGCCGAGGTCAACATATATAACTGATAATCCCCCGACCCTATCAGGCCACAAAACATGTATGGCAATCGTGAGGAGATATCCCAGAGGAATCGTTATGACAGCCGGGAACTTGGCATCACGTTGCGTTATAATTTCAATGCGTCGAAGTTGAAATATAAGGGCAAGGGCGCAGGCAACTCCGAGAAATCAAGAATGTAGGGAAATGA
>HF988621.1:0-5412 GCA_000431975.1 Prevotella sp. CAG:924 | reverse complement strand
GGAGAATTGGGAAGGGAAATGATGGCACAGGATGCTCCCACACATGCATCGACCGGACTTCAGGCCATGAGGAGTAGCGTGCCTGTCAGGCGTATGAAGAAAGAGGATTCTCCCGAGCGGGGAATCCTCTTTTTATGTCCATGGCCTTCCCTTCATTTCCGGATGACCCTGTTCTTGAGCAATGTCGCAATGCCTCTTGCGGTATCACGGGCACTAAAGGAATGGCTCTTCTTGTATTCCTTCTGTGCCTTGTCCTTGCCTTGGCAGGCGGAAATGTATAAGGAGATGGGTATGTCCTTTGGAACGGAGAGGACCGTGGTGGCTGCGTCGCATACGAAGTTGGCTGCTGCTGCCGTGTCATCGTCAAACGAGAGGATGAGTCTCGAGAAATCCTGGTCGTATCTGTCGAAGCCTTTCTCCAGGGCATAAGGAATGCCATGGTCCTTGGCGAACCGCTCCATCTCTTGCAGGTCGACGTTGTCGTCCCGGACGGTTATGAATATCTGTGGATCGCCCTTGGTTACCTTATTCTCGAACAAGGGTTGCCAAAGATTGTATTTGCTGAATACGACGTTCTGGATATCAAACGCATTGATACCATAGCGCGGATCGTCGTCGTCCAGCTCTTCATCATCGGTGAGATCCAGTCTGTTCAGATCCAATGCCAAAAGGAGGAAGGCGTACTTCTTGGGATCGGCTTTCTGCGTTGCGATGAACTCATTGAGAGAAGCCAGGAGCTCGTCGTGATAAGTCACCCCGTCGGGAGCGTCCATGGCAGGATGGGCGTGGCCGGGCTCGTACCTTATCCCGATTCCGTCGTGCATCATGCCAGTGTCGGTGGCTTCCGTCTTTTCGGTGTTCAAGGGTCGTGGATTGGGACTCTCCTTCCGGCAGGGGACGGCTTTCTCAGTGTCGGCGGATGGCTCTTTAAAAAGTGGCTCGCCACAGTTCTCACACCTCTTGGCCGAGGGGGCGACCAGGCTGTGGCAATGTGGACAGACGGCGGTACAGAGATCCAGGATGTGCTTGAAGTCACTGCACAGGTCCGCATTGGTTCCACATTCTGCGATCTGTCCGAAGAAGGACTTCTTCTCTTTCTTGGGCATGAAGAGTCCACTGAGGGTCAGCGTGGCTTCGTCGAAGGTCAGCGTTGACGTGTCATACCCTTTCTTAATGGCTCTTCGGTTGTATCTCTCAACCATCTTGGCCACCTTGTCCTTTACCTTGGCAGGTACCTGCCATTCATGTCTCTCTGTTGAGAGAAACTGTTGCATCTCTTGCAAGTTCATGGAATTGTCTTTTTTCATGATGATCTTATGGTTAATCCTAATCAGTCATTAGTCCTTTATCTTATTGGTCAGACCGAGGATTGCCCATCCTCTTGCCGGCAGCACGTCCGTCGCCAGCCATGCCTTCAGTAAAGACGGGTGCAGGGATGCCCGGCAACGGCGCGAGGTCTTGCGGACCGGACCTTCGATGGCTGATTGGGATCTTGGTTTGATGAATTGGGTCATGGTCCCCATCCCGTTGACGGCCGACAGGATGGGGAATGGAAGAAGGCTGCGTCATGATCGGGAGGACGCACGCTGGTCGGCAGATCCTGCCCCGGCGTCTTGGAAGTACTTCCGGATCTCGGTCTTCATGGAGGTATAGGAGTATAGCGCCTTGTCGGCTTCCTCCGGATGGTCTGCCAGTTCCGGGAACAAGGCCTCCTCTCCCTTGCGCCCGTATTCAGTCAGGTCGTCAGACATCTTACTAAGTTCCTGTAAGTTCTCGTTCTTCAGTAGCCGATAGCGCTTGAACGGCAGCACCCTGTCTTGCATCATCTTCTTCAGCCGCCGGTTCTCAGCCTTTACGGCCTCTTCCCTGAGCTTCAGGGCCTCTTCTCTCTGCATGTAACCCTCATAGAAGGACTTGACCTTGTCCTGTCGTGACTGGATCAGGGTGTTGAACCACTTACGCTGATAGAAAGTCCTTTGACCGCACACCTCCTCGCACCTGGCCTTCCAATTAGCGAGCTTTGTGTTGTACAAGGCCATCAGCGCCTGTCGGTAGAACGCGGTGATGTTCCGGACATAGTCTTCCGTCGTTGTCTCTCTCTTTAAGATGTCGATGACCTCCGGGAGGGAATAGGCCTGATACAGCAGCTTGGCGTCGTGATAGTCGGCTATGATGTCGGCAAACTTCGGCCAGATATCGGAGAAGTGTGTTCTTGCGGTTTCGCGTCTGCCGTCCTCATACACTTTGCTGCAAGAGTTGCCGCCCGTGAGCGGACTGCCCGATACGAACCAGATGAGCGACATCGTGCCGTCTTCGTCAAACAAGACGGAATAGGGCGCATTCATCCACCATTCCAGATAGACGCCCAGCGTGGCAGTCTCGAACTCGCCGCTGTAGGCAATCCCGTTGTGGACGGGAACGGGCGTGAGCAGCATCCTGCTGTCGTTGAGGATCTGTTCCCTGTTGGCGAGGATGAGGAAGGCATTGTCGGTAAACAGATTCCTCAGTTGGAGCTCCTCATCAGGAGTGAGCCTGGGCTTACCGGGCTTTTTGCCAATGCTGAAATATGCGCCGGTAGTGTCAAGTGCAGATTTCCGGGAGGTGTCCTCCATGCTTACGTCCGACTTCCTATAGCCTTGGATGATACGGCCATCTTGCAGTCTGATGCCATTCTCGATACAGTTGTTGTTCGTTTCCATATTGTGTCTTAGTGATTAATGAGTTCAAAATATTCGGTTGCCAAGGGGATGTCCTGTTGCAGGCGCTGGATGAAATCCACGATGTCCTCATCCCGGGTGCAATGGAGGCAGCGGTAGCCGATGGCGTGGAAGTATTCCTCTACACATCTCAGGATATTGTCCCAATCGACGGCTATCTGGCAGGTCCTCTCGTAATCATCGAGCAGATCGCAGCGCAGCGAGATGGATTGGATGATGTCTCCGTCGCATTTTACGTCGAGGTGGAGGTACAGTTGCTTTACCGTACCCATGCGTCGCATCATCATCGCCTTTAGAGGGGAAGGGTCCCATGCCGGCAGATAACGGTTGGTCAAGGCTCGGGTGATCGGGTTGGGTGTCAGTGCGTCATAATCCTCGTAATTCCAAAAGGAGTCTTTCACGCTCTTCTTTAAAATGGCTTTCATGTTAATGTATCGTTAGGGTTATTGAATCATTGTCTTGATAAGGGTGGTGGGGCGGGATTCCAGGCGAGGGCAGACGAGGGGCTGCCATATCCCTCTGTCGGGACACGGATACCCATCATCGGCATGCCCTCGTGGAAATCATGGGTTGGGAAACGGTCAGTGTTAAGCGGCCCTCTCCTCGTCGAACGTCAACGGATCGCCAAGGATGTAGACCTGCCTTGCTTCCTGCAAGGCATGATCGATGGGTGGTACGGCATGGTACGGCCATGCGATCTTACACATCATCAGCGTCTTCTGCCAATTATTCTGTCCGACAAGGTTGTCCGGATCTATGGTCTTGTCATAGGCTTCAGATATTAGTTTATTAAGTGCTTCCATTATCGGGTCTTGCGCGCACGGTCCTTCCTTCTTGCGTCTGCGTGCGTGTCGCGGCTCTTTGTCCTTTGTCAGGAACGCATGGGGCTTCTCAGTCAAGCTGCACGCAGGGCCTGCGCATGGATTGCCTGCGCTGAGGAGGATGCCGTCCCGCTCGTCCGTGGATTTGCAGAAAGGCCGACGACTCAGCTTCCTTGCATCGTACTTTTCCGTACGACCCAATACAATGATCTTGAAAAGTGATTGATTACTAAGGGGATAGCAAGTGCTATCGGACATCTTAAGGTATTCCATATTGTTTGATTTTTGATTGGACAATCCACATCATTTTACCACCGTGGCTACAATAGCATAAAGCTCGGTTGGTGCGTATCAATTACGCTCTTGATGCATTTCGATCGCAAATATACGGATTTTATGGATATGGCTTCAATTTATTGGTGGAAAAAATGTTAAGAGGAATATGTTTTCACGGTTTTTGGCTTTTCACGACTGTTCTTGGATGGAAAGGGTCTGTAATGGTACGAGATTTCTCGGACGGCTGATGGTCGGTTGAGGACGATGATGGAAGAGGGGCGGGACGGTGAGGAGGCAAGGCCGGCAGGTGAGCGGAGGGCATGAAAAAAGCCTGTGGCAGATCGGTGTCTGCATCACAGGCTGGATAAATATGAATGTGAGTTATTGTTTGTCGGTCATGATATCAGAACGGATGGGAGGTTCCGTATCATTTATGGGGGGCTTATCCTACCAGGAAACGTGCCAGGAGGTAGCCGCCGCCGAGGAGCCAGACGTAGAGCAGTCCGGCGAGCAGGAAGGGCTTGCTTCCTGCCTTCTTGAACTTGTCGATGCTGGTCTCTGTTCCGAGGGCGGTCATGGCCATCGTGAGCAGGAAGGTGTCGATGTATTCGATGGTGCCGTTCAGCGGGATTTCCTTCACTGAAGAGACGCCGCAGAGGTGCTGCAGACCCGTGTTGATGCAGATCACGATGATGAAGTAGAAAGCGAACCAGGGGATGGTGATCTTACGCTTGCCACCGTCGGCAGCCTGCTTGCGTGTGCGTGAGAGGATGAAGCTGAGGACGACGAGTACAGGTGCGAGGAGCATTACGCGGATCATCTTGGTGATGGTGGCCGTACCTGCGATGCCGAGGGCATCGGTGGGGTCCATGGCGTTACCGGCACCGGCAACGTGGGCCACCTCGTGGAGCGTGCTACCCGTGTAGATGGCTACGGCGGTATTGCTCAGGTCGGAGAGCCAGCCCATGCGGTACATCACAGGATAGAGGAACATCGAGATGGTACCGAAGATCACTACGGTAGACACGGCGATAGCGGTCTTGTGGCCTTCGCACTTCACTACCGGCTCAGCACCGAGTACGGCAGCGGCACCGCAGATGGAGCTACCCATGGAAGTCATCAGGGCTGTGTCGCGGTCCATCTTCAGCACGCGGCCGAGGAAGACGCCGAGCAGGAGAGTTCCCACAACGATGATGGAGTCGATGAGGATGGCGGAGGCACCTACCTGCTGCACCTGTGTGAGGGTGAGGCGGAAACCGTAGAGTACGATACCGGTACGCAGCAAGGTCTTTGTACAGAACTTGATGCCGGGAACCCATGTCTCAGGCAGCTTGTTGCGAAGGCTGTTGGCATAGAGCATGCCCAGGATGATGCCGACGATCAGGGGTGAGAATGAAAGATGTTTGATGACGGGCACCTCTGCTATGTAGAAAGCCGCAAAGGCGAAAAGAGCGATAAGCAGAATGCCGTGGAGCGTGTTGGCGCGATTTGGTTTATCGAACATAAAGCTGATGGTTAATTTATATATTTTATCACTACTGTCCCGTTAAAGTGGACTAATCGGTCTTTGAAATAATTGAATTACAGTCTTTTACGAG
>HF988620.1:1648-4639 GCA_000431975.1 Prevotella sp. CAG:924 | reverse complement strand
TCGTTTAGGTCGGGGAATGTGTTCTGTAGCCTGGTAACAAAGTTGCCTTTGAAGCCATCTACAAACAGCCTTATTATACCATAACACAGACAAAGCAATGAGTTATTTGTTGAAGATTTGCTGCCACAGGGTCTTGTCTCTGACAGCGATACGGGCAGAGACATTCAATCCCGGATGCACGTTGTTGCTTTTAGGACGAATGGAAGTCTTGAAAGCAAGATAACGCTTGTCAGCGATGATGAGCAACTTGTTAAGGAGAAACATCTGCCTACCATTTGTAGGCACGCAATGCCACATTACATGGAGTTATGTTGCTTTATAAGTTTCATGGAATTATGGTTTATACACAAGTGTCAGCAACAGTTCCCTGCCTCGAAGGATGGTCTCTGAGCGCAGGGTTGTGAGGTTGGCGACAGTGGAACGGACATAGGACTGATTGTTGAACAGGTTGTTCAGTCCCAATTCATAGTCGATATGCCGGGTTGTGAGCCCGATGATGGCATCGGCAAAAAAGATGTCCTTGTACTTCGACGGCATCAGCTGGTTGTGGTCATATTCTCCTTTGAGGGTAAAGCGCAACTTTCCGGCAGGCACGATGATCTTTGCCGTGTGCTGCCAGTTGTTGAAATAGGTCTTGCCGCCGTTCTCCGGACGCATGTCGTTATAGGTGTATTGCAGGGAATAGTCGATAGACATGTCGGTATAAGGCGAGAGATACAGTGACGCTCCAGTGCTGAGCACATTGTATTTTGCCGGAGAGACGAGACCATCCTGATACATCTTCGATTCCGTTTGGTTATAGAGCCCGCGTAAGGAGAACTTCCCGTTGAGGAATGGAAGCCCCTGCTGGTACATCAGCGTGGTGTTCCAGCTGTTACTGTTGGTCTTGACGGGGATCGTTCCTATGATGATGTATTCACCGGCGAACTCACGCGATGGGGTGTATGGCGTGGTATCAAAAGAACGGGAGACACGGGCCATGAGATGTGTGCCTTGCAGGCTGTTGCGGTAAAGCAGCGTATAGGCCAATGTTTTGCTGGTGGCTACGTCATATCCTGTGTAGCCCTGATTGAGATAAAGATAGTCCTGCATGATCAGCGAGCCATAGAAGCGGTTGAAGTCGAGCGGCTCCACGCTATAGCTGCCGTTAACGCTCATGGTGAGCCGCGAGGTGGCATCCCAACGCACATGCAACGACGGCGAGACGTCAAAACGGTTTCTGCCGTCATCCTTACTGTATTTGTAATACGAGTTCTCAAAAGGCACGGAAAGAGAGACCTTGATATCTCGGGTGTTGTACTCCAGTTGCGGGCTGGCATACAGCTTGGCATAGCCGAAGTGGCTTTTGCCGCCTGTCGGGCCAATAGAGTCAGGCAATCCGTAGGCGTTGGCTGTGAGATAGCGTAACAATCCTTTCACCCCCAACTTCATGCTCAGGCTGAATAAGCCCAGCTTCCAACCGCCGGAAGCGTATGTGTCGGTGGAATAGAACCGCTGTGACAAGTCCTGCTGTGAGGTGGAGTCGACATACAGATGCTGAGGCCGCTGCTGGACACAGTTGTTGGAGTAGAATGAGATAAGCGTGTTGCCATAGCGGCGGATGACATAGAGATTGTCACGGAAATCAAACACAGGCAGAAGCGCATGTTGGGCATGTGCATACGTACCGCCCTCGTCGAGGTGCTGCGAAAGCCATGTCATGTCACCGGAAAGCGAGTTGCGGAGATAGCTCTTTTGAGAGTTGTGCTCATATTTCAGCAAGGCATAGAGGTCATTCGTGTTTGACCGCCACGCCTGCGCGTTGCTGATGACGCGGTTGCCATCCGTAAGTATGTACTCCGTCCGACGGTCTCCCCATGCCTTTTCACGCTCGTTGTTGTAGGCAAGCTGGAAATTGACCTGCGAGTCCTCGCTGATGCGTTTCATGACATTAGCCGTAAAGGCATGGCTGCGGTTCATCAGACTGCGTTCACGGGAAAGGCCCGAGGCCGAAGGAGCGGAGAGGCAGATGAAATCCTTTGGCTGGTCACTGAACAGATCGTCAAGGCTGAAGAGATTGGTAGACTCACGGCTGACGTCCGTGCCCGTATTGTTGGTCTTGTAGGTGAGCATCGTCTGGAAGTCCGACTTCAGCCGCAAGCCGAATCCCTCGAAGAGCCATCTACCCTTGTCATAGCCATCGTGTGCGCTGCCATATCCACCACCGGCCTTCCACGATGTCACCCAATGGGTCTTGGCACTGTTTTTCATTTTGATATTCACGGCGGCATCGTCGGTAAACGTGAAGTCTTCAAGTACACGGATGGGCTGATGGTTGCGCATGACCTGCACGGAGCCCACCTCGCCCTGCGGCAGCGTGTTGGTGGCCGTGCCGTACTTGCCCCCAAGCATGTCAAGTCCTTCGATATAGAACTTGCTGATCGGTTTGCCCTCATAAGAGATCTTGCCCGTCGACTTGTCCACATCGAAGCCGGGCATCTTCGCAATCACATCGCCGATGCTCCGGTCATTGCCGTTGGCGTAAGCACCGACGATATAAGATATAGTGTCGCCATGCTCGTGTACCTTGTCCGACTTCACCGCAACCTCTTTCAGTTTTATTGCTCCGTCACTCATCCGGATAGTCAGTGGTTTCATATTGTTTGTGACGGCAACGTGCTGGCTCTTGAACCCCAACATGCTGAACAACAATGAGTCACCCGCCTCTGCTTTGATGCGGAACGATCCGTCGCTCCCACTATTCGTATATCCGCCTAACTTGTGACCCTTGGTGTATCGTTTGATAATCACTGACGACAGTGGCTCTCCTTTGTCGTCAATAACATGTCCTATGACAATGGTCTCCGCAGAAACAGACAGAGCAGACAGAAAGATGAGGATACAAATGATTTTTATTGTTTTCATTCCGACTCCATTTGGGGGATTACAATTGTTTTCTCGGGATAGGCTTTAGGGTTACTTACCTCTTTGAGGTATGTCTCCTGCTGAATG
>HF988620.1:0-1628 GCA_000431975.1 Prevotella sp. CAG:924 | reverse complement strand
CCTGCTGAATGTCTTCATATTTTTTTATTCCAAAAGTTATGGAACGTCACCGACGAGAGATCCTTTGTTTTGATGCCTATAGCCTCTATCGTGATGAATCCTTTGACCTCTGCCGACAGAATTAATCCAGGAAGTGCTCCCAACTTCCAAGGTCCTAATGGCAGGGGTATATCCTCTGTAAAGTAGACAGTCCATTTCCTGCCACGGAATATTGTCGTCGTCATACAGCAGTGATAGCCTAAGATTTGCCGTGTGCTATCCGGGATTATGCTCCAATCCTGTACAGGTATGGACCCGGTAACCTTACAACCTTGTTCCATAAGACTTATGTAGGTGACAAATGTATTCTCATTCTGACTTCTATGGAAATAGTCACCATGGTCTGGTCCACTCGCTCTTGGCTTGGAGGCATCATTCCTGTTGTTTGCTTAATCAAGCTTTTCCTGAATAATGATCATAGAAGTCTGCACATTACTGCCTAATGAGTCATCGCGCAATTTATGATAACTGAAATATTGACTCGTCGATTTTCCAACATGCAACGCATAGTCATCATGGTATTTGCCACATGTTTCATGATAAGTCCCTTCCATGATGCTTGGCTCCAAGACATGAGTTTGCTGTGCCATCAGAGCTGTAGTGAAAAGGAGCAAAATCAATACTATTATTTTAGAACGGTTCATAGCACTTTATTAAAGTTTCGCAAGTGAAAATTCACGAGCGTAAATTTAAAATAAGGACAAGCTCAGGAGCTTAATATCTCACTGAATAGGTCTTGAATATATAGGTGCGAAACACACCATAACCATACAAATGGATATGAATTTTGACATTATCATTCTGTTTCAAGATTTGGACTTACTTTAATTTTCCTTTTTATCATTGGCAAAAATAACGGTGAATTCCTACGTTTTAAATATTTTTTCCGCGTTACCTGTTCATATTTACAGTTTCTTGTCTTCAAGACTTTTCCAATTGTATTTGTTTGATTGGTTTTAATGGATGTTAGCTTGAAGTCAATCAATGAATCCACTGTAGCTTCCATTATCAGGCCTGGCAAACCATGTAATTTCCATGGACCATAACTTAATGGAATGTCTTCAGTATACCATACCTTCCAGAGCCTTCCTCTGAAATTCGAAACTGCATATTTACAAGAGTATCCTAATATCGTTGACGAAGAATCAGGTATTAATTCCCATGATATGGGCGGAATATTTTCTTCATAGCTTAGCAATACCATAGGATGACTATTATATAGTGTGAGTTTATCCTTACTATAGTCAAATAGTATGTGTTCCCAGTATAAAATATTTTTGTTTAGTAATGGATCGTCATTTCGCTCCGTAAAATGTTTTTCCATTCTTTTAATTAGGAAATCTGCCTCTTGGTTTGTTCCGTTGAGCAATTCTATGTATTGTTGGCATCCATGACTATAAAACAGTGCCGAATCTTTATTGCATATAAAGGAGAAGAGGCTGACTCCGTGATTCTGGTAGCGAGAAGCATAAACACATTCTATGGACCATCTTTTTTCTGACACGGGTTCCTTAGAATGGCTTTCTACAAAGTCAC
The DNA here is from genome assembly GCA_000431975.1 of Prevotella sp. CAG:924. Lineage (GTDB taxonomy): Bacteria > Bacteroidota > Bacteroidia > Bacteroidales > Bacteroidaceae > Prevotella. The sequence continues at coordinate 53 of HF988620.1, read as the reverse complement.
ATGGCAGAAATAATAAAATAAATATTGCTGTCCGGTAAAAAAGGAAATGGCAT
>HF988619.1 GCA_000431975.1 Prevotella sp. CAG:924 | reverse complement strand
AACAGGACCGGACGATAACCGACGTCATAAAGAAGATGCCGGGACTGCAGGTCGGTGAGGACGGGACTATCACCTATCAGGGAAAGCAGATCAACAAGTTCTACATTGAGGGACTCGACCTGCTGGGCTCAAAATACTCGCAGGCCTCAGAAAACATCTCGGCGGACAAGGTGAAGAGCGTGCAGGTGTATGAGCGGCACCAGCCTGTGAAACTGCTGCGCGATGTGACCTTCTCCGACCAGGCCGCGCTCAACATTGTGCTGACCGACGATGCCCGCAACGTATGGCAGGGGCTGGCCGATATAGGAGCCGGAACCAAAGCGCAGGGAGGAGCCGGCGCGCTTGGCGACAGCCGTCTCATGGCTATGATGTTCTCGCATAAGATGCAGAGCATCTCAATCTACAAATACAACAACACCGGAAAGGATGTCATGAAGGAGGTTCACGACAGGCAGTCCATTGAGAACAATGCAGCTATTGAGAACAGCATACTTGATGGCATCACCATGTCCGCGCCGGCGCTCGAACCAGTGCGTACAACGTTCAACAACTCCAACCTGTTGGCCACCAACTGGCTGTTCAAGACCCATAAGGGCGACGACCTGCGCCTGCAGGTCAGCGGGCTGCTGGACAAGACGACGCAGAGCCAGACGGCGCAGACCGTGTACACCGATCTGGCTGACGGAAATGCCATTGTCGAGGATGTGGACGCCACTCAGCATACAAGTGAGATCTCGGCTGAGTTGAAATACGAGAAAAACCGTGACAACATCTATCTTGTGAACACGCTGAAAGGATATGCCGACTTCAACAGGAGTACTGCCACGACGATGCTTAACGGCAGGGGGATGTATGAGAACGTGAAACCGCGCAAACGGTATGTTCAGGACTCGTTCACGATGAGCAGACGGCTGAAGAACAATCACCTCCTTTCGCTGAACGCATATTTCTCCTATAATAACCTGCCCGGCAGCCTCTTGCTGTCTGACAGCACCGTGCAGAGACTCGACATGCAGTCGTTCCATTGGGGCGCGCAGACATATTTCAGCCATAAGACAGGCAGGTTTAATTTCAAATATACACTCTCGACAAAGGGAAAATCGCAGCAGCTCTCGATAAACAATACGATGCTCAACGGCAACGACAGATATTACGAGTCGGATACGCGCCTTACCCCCGAGGCAAACTACTCGCACGGCTCCTTCCGACTGACTGCCGCCGTGCCGTTAGTATGGCTTGCGCGCGGATTAAACAGCGACACGCGCAACGATTTCCTGGTAGAGCCAAGCGTGAAGGCCGTGTTCCATCCTACGGCACGGTGGGACTTCTCCGCTGCGTATTCTTATTCATACAATCCCCTCGACGTGTCGGTATCCGGCAGCCTGCCCATCTTCACCGACTACATCACCATGCGACAGGGCACCGGAAGACTGAGCAGGACCATGTCGCACGCATTCAACGGACAGGTAGATTATAAAAATACCATAAAGGGACAGTTTGCCACACTGTTGGTTACATGGAACAATCTGTTCGACAACATCCTGTATTCAAGCGAGATGGCTGGCGACATCTACAAGAGCCGTGCCACGGACAAGACCTCCGACTCACACATCCTGACCATTTTCGCGCGTCTGGCACAGTCGTTCCGCTGGTCAAAGCTGAATATAGGCGTTACAGCCTATTATGCCGGCAACGACTACGATATGTTAGTGTCCGATGTCGTTACTCCGTTCATGATGAACAACCTTGTCGTTTCGGCCGACATCTCCCTGCAGCCGGCCGACTGGCTCTCGTTTGAGGCCTATACAGGTTACACGATGTCCGGCCTGAAAAACAAGAACACCGGGGTGAGCCTCATGCCTACCTTAAATTCGTTCACTCATGGCCTGAAGGCCTTCCTCATGCCGGGACACTGGCAGATAGAATGGGACAACGAGATCTATCACAGCAATGACAAGAGCGTGTCGTTCAATTATTTCTCTGACGTCTCTGTCTCTTACAGGCGCAAGACTTATGAGATAGGGCTCTCACTGAACAACATCTTTGGCAACGACACATACAGCAGACAGACCATTAATACGACGGTATGCCGTTATCTGGTCACTCAGTTAAGGCCAAGGTCGGTAATGGCAAGGGTGGCCTTTAATTTTTAATCGAATCATGGTCTCATGCCACTGTCGCTTGCGTGTGGATCAAGGACCAATATGCGGAACCGGCCTCTCCCTTCTTTAGCAATTGGCCCACAAGACCGATGGGAGACGGCAAGCGTGCCGAGAGCATCTTGTCCTCTTATGTAGGATATGCCCGCGATACGGTCAGCGTCAAGGACTTTCGCCAAGGACAGACGATAGTGATGCACGAGAAGTCGGTGATGATAAAGGAAACTAAGATAAGGGCTCCACGCGTCTCACAGCGTGGCGACACACTCACCTACCTCGTGAACAGCTTTAGGCAGAAACAGGACCGGACGATAACCGACGTCATAAAGAAAATGCCGGGACTGCAGGTCGGTGAGGACGGGACTTTAACTTACACAATCAAGAAATCTCACAAAACTGCAATATACTGATAATAATCAAGTTATTACAAATCAACTATATTACTAAATATCATTAAATACCTTTTGCTATTTCAATTATTGGGTGTATATTTGGGTGTTGATTTATAGAAATCACCACCGTAAAGACCGCCGAAAGGCTTATCATCGAGCTGAACAACCACAGCAAGGCGATACTGGATAAATATAAAGATGTGGAGTTTGAGGGGCATAAGGCTCTCCCGGTCATCAGCAACCAAAAGATGAACGATTATTTGAAGGAGTTGGGCGAGCTTGCCGAAATCAACGAGCCTGTAAGCGAGACCTACTACAAAGGGAGCAGACGCATAGACACCATTACGCCCAAATACGCATTGCTTGGCACCCATGCCGGGAGAAGGACTTTCATCTGCAATGCCTTGGCTCTCGGCATTCCGGCTCAGGTGGNNNNAACCAAGGCATTCCGGCTCAGGTGGTCATGAAATGGACAGGGCATAGCGACTACAAGGCGATGAAACCCTACATAGACATCACCGATGATGTGAAAGCCAATGCGATGAATAAATTCAACCAACTGTAAAAACAATCAGCAAGTTTCATGGAAAACCTGTAATTGGGCTTACCTTTGTAACTTTCAATACATACAACAATGAGCAACAACGACAACAACATAGAGAAAAGAAGTTTCGAGGCTTTTGTCAATGCCATCGGTTCAGAGATAGAGCAGGCGCAAGTCCGGCTCATCAGTGCGGCCAATGCGCAGATGCTGTTCCATTACTGGAAAATGGGTAATTATATATTGTACCACCAGAACCGACAAGGCTGGGGCGGCAAGGTCATCAAGAGACTGGCGCAGGCGATACGGTTCAGTTATCCCGAAAAGAAAGGATATTCGGTCAGGAACTTGGCTTATATGTGCCAGTTCGCACGCTCCTATCCATTGGACGCATTACGAAGTTTCATAGAAACCGATACGAAGTTACTTACCCCAAGTGTGCAGAAAATCACGGATGAAATCCAAAGCCTGAACAATGCTTCATTTACGCAGGAGCCTCTTGCGCAAATTCAATCCTCTGACAACAAAGAAGTTGCAATTATGCAAGAACCTCTTGCACAAATTCAGAATGTAGCACAGACAGTAGCTACCGTTTGCCGAATACCGATAGAGGATATAGAAAAACTGTTCCTTGCATCACCTGTGGCAAGAATCAATTGGGCGAGCCATGTGATTCTGCTGAACAGCTCACTCCCATTAGGCGTCGATTACTGGTATATGAAGCAATCCGTGGAAATGGGCTGGAGCAGCAATGTCCTGAAAATGCAGATTGAAAGCAAACTGTATGAAAGGCAAATCAACAGCCACAAGGTCAACAATTTTACCGCCACGCTTCCCGCGCCCCAAAGCGACCTTGCCGACTACCTGTTGAAAGACCCGTATATCTTCGACTTGGCAGGAGCCAAAGAGCGTGCGGACGAGAGGGACATAGAAGAACAACTGGTGAAGCACGTCACCCGTTATCTGTTGGAAATGGGCAACGGATTCGCCTTTGTCGCACGGCAGAAGCATTTCCAAATTGGCGGCAGCGATTTCTATGCCGACCTGATTCTGTATAACATCAAACTCCATGCATACGTGGTCGTGGAACTGAAAGCCACCCCGTTCAAACCGGAATACGCCGGGCAGTTGAACTTCTACATCAATGTGGTGGATGACAAGCTGCGGGGAGAGAATGACAACAAGACCATCGGGTTGCTGTTATGCAAGGGCAAGGATGAAATTGTAGCGCAGTATGCGCTGACAGGCTATGACCAGCCTATCGGCATCAGCGACTACCAGCTCAGCAAGGCAGTGCCGGAAAACCTGAAATCGGCATTGCCGAGTATAGAACAGGTGGAGGAAGAACTGACGATGCTTCTTGACAATGAAAAGAACAGACAAAAGTAAAGCACCTATGGCAGACAAGATACAGACGATGATTCCACGATACGGAGAACTCAACAGAATATACAGAGACTATATAGACAATCGCGTTTTCTCTTTTGACAGGCAAAAGTTCATTTCCGATTTCTGTCAGGAATACAATGACATGAAGTCTTTTGAAGCCGCCAGCTTCTTTCAGATTCCACCTCGCAGTGGACACCCTTGCTTTTGGCTGTATGATTCCCGCTATTAGGGCTCATTAGGGACTTGCACCCGTTAGATTAAGCTCATGCCGAGCATACTACAAAATGTGCCGTTCGGTTTTGCCGAACGGCACATATATGTAACTGACTGGCATCAAGCCTGTTAGCTATATGGCATAAGATGAGTTACATAATGCGAAACTTCTTTACAAAAACAAGCATGGCTATTCGCTTTCCTGTATGTCGTCACCCCAGTGAGCCTTGGCCTCACGCCGCTCGCGGTCGCGTATCTCCTTTGGCTTGGTGGGATAGAAAATCATGCGCAGCGACTGGTTGTAGTTAAAGTAGTTCCACATCCAGTTGAGCAGCACCACCACCTTGTTCCTCACTCCGAGTATTGACCTGAGGTGCACCACAAGCCACATCACCCACGCCACAAAGCCACTGAGCTTTAGTCCGGCAAACTCGCACACAGCCTTGTTGCGGCCTACCGTGGCCATGGAGCCGAGATTCTTGTAGCGGAACGGGCGCATCTTCTTGCCATTCTCCAGGCGGCGTATGTTGGCCGCCAGGTTGACACCCTGCTGTATGGCCACCTGGGCCAGCTGCGGATGACCGTTGGGAAAGTTCTTGTCGGCGTCAGGCATGATGCACTGGTCGCCTATGCAAAACACGTCATCAAGCCCCTTCACGCGGTTATACTCGTCAACAATGACGCGGTGACCACGGCCGTAATTGTCGGGACAGAGGTTGCCTACCTCGTTTCCGGCAACTCCGCTGACCCAGATAAACGTACGGGTGGCTATCGAACTGCCATCGGCAAGCATCACCTTGTGGTCCTTGTAGTCGGTAACCATCTTGTTGAGCAGCACGTTGACGCCCATTTTGCGCATAAACTTCTCCACCGCCGCCGACGATTCGGGCGACATGCCCGACAGCAAGCGGTTGCCGGCTTCAATGAGATAGATGTTCATAAGGCTTGGGTCGAGGTCGGGATAGTCGTGTGGCAGCACTGTGCGCTTCATCTCCGACAGGACTCCGGCCACCTCTACACCGGTGGCGCCACCGCCGACTATCACCACGTTGAGCAGCTCCTGCTGCTCCAGCTTGGTGGCACAGGTTATAGAGCGCTCAAGGTTTGCCAGGATGGCATTCTGCAACCCCATGGCCTCTGACACCGTCTTCATAGGCATGGCATCGGCCTCTACATTCTTGTTGCCGTAGAAATTGGTGGTAGAACCGGCGGCAAGCACAAGGTAATCGTAGTCGACCTTGCCTATTGAGGTCTGTATTATTTTCTTCTCCGGAAATATGGCACGAAGCTCTCCCATGCGGAAATAGAAGTCGTGACGGTGCGCAAAAATCTTGCGGAAGGGGAAAGAGATGGAACTGGGCTCCATGCCTGCCGACGCAACCTGATAGATAAGCGGTGGGAACTGGTGGTAATTGTTCTTGTCAATCAACACAATCTGCAATCCTGAATTCCTTAATTTCTTGGCCAAATTGAGGCCACTGAAGCCACCGCCGATTATGACTATGCGCTTCTTGTTGCCTTTCTCGATGTTCAGACTCATAGCTATAAAAAAGTTTCAAAAAATTGTCACCTATTTACATTTCCTGATAAAAGACCCGCAAGACTCTCTGCTCCGGCCAATCGGAATGGCAGGCAAACCGTTACAAAGTTACGTCTTTTATGCATATAAAGGGCCATCGGGAAGTGTTAATAAAACATAAGATAAAGCACCGTAGTCCATTATCGTAGCCACAACGAAACAGAGGCACCCAAAGCGTAAAGCCGAGTGAGCAAAACAAAGCATGGGTAAAAAGACTTTGCAGCGCAGTATGCAGGCCTGTCAGAGGGGGTGACGAACATGGTACGGCCCCTAAATATTACCTTTCGATGTTGCCTATTAGCATATTATGTAGAGGTTATATTATGTAGAGGTTAT
>HF988618.1 GCA_000431975.1 Prevotella sp. CAG:924 | reverse complement strand
TTTTTTTCAAAAAGTAAGCTCCCCCTAATCAAAAAGTGTCAATTGTTACGGTAACGTGTTTGTGACATTCTGTATAACAACCGTTCCTGAAAATATCGTGTCAATATCGTCTGATAGAATATACCTTCTTTTTTAGCCACATTCAGGAGTTTGGCCCTGATTGACTTTCCGTAGTTCTTATTTCGTTCCTTACTCATAGTTTAACTTGCAGATAATTTTCGAGGATGGTGCCCACACGGAGTTGTCTGGCATAATCCAATAGTTTACTGATATTCCGTTCCGGTCGGGCAAGATAGTTATCAATGACTTCTGAACAGACATCCATACCCACCTTATTCCTGAACTTTATGGCATCGCAAACGCATCTTTCCATGTCATAGATCCTGATATTGTAACCCTCCACGCTCATCTTGATTACTCCTATTTCCCAAATAGAAGCCGTATAATGATGAAGTTCTATTGGGGGATAGGAGGGTGTTACTACCTTTCTGTCTCTTTTTATGGCTACATGATAGGCTTGCGGCATGGATGTCGTAAGCCTGTGTATGCTCCAAGCAGACCAAAGGCAGAGAATCCCGCCTGGAATAATCGCTTCTATGTCGATCATGCCGGCGGAAAGTTGGTCGATGTTGGCATATAGTCCTCGCCGGACCTGCACAAGCTCACCTTGACGTACACTTTCCAACATCTTGTAATATGCCGTACGTCCTTTCTCTTTCATGTCTGCTGATGATATGTACGAATTGGATTTCTTCATTGTTTGCCATATTGATCTGTACAAAGATACCACAAATATTTGTAAGTGTGGTATATTTGTACGGAGAAATATCCAAGGATCATAAATTTAACTTTATGATTTGGGTAATACATATACTTTACAATAAAAAAGGAATGAACATATTTTACTATAACTTACGTTCAAAAATAAACTCATCCTATATTCAATCCATTTTTAGGTTTATGCCTGAGCTGTGTTTCACTGCGTATGACCGAAGCAAGTAGGCCTTAGGAGGGAGGATGCAAAGTTAATGGAGAATTTTAGGTCTGCATG
>HF988617.1 GCA_000431975.1 Prevotella sp. CAG:924 | reverse complement strand
TTAGCTAATACTCATGCCGAGCGTACCAAAAAAAGCCCTGCAGACCAAATGGACTGCAGGGCTGACATATATAAAACTATCAGAAATTCGATTAATCGTTGTGATCGAGCTTGTCTGAGAAGTCGCTGCCTGTATGCTCGAAGCGACGGGGACGGCGCTCTCCACGCTCCTCATGGTTGTTGTCGCGATGGGGGCGATGCTCGCCGCGGGGACGACGCTCACGCTCCTGATACCCCTCTGGTTTGGGGATGAGCACACGGTGAGAGAGCTTGTACTTACCTGTCTTGGGATCGATCTCAAGGAGCTTCACCTTGATCTTGTCACCTTCCTTGATACCTGCATCCTCTACCTTATCGAGACGCTTCCAGTCGATCTCAGAGATATGGAGCAGACCGTCCTTACCAGGAAGGATCTCTACGAAGCAACCGTAAGGCATGATTGAGCGAACAGTGCCTTCGTACACCTCACCTACCTCAGGTACAGCCACGATAGCCTTGATCTTTGACAGAGCAGCATCGATGCTCTCCTTGTTAGGAGCGCTCACCTGCACCTTGCCTACACCATCGGCCTCGTCGATAGTGATCGTCGCACCCGTATCCTCCTGCATCTGCTGAATGATCTTTCCGCCCGGGCCAATTACAGCACCGATGAACTCCTTGGGGATCTCGAAGGCCTCGATACGCGGTACCTGAGGCTTCAGCTCCTTGCGGGGCTCCGACATGGTCTCCATCATCTTGTTGAGGATGTGCTCACGGCCGGCCTTTGCCTGCATGAGGGCCTTCTCCAAGATCTCATAAGACAGACCATCGCACTTGATATCCATCTGCGTGGCTGTCAGACCATCACGCGTACCGGTGGTCTTGAAGTCCATATCACCCAGGTGGTCCTCATCGCCGAGAATATCGGAGAGCACTGCATAGCCTTCCTCACCGGGGTTGTGGATCAGACCCATAGCGATACCCGAGACGGGCTTCTTAATGGGCACACCGGCATCCATCAGCGCGAGCGTACCGGCGCACACGGTAGCCATTGACGAAGATCCGTTCGACTCGAGGATCTGGCTCACCAGACGTACCGTGTAGGGGAAGTCGGCAGGGATCTGACCCTTCAGGGCACGCCATGCCAGATGTCCGTGTCCGATCTCACGACGGCCTACACCACGCTGTGCCTTTGCCTCACCCGTAGAGAACGGCGGGAAGTTGTAGTGGAGCAGGAAACGCTGATAACCGCGTGTGAGCACGTCGTCGACGAGCTTCTCATCGAGCTTCGTACCCAGTGTACAGGTAGAGAGCGACATCGTCTCACCACGCTGGAAGATAGAGCTTCCGTGAGGCATGGGCAGCGGAGACACCTCGCACCAGATGGGGCGGATCTCATCGAGCTTACGGCCATCCATACGACGGCCCTCATCAAGGATGAGACGACGCATGGCATCGCGCATCACATCGGCATAATAGCGGGTAGCCTCAGCATGCTTCTCCTCGAGGTCGTCCTCGGAAAGATCGGTGTGAGCGGCATCGTACTTCTCCAGGAAGTCGGCCAGGATCTTATCGAATGCATCCTGACGCTCCTGCTTGGGAAGTGCCTTCTCGTTCACCTCATATACGGGCTGATAAAGCTCGTCCTTCACCTGCTTGCGCAGATCCTCGTCATTGATCTCGTCGTCATACTCGCGCTTCTTGTCTGTGCCCAGCTCCTTAGCCAATTCATCCTGGAGCACACACATCGGCTTGATAGCCTCGTGGGCAGCCTTCAGGGCACCGATCAGATCCTGCTCAGACACTTCGTTCATCTCGCCTTCCACCATCATGATGTTGTCCTTGGTGGCACCGACCATCAGATCCATGTCGGCGTCGGCCATCTGGTCGAAGGTAGGGTTGATGACATATTCACCATTGATACGTGCCACACGCACCTCAGAGATGGTGTATTCGAAGGGGATGGTAGAGCAAGCCATGGCAGCTGAAGCGGCAAAGCCGGCCAGTGCATCAGGCTGATCCTTGCCGTCGGCAGACAGCAACATCACCTGCACATAAACTTCACAGTGATAGTCAGAAGGGAAAAGGGGACGCAGTGCGCGGTCCACCAGTCGGGAGGTTAGGATTTCATCATCGTTTGCTTTGCCTTCGCGCTTGGTGAAACCACCGGGGAAACGGCCTGCAGCAGAATACTGCTCGCGATAATCAACTTGCAAAGGCATGAAGTCTGTACCCGGAACTGCCTCTTTGGCTGCGCAAACAGTGGCAAGCAGAACAGTGTTGCCCATACGCAGCACTGCTGCGCCGTCGGCCTGCTTCGCAACCTTTCCGGTCTCAATTGAGATGGTTCTTCCATCTGGCAATTGAACGGTTTTTGTAATTACGTTCATCTAAAAATAAAAAACTTATTGTTTTATCAAACATCTGAAATATTGCCGATGAGACGCTGTACAACGGAGCACAACATCCATTGGCTAAAACAGCGACAAAGTTACCTATTATATATAACACCAAAGAATATTTTTCGTTTTTTTACAGATTTTCTTGCTGCCTAACCGTCATTTTGGCTATAAAGTCGTAACTTTGCAGACAAACAAGAAAATAACGAAAGATCAGAATAAAGAAATGAAACTGTCTCATCTGCTTACATCGGCTACGCTGTTGCTGGCTTTTCTCGCCTTAGGCTCCTGCACCGAGAAAAAATTCAAAGTATCCGGACAGATCAGCGACGCAAAAGACTCGCTGCTCTATTTTGAAAACATGGGACTGAACGGTCCTGAGACCATCGACTCCGTAAAATTGGCCGACGACGGCTCGTTCACTTTCTCTGCCGAGGCGCCGGCCAACCCTGAATTCTACCGCCTGCGCATCGGCCGTCAGATCGTCAACATTGCCATCGACTCCACCGAACAAATCACCGTGAAAGCCTCCTATCCCACGATGTCAACAGGATATACCGTAGAAGGCTCTGCCGAATGTGACAAGGTGCGTGAGCTGGCCCTTATGCAGATGCAGCTTCAAGGACAGATCGATGCCGTGCAGAGGAATCCGAACATCTCTTATCAGATAGAGGCCGACTCTGTGTCAAAGCTCCTCACAGCTTATAAGAATAAGGTGAAGCGCGACTATATCTACCGTGAGCCGATGAAGGCATACTCCTACTATGCCCTCTTCCAGACCATCACCTATCAGGGACAACCGATGCTCATCTTCAATCCCCGCTCTTCGAAAGACGACGTGAAGGTGTTTGCCGCCGTGGCCACCTCATGGGACACCTACTATCCCGGTACCGTCCGCGGAGAAAATCTTCATAACATCGCCATCGAAGGCATGAAGAACCTGCGTATCGTACAGGCACAACAAGCCCAGACACTCAGTCCCTCACAGGTGACGACAACGGGTGTGCTGGAGATTGCACTGCCCGACAATAAGGGTGTGGTACGCCGCCTGACGGCATTGAAGGGAAAAGTCGTACTGCTCGACTTCAACGTCTTCCAGACCGACGGATCGGTGAAGCACAACATGTGGCTCCGCTCGCTCTACAACAAGTATCATGCCCAGGGGCTGGAGATCTATCAGGTGTCCGTCGATCCTGACGAGCACTTCTGGAAAGAGTCCACCGCCGCACTGCCTTGGATCACGGTGCGTGACGCCAACGGCCTGCAGTCGAATGTACTTACACAATACAATGTGCAACAGCTGCCTACCTTCTTCCTCATCGACCGTAACAATACGCTCCAGAAGCGTGACGTACAGATCAAGGACATAGACACTGAAATCAAAGCCCTGCTCTGATGCACCCACTCGAGAAATTCAAATATTGCCCACGATGCGGCAGCAGCGACTTCACAGAATCCTCACCGCAGAGCAAGCGGTGCGGCAACTGTGGCTTCGAATATTTCATGAATGCTTCCGCTGCCTATGTGGCCCTCATCGTCAATGAGAACGATGAGCTGCTCGTGCTCACCCGAGGCCGCGAGCCGGCTAAGGGTACGCTGGATCTCCCCGGCGGCTTTTCAGAAATCGGCGAGACGGCCGAGGAGGGTGTCAGACGTGAAGTGCTGGAAGAGACCGGACTGACTGTCGACAAGGCCAAGTATCTCTTCTCACAGCCCAATGTCTATCCCTATTCGGGAATCAACATCTTCACGCTCGACAGTTTTTTCTTCTGCGAAGTTCATGACCTGTCGCCCCTCAAAGCTGCCGACGATGCAGCCGACTGCCAATGGATGGCTATCAGCAGCCTGCCCTATGAGCTGTTCGGTCTACGATCCATACGTCACGGCGTCAGACGATTCGCTGAGGAATGGAAGAACAAGCCGGCGGCCGGCAAACGGAAAGACACCTTGTGAGAACCGACGGCCGGACAAGACTACATGACAATTGATCTCTAAAGATATCTTCGGGAAACATTTTCTGCCCAATGTACAGAAAATGTTTCCCGAATGTTTTTATAAACGTGATTCAAACCATACGCTGCCTTATCACCTAAGCGAGCAGACGCTGCCCTATCGTCAACGGATACCCTGTTTGATGAGGTAGTCCGCAAGGAGGTATCCCGGCACGTCCGGCTATCAAAGGCAAAGGCATTCATCAATGGAAAGGCCGTCAGACAGTCGCCGGAGGATGGGCGGGATCCTTACCACTATTCCGTCCGGCCGTGTCATCACAAGTCCCATACATACCTTTCCTGAAACTACAACAATGTCAGCAAGTCCTCAAACTTACTGATCGTACGAAGCCGAGGATCGTCGATCGGCTCCGCCTCCTCGTGCTTCCACGTGGTAAAGAACGGAATATGAATGGCCTTGGCGCCGATGGCGAGCGCCGGCGCGATGTCGCTTTTCAGTGAATTGCCCACCATACATAGCCCGGACGGCTCTACATCCAGCTCGTGGCAAAGGCGCAGAAAGCTCTCCCGTGTCTTGTCACTACAGATGGCCACGACATCGAACAGATCGTAAAGGCCTGAACGATGGAGCTTATTCTCCTGATCCAACAACTCACCCTTGGTAAATACAGCCAGCTTATAGCAACGTCTCTCCCGGCCAGCCTGCGCTTTTCCATCCGTTGCCAACTGTGCGTGCAGGGCCTTGAGCGTGGACTCCACTCCCGGTAGCGGTGTTGCCGGAAGCCTCAACAGCGAATACCCCAATTCGAGTATCCTCATAATCTCCTCGCCTTTCACTTGGCCGTTGCTCACACTGACGGCATTCTCAATGAGCGAGAGGGCGAAAGCCTTCGATCCGTAACCCGTCAGAGGCACGTTGCGGCACTCCGTGCGAAACAGCGCCTGACTCACCGTCGCCGCATCGGCATAGGGAGCAAGCACCTCACTGTAGGCTTCCTCCACCTTGTCAAAATATCCCTGGCAGTCCCACAGCGTATCGTCGGCATCAAAGGCAACAGCCCGTATTGTATTCCTGAAATCGTTCATGCGTGCAAAGATACGAAAAAACGGGAACGCCAATTCCCTACATTAGAGATCTTTTCCGTATCTTTGCACAAAAATAACAGAGATGACAGACGACTTCGATATACGCGAGGAAAACGTGACTAAAGAGGAGCGCGACTTTGAGAACGCACTTCGCCCACTACGCTTCGCCGACTTCAACGGCCAGCAGCAAGTAGTGGAGAACCTCAGCATCTTCGTCGAGGCTGCCAAATACCGTCACGAGCCCCTCGACCACACCCTGCTCTATGGACCTCCGGGACTGGGCAAGACCACGCTGAGCAATATCATTGCCAACGAGCTCGGCGTGGGATTCAAGATCACCAGCGGGCCCGTGCTGGACAAACCGGGTGACTTGGCCGGCATACTCACCTCACTGGAACCCAACGACGTGCTCTTCATCGACGAGATCCACCGTCTGCAGCCTGTCGTGGAAGAATATCTCTATTCAGCCATGGAGGACTACCGCATCGACATCATGATCGACAAGGGACCATCGGCACGCTCCATCCAGCTTGACCTCAATCCCTTCACGCTCATCGGTGCGACGACACGAAGCGGCATGCTGACCGCCCCCCTCCGTGCCCGCTTCGGCATCAACATGCACCTGGAATACTATGATCCCGAGACACTGAAAAAGATCATCACACGGTCGGCCAGACTCCTACAAGTGCCTATCGAGGACGATGCCGCCATCGAGATAGCACGCCGCTCGCGAGGCACGCCACGTATCGCCAATGGCCTGCTGCGTCGCGTGCGCGACTTCGCACAGGTGAAAGGCAACGGCACCATCACCAACTCCATCGCACAGATAGCCCTTCAGGCACTCCATATCGACGAATATGGCCTTGACGAGATCGACAACAGAATACTGCTGACGATCATTGACAAGTTCCGCGGTGGTCCGGTCGGCATATCGACCATCGCCACGGCCATCGGAGAGGACGCCGGCACTGTGGAGGATGTATATGAGCCTTACCTCATCATGGAGGGATTCATCAAGCGGACACCCCGCGGACGAATGGTCACCCCACTGGCTTACGAGCACCTCGGAAGAAACCCTTATCAGGGCAACATCATGCAACAGAATCTATTTGAATAGGCAACAGGGCCGAAATCCTGACAGACAGGCTCTCCTACCCTGTGTCATCATCCTCTCAGAAGAAAGTAAACGATGAAAACCGGATTATTCGTAGGATCGTTCGATCCTTTCACTATCGGACACGATAATATCGTGCGGCGTGCTGTCGGCCTCTTCGACCGACTTGTCATCGGCGTGGGCGACAACCCCGGCAAACAATGTATGTTCTCCCTCGAAGAACGCGTCAGAGCCATCCGTGACCTCTATGCTGACGATCCGCGCATCGAAGTGACGAGCTACTCCGACTTCACCATCGATCTGGCACAGCGCGTCGGTGCACGCTACATCGTCAAGGGTGTGCGAAACGTCACCGACTTTGAGTACGAACGCATACAGAACGACTTCAACCACCGGCTGGGCGACATCGAGACCGTCCTGCTCTATGCCGATCCTACGATGACAAGCATCTCCAGCTCCGCCGTCAGACAGCTGATCCATTTCCATAAAGACGCGGACTGGATGATTCCAAAGAAAAAATAATATTGCAGAATATGATCACTTATCAATCCGACGGCATTGACATGCCGGACATCAAACGCCGCGAGATCACGGAATGGATCAAGCGCGTAGCAGCCTCCTACGGACGGCGCGTAGGCGAGATCGGCTATATGTTCGTCAGCGACGAGAAAATCCTGGAAACCAACATCCAATATCTCGGACACGACTATTACACCGACATCATTACCTTTGACTATGATGAGGGCGACCGCATCAACGGTGACATCGTCATTTCTCTGGACACCGTCCGCTCCAACGCCGATCTCTTCCACAAGACCTATGAGGACGAACTTCACCGTGTAATCATCCACGGTATCCTCCATCTATGTGGCATCAACGACAAGGGACCTGGCGAGCGCGAGATCATGGAAGACTGCGAGAACAAGGCCCTCGCCATGCTCCACGACATAGAAGAGGAACAACAAAAATAATGACTGTGGGGCAACCCATACGATCTTGACCAACAAAAGGCGGGAGAACACCATTCAACCTGGTGTATCCCGCCTTTTTAGCTACTTCAGGCTGCCCTTTTGCCGTTGACCAAGAAATTGGTCGCTCACACTGCACAGAGCCTCCCTTGCCCTGTACTTTTCGTCGGAGAAGGCCAACCGCCACGGCTACTAACCGCAACTTCTGAGAGAGCGCTCTAATTTTATCCCCCATCCGGATCAAGAATGAATTAAGATTCTCTGACATAAGTCCTTTCAGGCAATGATCTCCTCCTAACACAGCCGTCAACATCGTGGGGCGATGTCCGGCGATGTCCGGGCAGATCGAACATCAGCCTTGAGACAGTTCGCCCTGCTCACGCCATGCCCAAAGGACAACTCCTCTAAGCCTCATCCATAGCGCAAAGCAATCTATCCCAAGCCATCTCCATACGCCTTAAAGCGAGTCCAGCGTCGCCTCTCATCACAAAGAACTAATAAAGCGCCATCAATAAGTAGAACCGGACAACGATGGCAACCCTTGTAAATCAAGACGTCGAAAGCATAACCATGCAAATTCTTCCTAACAGTCTACTTCCTTAGGATGGCTTTCTGCAAGGGGTCTACTATTTCCGTTTACAAAGAGAAAATGTCTAGTTAAATCAAGAAACGTCAAATCTTCCTATTTTCTGGCAAGAGTATAATATGGCATACAGGATGACCTTGATCATCAGCTTGGGGTGGTAAAGGCTGCGGACGCATTCTTTATACTACTTTCAGAATTTATTAAGATTCAGGCTTTCAATCAAAACATCAATCCTACACGTCGGATCAACTGTTATATCCCCATCAATTCTTCTCGAAAAAAGTACCGTTTGGTTGTGAATGTAAGAATGAAAATGTATCTTTGCCATATATATATGAATCTTATGCCCAAAGAGACGAAATTTTTAGGTTATAACAAAGCTCCGATATATGGAAGTCGGGATTTTGTGCTAAAAAAGAAGGTGTGCTTTGTGACACACCCTCTAGAAATGTTATGATTTATCAGACCGCAATATTTGAAAGTCTGTCTTTACTTATATAAATTATTCTACTACTATCATTGTCCAATATTTCAGCGTAGGCACGGTGAATGTTACCTCTCCGCCTGCCTGCTTGAAGGGCAGTTCCTGCACTGCTCCGCCAAGTGCGTCGGGCGTAGCCACCCATATCTTGTTGACCTTCTTGTCTGCCTTCATACGCAGAGGCAGGCCTTCGATGAGTTCAGGCTCAGGCATTGTGCCCTGCATGTCGCGCCAACTGAGATTGTCGGCATTGACGAAGTTGAGCAGATGAACAACCTTCTTATCGCCTACCTGACGTGCGAACGATGCCACGCTGCCGAGTGCCGGCGGCCATGCACCAACCGTAACACCTGACGTTGAAGATACACCGGCATCAGTTTCCTCACCTCCGCCACGCAGCAAGTTCTGGTATGCGGTCATGAAGTCGTAGTATCTTACGATGGCATCTTTCAACTCCGCGCTCATGGCAAGACTGTTGTTCGGGAAATACTCACGGCAGAGCATGTGGTCTCCAAGCTCAAGATGAGCGCCGCCGAGGGCGAACATCACGGCATCTGTAAGCAAAACACCCGGTGTGTTGAACTTTCCCTGCTCCTTGCCGTAATCCATATAGGCAGCAAACACCGTCTGCAACTTGCCCTGACTGTATTGTTCATTATTGTGAATTATGTCACACAATGAACTGAAAGAGCTTTCACTGTCCCAAAGCTCATTATAGAGGAAGTCAACTTTGCCGGTCTTAGCTATTGAGTAAGTGCCGAAGCTGCTTACCGCATTCATGACAAGACGTTTGTCGGGGTGACGTTCCTTCATGGCGTTTATGAATGAGCCATAGCCAAGTTGCAGGTTTGCCTTACCTCCGTCGTAAGTATACAGACTGCCACGATCGCCAAGCTGATCAATCTGATAGCCGTCAAAATCAAAGTTGGCATACACGTCATCGTTTCTGTCGCCTATGTATTTCTGCCATTCTTTGTTTGAAGGGTCAACCAAGAAGATGTCGCTTTTCCATGTATCAGGCAGGTCGTGCTTGTCCTTTGTGGTATGCTTGGTGTCCTTGAACAGATACCATTCCTCCTTAACACCGTCGGCTGTGGCGTCAGAAAGGGCTCCGAAGCAAAGATTGTAGAACATCGACTTCATGCCGTAAGAGTGCTGCACGTCAATGTATTTCTTAATAACCGATGTGTAGACATCGCGGTTGGCTATGTCCTTATACACCTCATCAAGACTATCGCGCGTGCCGCCCAGCGGCCAGTGGTGCTTGTTGTGCCAGTCCTGAAACTGCACTCCGTTGATGTGGCAGCGATTGAGATATGCCATTTCGTCCTCAATCACGCCGTCGGCGGTCTTTGACTGGTCGAATGTTGCCACAAAGCCGTATCGCGGGAAACGTGTCCAGTCGCTCGATACGTCGACTCCTATTGTTCCGAGTACGATCTCGGTGCCGTCAGCGCCGGTTGTATAGACATCGGCAAGATAACCGGTAAAGTCTGTTGCCGGTGCTGTCCATGTCCATGAGCCGCCGCTTACAGGCTGCTCGTCCACCACCTCTGTCTGAGTGCGGTAGCGCACCTTGGCTCCAGCGGGAATGTCGCCGGTTGCAGTGAATGTAACTGTCTCGCCGGGCTTATAGCAAGCCTTGTCAGTTGAGAGGTTTACAGTAAGGTCAGCGCAAACCTTTACCACGTCGGTAACTTCGCCTATAATGTCTACACCGGGCTTTGCTGTAACGTTGTCGTCATCATTGCACGACCATAGCGCAAGCAACGCTACGACTGAATATATAATCTTTCTCATTTTCTTATTGTTTTGCTATTGTTATTGTTTCGGTCAGCTGGTTGAGTGTTATCTTATAAGTACCGGCCTCTGTTATCTTCCACTTATTGTCGACACTGCCAACATCTACCGTCAGATATTGCGACTTGAGGGCACTGCTGCTCTTGTCAATGAAGAGAGCCTTCTCCTCTTTTCCTGTCGGCGCAGCACCGTTTGTAGCAGACATAAACCAAGCTCCGTTCCAGCTGCCGTCCCTGTCGCAGGTAAATTTCAGCTCGCCTGTGTTGAGCGTTCCTGTCCAAGTCATTACATAAGGATTTGACTCGTCTCTGGTCATAGGCGCAGAGTCGTCGAGCGACCAGCCGCCCGGAGTAGCGTCACCTACCAGCCAGATGTTCTCATAAGGTGTGAACGGAGCCATCAGCATGCGTTCCTTGCCCGAACGGATGTCAAGACATATCTTGTAAGCCTTGCCTGTCTCGTCTGCGTTGAGGTACCATTTGTTGTCAGGATCGAAGCCCGTAACGAACGCAACCGAGCTGTCAGTATAAGGCGCGTTGGCCTGAGTTGCCTTGTACATGTTCTCCCAACTGCCGCTCTGCGTGCCGAACTTGAACTCCTTGCCTACCGTAAATACGTGTCCATAACGGAAGAGGAACGGGTCAAGCGGATCTTGTGTCATCTCATCGAATCCCCAACTGTTCTCGTCGCCGACGAAATATATGTGGTCGTAAGGCGGCTTCACTCCGTCTGACTTTACTGTCTCTATCGTGCCGTCGAGCAGATTCAGGGTTATCGTGTAGTCGTGTTCCTCGCTTATCTCGAACATATTGTCAGGCTGGTCGACTGACGTGCGCAGCACGAGTGAGCCGTCGTCAGCACGATTGTAAGAAGGGAGCTCCTGACCGAGAGTAGTTATAAACTTGTAAGTTCCGGCCTTAAAGTATCCTGTATAAGTGAAATGGCCGTTGTCAGTGCGTGTCATTTCCTCCGCCTTAGACAGGTCTGTACCGCCCTTTGTGGCTGAACCTGTAACATAAAGGGTAGACGTAACAGGCTCGTAAGCAGTCACATTAAATTCAGTTGAAGCAACCTGAACATCGTCTTCGCCTGCGACTTTTGCTATTACCCTTGCCTCAACAGCGTAACGGTTGTCGGCCTTTATGCCGAAGTTATCACGGAGCAGAGAGTTAAGCGTTTCCGTCGTGGCTGTCCATGTGTACTGCTGTGTCATTTCATCTGCAACGACACACGGCGAAGCAAAGCCCGTGCCGGCCTCAGCCAGTTCGAGAGTGTAGGATATACGGTTACCAGTACCGTGATTGGTTCCTGTCGTCCACGTCAGCGTCAGCGCGTTATCGGCGTGTGAAGCCTCATCAAGTATTATGTCGTTACCGCTTGCGGTAAGGGCAAGTTCAGTCTCGCCCTTGTTCAGCTCAGTATAGTCATCGTCGGCACATGCTCCGAAAGCGACGCAGCCTAATATAAAGAGCAGCGGTCTTAAAATATGTCTTTTCATATATTCATGTATTTAATTAAAGATTAATAACCAGGGTTTTGCGTCAGTAACGGATTGGCGTCTATCTCAGTCTGCGGTATCGGGAACAGCAGTCTGTCTTTTGTTACATTGCCCTTGCCTATGCTGCGGAGGAAGTTTATGGCATAGTCGCCGTGCTCAAGACGTATCATATCAAACCAGCGGTGGCCTTCAAAGGCAAGCTCCATGCGGCGTTCGTGTATTATCTTATCACGCATCTCTTCCTGAGTCAGTCCCTGCACTGCCGGCAGACCAGCCCTCTTGCGTACAATATTGAGCGGAGCGGCAGCCTCGTCGGTAAGTCCCTGCTCGTTAAGAGCCTCCGCCTCCATAAGCAGAACGTCAGCATAACGGTATATAACGAAGTTAGCCGGAGATGTATTGAACTCTGGAGATATTGACTTGGGGACAAGGAATTTACGCACGTTATAGCCAGTACTTGAATATGAACTGAGGTATTCCTTACCGTCAAAGTCGGGACATCCCTGATAAAGCACGGTCATATCCTTACGCAGGTCGCCTTCCTCATATTGGTCGACAAATTCCTGTGTAGGCAGGTTCCAACCGTAGCTGCCTGCTACGAAGTCAGAGTTGCGTGGTCCCATAAAGGTTGACAACCACGACATCTGCGGATTATTACCCCAGAAGTCGTACTCTGTGTCGCCGCTGTACTGCACTTCAAAGAGCGATTCTGGGCCGTTGTTGATAGTCGCATCGAAGTTATCTTCATACTTGCAGTTATCCAAATTGTACCCCATTGCAGTTATGTCCTTGCACAGAAGTTCGGCTTCGTGATAATATTCTTTATTGTCCGGAGCAAGTGTCAGGTAAATGTCAGCCATCATTGCCATTGCAGCTTCACGGCATGCACGGCCTTTATCGTCGTCAGAATATTCTGATTTGGCAGGCAGACGGCTGATTCCCTCTTGGCAGTCTTTCATTATCTGTTCGTAAACTTCCTCCTTTGAGACGCGTGCAATAGCCGTAGGGTCGCCCGGATTGAACGGTTCCGTACGCAAAGGCACGCCTCCAAACAGTCGCACAAGTATGTAATAATAATGCGCACGGAGAAAATACGCCTCGCCAAGGCTCTGGCTACGCACCTTCTCTGACAGTCCAGATGCGCTTTGCAGACTCTGTATCGTAGTATTACACTGGCCTATGCCGACCCACGGAGAGCGCCACATATAAAGCGCCATGGCGTTGTCGCTCTGTGTGGTGAAGTTAGAAGCCTGTATGGTTTCTATTCCGTCGGTACCGCCTCCGGCTCCTACCTCACTGTTACCGGCCACGATATCGAGTGTCCAGATACGCTGGTTATACATATTTGAAGACTGTAAAGTACGGTAACAGCCAAGCGTAAGCGCCTTGGCAACGTCATCGGTCATAGTTGTCTCAGGGTCGAGCGTGTTATGAGGCGACAGGTCGAGGAAGTCAGAACACGACGACATGGCAACAACGGTAACGCCCGCTAATATGATGTTTCTTATCGTTTTCATTGTAATTAATTGTTTAGAAGTTTAAGTTTAGGCCAAAACTGAATGTCCTCGAGATAGGATAACGCGAGAGATCGATGCCGTTAATATCGACTTCAGGATCGAAGCCAGAATATGAGGTGATAGTAGCCACATTCTCACATGAGAGCGACAGGCGCAGTGCCTGAACTCCAATCTTGTCAAGCCATTTGCCGGGGAAGTTATATGCGAGCGTTATGTTCTTGAGTCGCAGGTAAGAACCATTCTCTACGAAACGGTCAGACATGCGGTTGTTGCCGTTCGGATCGCCGTAGACAGCACGCGGAATGAAGTTGCTTGTGCCCTCGCCTGTCCAGCGGTTGAGCACGTCAGTTGTCTGGTTATAGGCTGCCGACATACCTGTATTGTCAATATTGTTGGCATTGAAAATCTTGTTTCCTGCCACGCCTTGCAGATATACAGAAAGCTCAAAGCCTTTGTAAGTAAGGGTATTGTTCATTGAGAACAGCCATGTTGGATTTGGATTACCAAGTACGGTGCGGTCTTCGTCGTTGATTACGCCATCGTTGTTAAGGTCGCGGAAGCGTATATCGCCCGGCTCAGCACCTGTCTGTATGGCATGGTCGTTAACCTCCTGCTGGTTCTGGAATATTCCGTCAGTAACATATCCATAGAAAACATTAATCGGATAGCCCTCAGCCAGCATTGTAACATACGAGTTGTTGACCTGGTTAATGTAGTAAGGCACGTCGCTGTTAAGGTCTTTAATCTTATTACGGTTGTAAGTTGCCGTGAGCGTTGTTTCCCAACGGAGCGGGCTTACAAGGTTAACCGTATGCAGACTCATCTCAAGTCCCTTATTGCTTACACGTCCGGCGTTGGTGTAAGTAGTAGACGTGTCCTCAAATCCTGAGGTAATTGGAATAGAGGCTTTTACCAGCATGTCGCGCGTTTCTTTAAGATATGCGTCAAGTGAGAGTACGATACGCGAGCCAAGGAACGATGCGTCAACACCTACGTTGGTCTGAGCCACCTCTTCCCAATGTATATAAGGGTTGGCGAGAGTTGACGAGTAGAGCACAGTCTGAGTATTTCCTGCAATACCGAGAGGATAAACACTGGTGTTATACTGAGCCAGATAGCCGTAGCTGCCTACGCTGGCCTGACTACCGGTTACACCGTAGCCGGCGCGTATCTTTATGTCATCGATAAACTTAGTCTTAGGAAACCACTTCTCATCAGACATTCTCCATGCCAGTGAAACTGACGGGAAAGTACCCCAACGATGCTTAGGGCCGAACTTGCTTGAGCCGTCGCGACGTACGGTTGCAGTGAGGAGATAACGGTTTTTGTAAGAATAGTTAAGACGTGCCATGTAAGACAGGAGCGCCCACTCAGTCATATTGCCGAGTATTGAGTACATCTTCTCACCGTTGTCAAACTCGTGAACATTGTCAAACTGGAACACATTCTTCTGTGCATTGTAATAATCATAGTCGTTCCACTGTGCAGACATACCGCCCATGAAGCTGATTTCGTGAGCGTCGGCTATTGTGTAGTCGAACAGGAAATAGTTATCCCACAAGTAAGTGAACGACTTGTTGGTGCTCTTATAGCGTGAGCTTTCCTCTACGGGAGTAGGTTTCCAATCATATTTAGGAGTGAAATTGTCGTCAAACCAGAACTTGGCGTCATAGCCGAAAGTGCTGCGGAACTTGAGCCACTTGGCAAACTTTATTTCGCCTGTTATGTTGGCGAGGAAGTTGTAGCCGTTGGTCTTGTTGCTGTTCACCTGAGTAGTACCTATCGGATTGCGTATGCTGCCATACCATTCGGCGTTGCCCTCAGGGCCGCTCCATGTTCCGTCCTCATTCTTCACAGGCTGTACGGGCAGTGCTTTCATAGCATCGCTGATGCTGTAAGAGCCTTGTTTCTTCTCGTCTGCGCTGAATGTAATATTGTTGGAGAACTTAAGCCACTTGGTAACCTGGGCATCTGAGTTTGCTTGGAAGGTAAAACGGCGGTATTTTACGCTCTCAACGATACCTGACTGGTCGAGGAATCCGCCTGAAACATAGTAGTGCGACTTGTCATTTCCGCCAGAGTAGCTTACAGTATAGTTCTGCATAATACCTGTACGAAGCAACTCGTCCATCCAGTCTGTGCCGCTGCCGAGAGTCTCGGGGTTGGCAAATTCAGGATTCGGAGTGCGTCCGCTGTTTATCATCATCTCATTGCTGAGAGCGGCATATTCCGACGCATCGAGCAGGTCTGGTACGTTTGTAGCATTCTGTACAGACACGTTGGCTGAGACAGAAAGATGACTTTCACCTGCCTTACCGCGCTTGGTGGTAATCATAACGACACCGTTGGCACCGCGTGAACCGTAGATTGCGGCAGCCGAAGCATCCTTCAACACGTCCAACCTGTCAACATCAGCCATGTTGATTGCATTTAGACCGAGGTCGGTCGGCACTCCGTCAATGACGATAAGAGGGTCGCAGTTGTTGATTGAACCCAAGCCACGTATCTTGATATTCACATTGTCGCCAGGCTTACCTGCATCAATAATCTGCACACCTGAAATCTTACCCTGAACGGCTGCTCCGATATTGTTTACTGACGAATTATTGATGTCTTTGCTGCCGAGCGATGCGACAGAACCTGTAAGGTCGCTCTTCTTCATCGTGCCGTAACCTACGACTACAAGTTCGTCGAGCATTTCGTTGTCCTCATTAAGCACAATGTTCAGCTGACGACGGCCGTTAACAGGCACATCCTGCGTTTTATAGCCTATATAACTTACTGTCAGCGTAGCATTTTCAGACGCATTTACAGTAAAATGACCGTCTATGTCGGTTATGGCAGACGCGCCTGTACCTCCGTCTTTAACTTTAACAGTGGCACCGATAACGGCATCACCCTTCACGTCGGTGACTGTACCACTCACTTTCAGCTGTTGGGCAAACGCCGACGTGGGAGAAAGCATCCCCAACAGCGCCACCAGCAGCGTTAACATAAATGTTCTACTTAGTCCTTTCATGTAATGTTATTTTAAAGGTTATAATTGTTCATGTAACATAAAGTTTCCATATTTCTGGCCGCGTTTATAGCGACTTACGTAACACATTGATATACAAGATGTTGTAAAAGGTGGTCTTTTATATTGTAAAAGCCGGCCTTTCAGGTCGTAAAAGACCGTCTTTTGCGATGCGTTTTGGCCTCTTTTACACGACAGGCCGTCACGGTCTACCGTGAGAGAGGCATATTTATTACAGTTTCTTCAGTCCTTTTGTTTCGGCAGCATCTTTCACTTCAAACAGACTTATGGCATATCCGCCGCCTTCGACAGCGTGAAGTATCAGTTTGGTTTTCGATGTAACAATGCCTTTTGTGATAGTATAAGAAGTCGGATTGGTCTTATAATTAGCGTCCTTTCCGTCTGCATAAATAGTAGCAATGTACTTCTTGCCTTTGTCAAGGAAACCGAACGTCAGTTTAGAAGTATGCTCTTTCTGACCGGCTACGCTGCCTACAAACCAGTTGCCTGTGCCTTTGGCCTTGCGTGCCACGGTAATATAGTAGCCCGGCTCAGCCTCAAGATAGCGTGAGTCGTCCCAGTCAACAGCCACGTCTTTGATGAACTGGAAGGCATCCATATGCTTGGCGTAGTTCTCCGGCAGGTCGGCTGCCATCTGGAGCGGACTGTACATTGTGCAGTAAAGGGCCAGCTGGTTGGCTATCGTAGCGTTTACGTGAGAAGAGTTGTTGGGATTGAGCTTCGTCATATCCATCTCGAATATACCTGGAGTATAGTCCATAGGGCCTCCCTTCAAACGTGTGAACGGCAATATTGTAACGTGCATGGTCTTTGTTCCACCCATACCCTGATACTCTGTGCCGCGTGCCGACTCGTTGCCGATAAGGTTCGGATAGGTGCGGCATAATCCTGTAGGGCGCACTGCCTCATGGGCGTTGACCATTATGTGGTGTTTTGCAGCTTCCTTGACGGCGTACAGATAGTGGTTATTCATCCACTGTCCGTAGTGATGTTCGCCAAGTGGAAGAATGTTGCCTACGTATCCGCTCTTGACCGCATCATATCCGTACTTGTTCATAAGCTGGTAAGCAGCCTCCATGTGGCGCTCGTAGTTGCGTGAAGAAGATGAAGTCTCATGGTGCATCAGCAGCTTCATGCCTTTGGAGTGAGCGTATTCGTTGAGCGCCTTGATGTCAAAGTCGGGATAAGGCGTAACGAAGTCGAACACATAGTCTTTCTCATGGCCGAACCAGTCTTCCCAACCAATATTCCAACCCTCAACAAGCAGCTCGTCAAAACCGTTAGCTGAAGCAAAGTCTATATACCGGCGCACGTTGGCGTTGTTGGCTCCGTGTGTTCCATTCGGTTTCAGAGTAGAATAATCAACGCTGTCGAGCTTGACAGAAGGCAGCTCGTTTGTGTACGACCATGAGCTCTTGCCGGTAATCATCTCCCACCATACGCCCATGTATTTTACAGGATGTATCCATGAAGTGTCTTCCAGCTTGCACGGCTCGTTGAGGTTGAGAGTAAGCTTTGAGGCCAGTATCTCGCGTGCGTCATCTGACACTTCGATTGTACGCCATGGCGACTTGCACGGCGTCTGCATATTGCCTTTGTCGCCGAGAGCGTCAGGAGTAAGCCACGACTCGAACACGAGTGTTTTCTCGTTGAGATTGAGGTGCATGCACGAATAATCGACAAGAGCAGCCTCATGTAGGTTGATGTAAAGGCCGCCGTCGGTCTTCATCTGCAACGAAGTCTGCACACCGGTCTTTGAGAAAGCTGTCTGCGATGCGTTATACGAATAAGCCGCGTCTTGAAGCGAACTTATCTGAGAGAGTCTTGACTGGGTATATTCATATTCTTGGGTGTCATAATCGCCCGGAATCCACCACGCCGTATGGTCGCCGGTCATGGCAAACTGGGTGTGTTCTTCCTTTATCGTGAAGTAGACAAGGTTCTTCTGCTGCGGGAATTCATAGCGGAAGCCAACACCGTCGTCGTAAACACGGAATCTGATATTTATGTACCTGCCTGTTGAAGGCTGGCAAAGCCGGGCGAGATATTCGTTATAATGGTTGCGGATATTGCTAACCTCACCCCACACCGGGCGCCATGTCTCGTCAAAGGTAGAAGTCTCTGTGCCTTCAAGTTCAAATCCGTCCATCAGGCTTGGAGCGTTTTTCAGCTCAAGTCCGAGGTGGCTGTCGTTGATGGCTTTCACTCCTTTATAAGTTACATTATAAACAGGCACGCCGTTGTCAACTCTGAATTCAAGAGCGATTTTTCCGTTCGGCGACTTTACATTGTCGGCAGCAGCCGGCAGCGATAATAAAGCCAGGCATACAACCATAGCTTTCAATCGTTTAAGATAATAGTTTTTCATTTTTTTATTTTATAACTGATTGTGTATTGATTAGTCACAAAGGCTGACAGCTTACCGTACAAACAGTGATCAGGCTGACCAGAAGCGATGATGCAAAATTAAATAATTAAGTAAGAGATTTTATCCTAATTTTAGGTAAAAAGTAGTTATATCAGTCCACGCACGTTTACTATAATACTGATTTACAACCAATTATAAAAATGCACTAATCACGAAAAAGTAGTATGTTTGATAAGGATTAAAATACTGGAATTTCATAAAAAAGGGGTGGATAATCCACTCTTCCACCCCTTATTTGAGTTCGTCGCTGCTGCGACCGATCTTCATCACAGTCTCGTCAAACTTGTCGCGGTCGCCCTCGGCGGCATTACGTAGCTTGACTCTGTAATTGTATATCGTCGTAACTGAATAACGAAGGAAGTGTGCTATCTTAGTACTGCTGCTTATGCCGAGACGCACAAGGGCGAATATACGAAGCTCGGTGTTGAGCTTCTCGCCAGGTTTCACATGCACACGTGCCTCCGGGCGCAGCAGAGCGTTGAAGTCTTCGACAAACGTCGGGAACAGTTTGAGGAACGAGTCATCAAAATGCGTATAAAAATCTTTAAGCTCCGTATCTATAATCTCAGTAGAGCGAAGCTCGCTATAAAGTTCTTTCGCACCGCCCTTCGCAGCGATTTTCTGCAAATGTTTGCGATAATTGTCCATCTTCTCAATATAGAGAGAACAGCGGTCGATGTAATGCGCGATGTATTCTTCCTTTATAAGCGAGCTTTCCGACAGTTCGGCGTTAAGCTCTTTCAGTCGTGCGTTGGCCTGCTGCACCTGCATACGCGCAGCCGTTGCACGCCGCACCTGTTTCCTTATGAGCAGGACAGCAACCACAAGGAAGAGCGACAGAAGTATGATTGACACCAGCGAAATCATTATTATACGGCGCTGCCTGTCGAGCTTCATGTGATACGACTTGTTTATTACAGGAAAAGCTTTCTGTACCTCATATATCCGCCACAGCGAGTTACACTCCGCAGCGTCGTCCATACAGCGTGTCATGTAAGCGTATGCTCGGTCAACATCGCCCTCATTGTACAACAATACAGCCAGCTTGCGCAGCGATGTGTACTCACGTATACCCGACTTAATATCGCCGATTGACGACAGTATGAGATACTTTTTCTCTCTCGCAGTGTCGCCTTTGCCACCGTAAGCCATTGCAAGCGAATAAAATATAAGGGCACGGTCGTGGGGGTCTATAAATTTGTTGTACACCTTACCGAGCGACTTTATAACCACATCGTAACGCTTCAGGGCGTTATACTTGTCAGCGTAGACTATCAGATAATTGAACGAACCAGGCGGATTGACCATCAAGATAGAGTCGCGGTAGGCATCAGTAATGCTGCTGTACTCACGGCTAATGGCTGCATTCGTGCAATTATCTGCCATAAGACCGTAAATAAAGCGGTAAACATGATAATAATATTCAATCTGGTAAGAGTTCAGACGGTTCTTGTCAACACTCGCCATATAGTCGAGCGCCTCTTTATACATACCTTGCGCCCCGGTAACCTCAGCCACATTCATCCTCGCATCAAGTATGTAAGACACCTTGCCTATGCGCTTTGCTATCTTCATCTTCTCATAAGCGAACAGCAAGGCCGTGTCGGCATTGAACGGAGTGTACATCTCGCGCAGCTTTCCGGCAATACTATAACGCTCCTCATCGATAGTTGCAGCAGTCAAGAGTCTCTTCAATGAGTCGAGCTGAGTCTGCCTTATGTTGATATATTTTCGGCTGTCTGCCAGTGTACAGTCAAGTTCTTTGAGCATGCCTTGCGAATCATGACTATATAAAACTGCCACTAATACCAAAGCCATGATAGCAAGACATAAGCCGACCATACGCATAACACCGGCCATTATAGATTTCGTTTTCATTGTATTTACTGCAAAAATCCTTATAATTCAAAGTTACTCCGCCACCACGCAATAATTATTGACATACAAAAATAGCCAAATTATCTGAGGCAGCAATATCATATATATTTTTTCTCTTCTTCAACATTCAAATAAAGCTTGACCATCTATGATTACACAACACCATAACTTCAGCCATACAGAAGTTCATCACCACCAACACGGTAATGTTTCACTAAGTCTATCTGAATCAAGTCTGTCTTAGGAGTGATGATGCAAAGTTAATGGATAATTTTATATCCTATATCAAAACCATTATTTTTGTTTATCCGGCCAACAAAATGGACTCTGCAGGCAAGCCGGTCTTTAGCAATATGACTGCTCCAATACAGACAACCAAAGATTTCCGGGGGTGTTATGACGGCGACTCCTTTGTTGCTTTCAGATAGGTCTTTCTGCTAAAAAAGCCTATTCCATTAGTCAGGAAACAGAGTTTTGTCGCAGATTATGTTGGGAAGCAGCCGGTCAAAAGCCCAGTGTTCCATAGCGACACTGCCCGTCGGTGTCAGCACAGGTTCCTCATTGGGCATAGTTGTACGCATTCTTGTCACTCTCCTGAAATCGCGGTTTGGCGCTCTATCCAATCCAATTGGTGGTGTGTAGATCATAGACTGTATCTCCGGGGCATAGTTAAGGTAGGTTGTATGGGCCTTGTAGTCGCCATTGTTACGCATAAGCTTGAATGTCCGATAGTCTTTGCCCCACCTGTCACACATATCCTGCCATTTCCTCCATGCCGTCTCTATGGTGTAGTCGCGCTGTCCAGTACGGAACATATCACTCAGGTCTACCGCGAGAGCATCCTTGTCGCCATAGCTGACCTTGGCAAATATGTTACGCTTGAGATGTGTTATGCATCTCTGAAGCAGCATCCCGGAAAATTTCTCTCCGACAATGGCATCAAGCCCCTTAATGCCGTTTGCTATCATGAGCCCAATCCTTTAGATGTCCCTTTCTTTTAAAGTGTCAAGGATATCACTCCATCCTGTTACGCTCTCTGTAGGAAGGTTGATATACCCAACACATCGTGCAGGCCTTCCTCCGTAACGGCCAATGCCATATGGAACGCCTCACGGGAATACCGAATGCTTGCGGTGAATCTTTACATACACACAGTCTACGAATATTATCGGGCAGTAGCCCTCAAGGCTGCACTCCAGCCAGACGCTTACCTGGGTACAGACGCCGTCGACCATCCTGCTAATGCCGGACTTGGAATAGTACCGGCCGTAAATCCCGTCAAGGACATCCCCGTCCTGTTCCTGTGTAAGCCCCTTGGTATATAAGACTCCGGTCAACCGGTCACACTCCTCCTCTTGATTGCGAAGTATCGCAAGAACCCGGGGATGAAAGTTGCCATAACAGTCACGGGGAATACGGAATTCCATTTTTCTCCCTTGGCCATAGATATGTCTATAACGATAGTCATTGCCCTTATTGCTGAGACTTTCATGCAGGAATTCGCCCCGTTCTGCCACCATTATGCTTCCAGACATAATTTCCATCAGGTCATGAAGACCATTTCCTTTCTCCGCATATTTGCGAATGAACTCAGATATTTATACTTTTTACAATCCATAGTTTGTATGTTTAGTTGTTTGACACTCCTAAATTACAAACTTACGAGCTGGTACGCAAGTGTCGTTTTTTTGATTTATCAGACACACTTTTTGAGACAGTATCTATAAATCCGGCTATAAAATATCGTCATCCATTCTGCCACAGGCATCATTCCTTTGAGAAAAACAATATCTCACAAAAATGTTTTTTGAGGAATAACTATATAAACATGAAAAAAGCCCCCAAATAATAATATCCATCATATCATTACTTGGGGGTATATTGACTACACGCCGGCCGGCATATTGTCCGGCTTCGTAGAGGTATCTACTATTGCTCCGTCATGTCCTCAACCAGTCTTCTTATAATAGGATTCGCCTCATTGATGATACCGCTCTTCTTACAATAGGATTCGCCTCATTGATGATCTGGAAATATTGGCTCATGTCCCAAAGATCACGTGCGATAAGCGCCTTGAGCTGAAGTTTGAGAGTCGGAATGGTTTTCTCAAGCTCCTCCTTGTCCTTTGCGACGATCTTCATCTTCTTGCCCTCGGCCATCACAGAGTCGATCAACGACTGCGGCACCTCGTAACGGGCCATGAAATCGGAGAAATGAGGATAAGCCGCCAGAAGCGATTTTCTGTGGGTGTCCATAAAGCTGAGATCCTGACGGAGCACTATGCCGCGTGCCACAAGATTGCGGTGGAACGAGGTGTACTGCGTCGTATCGAGAGGAACGAAGATATCAGGCATGATGCCGCCACCGCCGTAGACGATACGATGCTGGCGCAACGTATAATAACGAAGTGAGTCGGCGAAATGGATGGAGTCGGCCGAATAAAGCTCGCCATGCTTGTAACGGTCATCGAGCTCCATCTCGTAATTGAGCTTGTCACCTTTCTTATATGGTTTCTGTATGCAACGGCCGGAAGGTGTATAATAATGAGCCACGGTAAGACGCATCATGCTACCATCGGGAAAGTCGATCGGGCGCTGGACAAGTCCCTTACCGAAACTCCGACGTCCCACCACCGTGCCACGGTCCTGATCCTGCAAGGCTCCCGTGACGATCTCCGCAGCCGATGCGGTGAACTCGTTGATCAGGACATATACCCTGCCTTGCTGCAGCCGGCCATTGCCATCAGCATTGAAATCGGCCCGGCGGGTACGGCGTCCCTGCGTGTAGACCAACAGATCGTCCTTCTGGAGGAACTCATTGGCTATCTGCACGGCAGCCTGAAGATAACCACCGCCGTTGTCCTCCAAGTCGAGGATCAGATCGACCATGCCCTGCGAGCGAAGGGTATCTACACAATCCATAAACTCCTTATAAGTAGTCGCACCGAACGAGCCAATACGGATATATCCGATTTGAGGCCGGATCATATAATAAGCATCGATGGTCTTCACTGGGATATGGTCGCGCTTGACATCGAAGGTCAACACACCCTTTATGCCCCGACGGATCACACCCAAATGGGCTATGGTGCCCTTCGGACCGCGCAGACGGCGCATGATCTCACTCTGAGCCATCTTCACACCAGCGATAGCCGTGTCATTGACAGAGATGATACGATCGCCCGGCAAGATGCCGACTTTCTCTGAAGGACCGTTAGAGATGGTCTGGATGACCAACAGCGTGTCGCGCTGGATGTTGAACTGGACTCCGATGCCGTCGAACGAACCATTGAGACTCTCATTGAGCGACTGAGTCTCCTTGGCCGTAGAGTAGGAAGAGTGCGGGTCGAGCTTTGAGAGCATGCCACGGATAGCATCCTCTGCCAGAGCGCCCTCATCAACGGAGTCGACATAAAGATTAGAGATGGCTGCCTCTGCCATATACAACTTTCTCAAAGCACTTTCCCGTCCAAAGTCGAGACGGAGCTGCGCATACGTTTGGGTGCAGATTGCAACTAGCATCACCCCTAGCATTATGCAACGTTTAGAAGAGAATTTCATGACTGTTTTCTATCTTAATCCAAGGGCGCAGAGTCCTCCTCAGGGAGATCTTCCTCGATGACAAGATTGTCGATGATGAAGTTCTGACGCTCCATGGTATTTTTTCCCATATAATATTCGAGCAGCTTCTGCACCTGGTCGTTCTTGTGCAGCGTCACCTGCTCAAGGCGCATATCCGGACCGATAAAATGGACGAATTCCTCTGGAGAGATCTCTCCAAGTCCCTTGAATCGTGTGATCTCCGGGTCGGGGCCAAGATCGCGGATGGCACGCTGGCGCTCCTCATCGGTATAGCAGTAACGCACGATGAAATCGCCTTTCTTCTCCTTGGGACCGAGATTGGCATCTGCCTCAGCGATGACTTTCTTATTCTTGATCTTCGTACGGCGGTTGCGCACGCGGAACAGAGGTGTCTGCAACACGTAGACGTGGCCTTTCTTGATCAGATCAGGATAGAACTGCAAGAAGAAGGTGATGATCAGCAGACGGATGTGCATACCGTCAACATCGGCATCTGTGGCCACAATGACCTTGTTATACCGCAGATTGTCAAGACCATCCTCGATATCGAGGGCTGCCTGCAACAGATTGAATTCCTCGTTCTCATACACCACTTTCTTGGTCAGGCCGAAAGAGTTGAGCGGTTTACCTCGAAGTGAGAAGACAGCCTGCGTATTCACATCACGGCTCTTAGTGATCGAGCCAGAGGCCGAATCTCCCTCCGTGATGAAAATCGACGACTCTTCTTTCCGGTCATCCTTCGCATCGCAGAAGTGTATACGGCAGTCACGCAACTTACGATTATGGAGATTGGCCTTCTTGGCACGCTCACGGGCGAGCTTTGTCACACCGGCCATAGCCTTACGCTCATGCTCGCTCTCCTTGATTTTGTTCTCCAAAAGGTCGGCACAATCTTCTTTGTGGATATGAAGATAGTTGTCCACCTCCTTCTTGATGAAATCGCCTACATACTTATTGATCGTCTCGCCTCCCGGAGCCATAAGCGTCGAACCGAGCTTGATCTTCGTCTGTGACTCGAAAACGGGTTCTTCCACATTGATGGCAATGGCGGCTACCATGCCATTGCGGATATCGGTGTACTCGTAATTCTTATCAAAATACTCCTTGATGGTTCTGGCGATGTGCTCTTTAAAGGCACTCTGATGGGTACCACCTTGTGTGGTATGCTGACCATTGACGAAAGAATAGTACTCCTCGCCATATTGGTTGGTATGCGTGAAAGCGATCTCGATGTCCTCGCCCTTCATATGGACAATGGGATAAAGGGGCTGCACGGTCAGCGTATCGTTCAGGAGATCCTCCAGGCCGTTGCGCGAACGAATACGGCGGCCATTATACATAATCGTCAGGCCGGAGTTCAGATAGGTATAATTGGAGAGCATCGTCTCCACGATCTCGTCATGGAAAGAATAGTTCTTGAACAGGCTGTCGTCCGGACGAAAGAAGATATACGTACCATTCTCATCCTCAGTCGCTTCCGTAACATCGCTCTTGAGAACACCTTTTTCAAAGACAAGTTTGCGTACCTGTCCTTCGCGGTAACTTCTCACCTCGAACCGGGAGCTCAGGGCATTGACAGCCTTCACACCAACACCGTTAAGTCCCACGCTCTTCTTGAATGCGCGGGTGTCGTACTTACCGCCAGTGTTAAGCTTCGAGACAGCCTCAACAAGTTTTCCCTGAGGTATGCCACGGCCATAGTCGCGCACACGGACGGTGAGATTGTTCTCCAGATCGACCTCTATGCGGTCGCCCGCATTCATCTTGAACTCGTCAATGGAATTGTCGATCACCTCCTTGAGCAACACGTAAATACCATCCTCAGGAAGCGAGCCATCTCCCAGACGTCCGATATACATACCTGGTCGGGTGCGCACATGCTCCATATCGGAGAGATGGCGAATATTATCGTCTGTATAGGCCACCGGCTGTGGGGCCTGATTCTTCTGTGTATCCTTTTCTTCGGGCATAATTCATATTTAATTCGTGACTATGAGGGAAGTGGGCTACGCCCTATTGACCACCGGATGCCCGGATGGCAAGAGCAATAATAAGAAACAAAGCTGCCGGCAATACTGTCAGCAGCTACTTTCTTTTCCGACTTTACCGGCTGATCGCTTTCCGGTAACAACGGCGACGCTTGTGGTTCTCGGGATTGAGCGGTCCCCACTGACTCTGCACGCCTTCGTTATTCTCCATCTCCACCTGTGACTCACCCCACTTGAAGCCATACTTGATGTAGCGGGGAATAAGATCGGCAAAGAGGAGGGCGTTGGCTCCCTTCTTACGGTATTCCGGCAGGAAGCCCAACAATAGGAGATCGACTCCCTCTGTCTTGTGGAACTTGATGGCACGAAGACAATACCACCAGCCGAAAGGCCAGAGACGACCACGACGGCAGTGCTGCAGCGCACGGCTCATCGACGGGATGGTAATGCCCATGCCGGCGATCTTGTTGTTGGCATTGCCATCCTCGATCACTGTGATGAGATTGAGATCGACCATCGGGATATACATCTTCACATACTGATCGATCTGCTTGTCACTGAGCTCGGAGAAGCCGTAAAGGTCGGCATACGTCTCGTTGATGAGTTCAAAAAGACGGCGGCCATATCCGCGCTTATAAATATCGGCATAGGTGAGCTTCTTCACGTGAAGATTGTAACGTTCCTCGACCATCTTCGCAATCTTCATATATTTCTCGGGAACGGCCTTGGGCACACGCATGAAATATTCCACATAGTCGTTATCCTTCTCCCAGCCACCGAGCTTCTCCATATGACGGGGATAATAATCATAGTTGTAGATCGTAGGCATGGTGCCGAGCTTATCAAAGCCCCATGTCAGCATACCTTCGGGATCCATATCAGTGAACCCGAGCGGACCGACTATATCTGTCATTCCCTTCTCGCGACCCCAATCCTCAACGGCCTTGAAAAGAGCCGTGCTGACTTCCAGATCGTCGATGAAATCGATCCATCCGAAACGCACATCTTTCTTCTGCCATTTCTCATTGGCCTTATGATTGATGATGGCGGCCACACGGCCCACCACCTTACCATCGCGCAAAGCCATGAAATACTCGGCTTCACAAAAATCGAAAGCAGCGTTCTTGTCCTTTCGCAAGGTGTTCATATCGTCACTAAAAAGATTGGGCACATCATAGGGACTGCCCTCATACAAATCGTAGTGAAACTCTATGAAACGCTTGAGATCCTTCAGGTTCTCTACTCTTTTGATCGTTACAGATGACATTCTGTTTCTCCTTTATATTGCGTTAGTCTTAATTCTTCTTTCTGGGATCTTTCCCTTCCCTACTGTTGCCATACAACACTTTAACTTGCAAAAGTACTGAATTTCAACAATACGACAAAGGTTAAGGTCTAATTTTTAGTGCATTATAACGATTCGACTTTCTTACAGAGGAGCAACACATGCCGGCTGTCATGCGTGGTAGTAGCAAAAAGATAATACTCACCACCATCACGCAGTTTCAACCGCTTTCTCAACTGCTCCGCCGATAAAGGAAAATGACGCACTGACACATTGGACCGTTCCACACCCTCAAGGAAGCTACGGAGCGCTTTCCGGTTCATCGATGACACACGCTCGATGACAAAGCTACGACCCGGCAGACCGGTATGGATGCCGTCTGCAATAAAAAGATGGGAATCGGCACTAACTGCCTGCAACTGATACGTTGCGGCTACGGGACCAAAACAACCGGCCTTCATAATGGAGGCGTTAGGCTCAAAGAGCAACTGTCCCGGCTGTAAGGCATCAGTCACCACCGGGGCTGCAGCAGAACCTGTGATCCACGGACAACAGAACAAAGAACCGCCCTTACCAGACTGTTCCTGCAAGCCGCCGACAATAGTCGAATCGGACAACGGAAGGGACGAACGGAGGTTGATGCAATACAACATAGGCTCATCCTCCCCTTCAGACTGTAACACTACTAACAGCTCCTTACACTCATTATCGACCGATACGACATGAATGCTGCTCACCACGCCATGTCCAGCCGCCGCATTAATGCTATTGACCGCCTGCGTGATATCGAGCATGGGCGACAGCTTAAACAATATGAAACGGGACTTCTCGAGCAGCGTCGGGATCATCGGCAATACATCTGGAGTACAATCAGACAAGCCATAAGTGCGCCCGCCATGACTGTCACGACGCGCAGGATCCATAAAAATAAGACCGAAAGACACAGATGACGACTGCAGGAAATCGACGCCATCGCCACAGACCACCTCTGCATGGGAAAGGCCCAACAAAGGAAAGTTGTGTCGGGCCAAATCGCACAACTCCTGTTGACGCTCAACATAAACGGCCTGGGAAAAGCAGGGCGCAATACAAGAAAAGTCTCCACCCAGCCCACCTGTCAAGTCTGCCATAGACGTAACACCCTGTGTCGATGGAATGGATGAATTTTGGCAGCATTCACGCTGTATGGAACCTTTTTGCGGACAAGAGGAGTCTGAACTTCTCCTAAGCATCCTCTGCACAATGTCGCGCTTATACCTACCCGTCACCTCACTCGAGCACTGCTCCATGGAAAGATGACGCGGATACAGAATGCCATCGAGGGCTGCCCATGAAGGGAGCTTCTTCCTCGCGGTCTGGCGTCCCTGAATCTGATCGAGAGCAAAAGACAGATCGACACCCGCCGGCGCTTTCTTCAGCGCCAGCCGATGGACGTCATCATTGATATGTTCTGCGATGAAATGGAGAGTTTCCGGAGAAATCAGCATAAAGGAAAGGTATAAAGAAATTACGAATAGGCAGGCCGACACACAGGTGTCACTATCCTATCATGGGATCACCTTATAATATTTTCGGGCCGTAGCACGCGAACACATATTAAAATGCCACCACTCTGTACGCAATGGACGCCATCCGGCATAACGCATCACCGAACGGAGCAGACGGCGGTTGGCCAATGCCTGACGCGAGATACGGTGACGGGCAACGAGCTGCTGCTCCTTGTCAATATGGGCGGCAGCACCCATATAATCGATCTTCGTACCCATAGGAATCGTATCGCCACGCAAGTTGCAGAGGGTGATGTCCACCGCCATACCATAGTTGTGCATGCCACCTCCATGAGCAGGATTAGAGACATAGATATTCTTCGACGTGTTTTTCACCTTATCCCACATTTTCTGCTGAATGGACATAGGACGGGCAGCATCGTAGACTTTCAACGAAAGATCGGGGCGCAGCTGCTTCAGACGTTTCTGAGCCTTCTTCAAGGCTGCCATGGCCTTGGGATGGAGATAAGCCTCACGCAGCTCGGTATAGAGCACCGTACCCGTAAAGTTGTCTTTACGGGAATACATCAGACTGACAAAAATAGTGGGGTCCTTCTCACGCACATTCACAAACCCGGCTTTGGCCATACGGCGTGCCGGAGCACTCAGACGTTCTCCCTCGGCTGATTTTACCGGAATGAAGGAAAACATCACCAGAAGAACGGCCACAAACGAATAGGTTGGATAAAATTTCATACCTGCAAAGATAAACAAAAAGTATAAGAAAAAAGAGTGTTCCCCATATTGATTCCGACTTACTGCCATCCAGAGACCGACGGCCGCCAATAAGCGGGATGATCCTCTCCGCATGTGGAGAACCGCCCCTTTGTACTGAAAGGGGCGGTAAAGCCCCCATGATGCCACCAGAAAACGACGTATCTCATACGTGGAAACCTCAAAGGCAAGACATCTTCACGGAACATCACGTCGCATAAAGATGCGAAATAGCCGGTTTATCAGAAACGAGTTCTTCAAAACCGGCTAATAACGGAGCTTCAATACTTTGTATTATAATGTACAATTAACAGGATTGTTATTCTTCGATGATTTGCTCATCCGTCATCTCCATCGGCTCGCAACAGCAACGTGGAGGTTCTGTCTCACTACCGTCTGTCTTCACGGTTCTGCCGCAGATCCAACAGTAGTAGGTACGAACGACTTTTTTCATATCAGTAAAATATAGGGTGCATACTATACGGGACTTTCACCCGCTTTCATCGGCGAATCACAAACGGAAAGACTGACGTCATCCGGAATCCGCTGCCACAAAGTTAGCAAAATAATTGCATTCTGCAAATATTTCATTAGAAATTATTTCAAACTTCCGCATATTTGCCTTATCCTCTCAGCAATCCCTCTGCCATGCAATGTCCAAAGATATGACTATGGAAGCGGCAACCGGCGGCTACAAACGCAGTCCGACCTTGAACATCACCTCTCTGCCTCGCAACGGGAGCCGGTAGCTGGAAGTGTTAATACCTGATGTCTGGACAACCGCATACTCCTTGGTATTGAGAAGATTGGACAGCGAGCAGCCGACGTTCCACGACTTGTTGATATCATATCTGACGTCGGCGTCACACAGCACGGATGTCTGAAAGCAGGAAGACGAGAGCTCATTGGTTGACTGATAATATTTCAGTTCGAGGGCAAGCCCTTTCAACGGGAACAGATAGACCGACGCTTTACCGGTGAACGAGGCCAACACCTCGGAACGCTCCACATCGTTGTTCTCCCAATAGAACATGCTGGTGGCACCGACAGTCATACGGAGCCATTTCAACTTCTGCCACACGGCACTCAGGCTTGCCGTCACATTGTTCGACTCATTGATCGTGGTGATACCCGACTGTGAGAGAAAAGAGGATGTGAGGTCATAGGCGACATCGGCCTTAAGAGTCAGTCCGGCATCAGTCAATCCTTTGTCGACACCCATACTCGCGATGAGATGCCGACGATGGTTCACACCTCCCTTGACCGTCATGACAGTAAGCGTGTCGGTATAGTCGTAGTCGGTGTAACCGTCAAGACGTTCGTCGATATACGCCACTGACGCGTTCCAAAATAGCATCGTGGCAAGGTCGCGATAGTTGACCCGCGCAGAAAGACGTCCGCTACGGTCGAGAAAGACATCTGTGCCGGGCACATAGACCGTACGGTAGGATGTTCTAAGGACATACGGAGAGCAGAAATCGGCCGACATATCGTCAAGCGCCATCGAAGCCGAGAAGCCGGCACGCCATCGGTCGTTCATCCTGAAATTGAAATCCAACGACGGCAACAGCATCATGCGGTCACGTGCCCGCTTAATGCCATCATGCGATGCATGGTCTATTTTAAGCCATTCTATCGGCAGGCCGACGGACAATGTCCTGTCATTGCCGAAGGTGAAGACATACCGCGGAGTGAATCCTACACGCAGCTTGCCGGCACGCACCCTGCCGGAATAGCCGTACCATGTGTCTGCATAATGGGCGCGCAGATCCATCTCCAGATGGTTACCCCACAGAGGCATGGAGGTGGTGACGATGTTTTTGGCCGTAAACGCCCGGACGGTATATCTGTCTGTGACATTATACAATGCGACGGAGTCGGACGCATCGTCAAGCTGTTCGCTCCGGTCATAATACCGCAGCAACGACTTTGCCTGCAAGATAAGGCTGCCCGCCGGAATGGCTGCCACGAGATAGTTGCGCCAGTAGGACGGACGGTTATCGGTATGCTCGGCGATGCCCTTCCCGTTCGATGTCAGTACATTGTCCATCGATGAATGGCCGTATGAATAGCGCAGCTCATCCGACAGATACGTCCGGTCGGAGTTTAGCTCGTATTTCATTATAGGCAGCAGGGTCAGCGCCCGCATGCTCCTTCGCTGGGTCTCGGATAAAGCCACGGCATTCATACCGCCATAGGTGTATCCGTAATCGCCCTCATAGAATGAATGGTCCTCGTATGCCAACACGTTAAAGCGCAGGGTGGCGTTGGCCGACACGTTGGTGAGATAGTTGATCCCTCCAGAATACGATTTGTTGTGAAGATACCGGCTGGATGGCAAAGTCTCGCCGTTACCTTCTGTAGGCAGCAACGCCGACGGCAGAGGCTCATACGCGTCGAGGTCGGTGATGGCGATATGCTCGCGCGTCTCATCCGACAGGTCCTCACCGCTGTTATTCATCTTTGCAGTGAGCATTAGCTGGCTCTTGCCCAGTATCTGGGTAAGGAACAGACTGTTGTTCCATACCGTCGGCGAACCGCCCAAGCCGGCTGTCACCTCTCCGAAGGGACGCGC
Organism: Prevotella sp. CAG:924; assembly: GCA_000431975.1. Classification (GTDB taxonomy): domain Bacteria; phylum Bacteroidota; class Bacteroidia; order Bacteroidales; family Bacteroidaceae; genus Prevotella. The sequence goes on along the minus strand of HF988617.1, from coordinate 3,313 downwards.
GCGATGGTTTTTCTCAAGACGGATATTCAACGCGGCCTTATCGGAGAACTGTCGCCCCTGAAGCATTCTTACCGGCTGGTGATTCTCAAGCACCTCCACAGTGGCTACCGCATCGACAGGCATATTCCTTGTAGCCTGACCGTAGCTGCTGCCAAGCAGGTCCTTACCCTCAATATAGAACTTGCTGATGGCCTTGCCCTGATAAGACACCGTGCCGTTGTCGGCCACCTTGATGCCTGGCAACTTTCTGAGGACATCCTCCAGATGCACATCGCCGGGCTTTGCAAAAGAGCCGATATTATAAGCCAGCGTGTCGCCCCTTGCCGTCACCGGACGGGCCTTGATAGTGACCTCGCGGAGCGCCGCGGCACCGGCCTGCATCCTCACCACGTTACTGCGCCCTACATGACAGGTGTCGGCGTTGACCTTCACGGTCTGGTAACCCACATACGAGAACTCGATAAGGTCACCGTGCCCGACATGGATATGCAGACCGCCGCCTCCATCGGATATGCCATAAGCATGGAACTTGCCACCGGCGGTGTACACCCTGCACACCACATTGCCAAGAGCAGTGCCACGGGCGGCATCGAGGACGCTGAAAGACAACTCTCTGTCACCACCCTGAGTGCGCGACACGCAATGTGCGGCAACGAGGAAAAGGAAGGCAAAGGTTGTGACGACACGGACAAACAACAGCCTATTCAAGTTCTATGGGATTATAAGGCTTCGATTCTACCGTAGCCTTCACATCGTCAGACACTGTCACGCTGCCGTCGCTTGTCAATGCTCCGACAGGATCGGCACAATAGTTCTTGTATATCTTACGCACCTTATCACGGCTTGCCTTTACGATGTCCTTGCTGCTCCAAAGATATACAGGTGTGAAATTACCGGTCTTCTGCAGACCATCAAGAGTAAACTCAAAGTTATCGGCCGTGTCGGTCACAGACAGTATCAGTCCCGGCAGACCACCGAACTTATAGGGACCGTATGGCATGGTGATCTCCGGAGCATACCATGCCACATAGTCGCGTCCGTACATACGGGTCGTGGCTTTACTGCAATGATATCCGGATATGACCGTGTCACCGGGAAGCAGGTCCCATTTCAGCTGCGGACAGGCCTCCTCATACTGATACTTGGTAGTGCCGCCGGCCGTGCGCTGCACGGTTGCCTCATTCTTATGCAGGTCGATGACGATATTCTCTTCAAACTTGCTCTTTTTCAACGAGCTGAGAGCCATAGACGTGTATTCGTTCAATGATATTTTACCACGCGAAATTTCATCGGTGAGCGAATCGAACTTGAGGGTGTAATAGTCGCAAAAACGGTTATATCTGTCACCTATCTCCAGCACGGTCAATCCCTCACGCTTCTCATCAGGATACTTGGCGTCCTTGGCATACCTGTACGTATAGGTGACCACATATTTCGCCGGTTCAAGGATCTTTTTCTCTATACTGTCCGCCTTTGGCTTCACAGCCGACTTCGACCAGTCGATGGTTTGTGCAGAGAGCGACAAACAGCAACAACTCAATAATGATAAGACAACTCTACGATACATATCCATTTCTATTTTTATAAAAAAACACGCCAATGAGGGAAATTCCTCATTGGCGCTATTATTCAATTACTATTTAATCATCACAAAGTGCTTTCTCGATAGCTGCCACTTGCTGGAGGGTATTTCCTATTGAAGTTCTATCCGTATCGATATGAGCCACCTTGCCACACGATGTGTAAACTGGAACTACGTTCTTCGCGAAACTCGCACTTGTTGCTAAGAGCAACATACATACAAAACTAAAGATTCTTTTCATGATGTTAATTTTTAAAACGCAAGCAAAATTACGAAGAATAATTTATAAAACGTTATTTGTATCCAACTATTTCTTTTATTTTAATTATAATTTCACCGTATTACTATCATTTTTAAATTATATAAATTGACACTTGGAGATACTTTCCAACAAAGCGCAAGCGAACCATAACTACTGTAATGAATAATTTTATATAATTACTTAATTTTTGTTTTTCAAACAGCAAAAAAACGACAAAAATTAAGAAAAATAGTCTAATAACAAATTTATAGGCAGAGATAATAGCGATCTTCATGTTGTCTAGTTTTGACATTTACATTAATTTGTAACTGTTTATTCTTAATAGATATATAAGGTTGTTTATGTATGTTTAAAACAACACAGAATCCTTGCAAAGCCGGACAACAGGTCTGGAAGGAAGATTGTCATGCACATCCACAAGGATACAGCGTAATGTATAAGAAAGATAGATTCTTGATATAACCGAAAAATCTAAGTTCTCTTGTGCCTCTATCACTCATCTATTGAAATAACGTTCATCCGACATTTGGAGTGATAGACTCTGGTGTGCACATCCACCCTTTAACTAAGTCTTATCTATCACAGCTTGATTAAATGCATTTTAGGTTTATGACTCATCTTTATTAACGAAAAAGATCCCTAATAATGTTCATTGTATAAGCTTTATTGATTATCAATGTGTGAACCCAGTCGCAAACGATATATTCTCTTGATTTACAAAACTATATGTTTATCACTCCAAAATTCGGAAGATCCCCCAAAAATATATGTAAACCATTTAGTTTTAACACCGAGAACTGTCAACTAAGTCTGGTACACTTCAGCCAGACAAAGCCACTTAGGCGACTCGACAAAGCCACCTAGATGACTCGGCAAAGCCACCTAGGTGACTCGGCAAAGCCACCTAGGTGACTCTGTCTTTTCCTGATTTCACTAGACACTTTTTGGGTTTATAAACTGAGTTTGTAGACACCCCTTGTGAATTTGTGCTATATCAGTAGACACTTCATTCGGAGTAGTACTGTTTCAGTAGTCAGATACTCTGGACACGCAGAGTCCGACTTTGTTGTTCGGCAAAATCGGATGCCCCTCGATGGGGCATTCGATTTTTTGTCAGATGCTCCGGCATACGCTTTCACCCGACTCTGTCGTTCGGCTTTGCAATAATATATTATTATTTTCATTTTTGACGCTTATAGACGCGTATTTTTTCCACATTCTTTTTTGTTCTCCCTGCTCCAAATGTGCCACGGCAGGTACCTTATATCCGATGCTCATATGCGGGCGATGATAGTTATAGAAATGAATGTATCTGCCGATGACATTACGGGCATGTTCAATGTCATTGAAATGCCGCTGGCTGTAGACACGTTCAATCTTTATAATTCCGTTGGTCCGCTCGGCTATGACGTTGTCCGTAGGGTTATAGTCCTCTGTCATGCTGATGGAGATGTCATGAGCCTGCAGCA
>HF988616.1 GCA_000431975.1 Prevotella sp. CAG:924 | reverse complement strand
CTATGGTCGATGCTTCCGTGGGCGGTAAGACAGGTTTCAACTTCAATGGCCTGAAGAACGAGATCGGAGTGTTCCACAATGCCAACAGCGTGATACTCGATACGGTCTTCCTCAAGACGCTCGACAGGGCTAACCTCTGTTCGGGCTATGCAGAGATGCTCAAGCACGGCCTGATCTCTGACGAGAAGCACTGGACGGAACTGGTCAGTTTCGATCTGACGGATCCGGACCTTGACGCCTTGAGCCGGATGTTGGCCGATTCGGTGAAGGTGAAGCAGCGCGTGGTGACGAAGGATCCTTTCGAGACGGGCATTCGCAAGGCTCTCAACTTCGGTCATACCATCGGTCATGCTTTGGAGGCATTCTCCTTGAAGAATGCCTCGCGTGATGAGGCCTGGCCTTTGCTTCATGGCTATGCCGTCGCCTACGGACTTGTGTGTGAGCTGTATCTGTCGACTGTCAAGATGCACTTCCCTACGGAGAGGATGCGCCAGACTGTACATTTCATTCTTGAGAACTACGACCGGCCGTCTTTTGTATGCGATGACTACGATGAGCTTATCGCGCTCATGCACCATGATAAGAAGAATACAGGCTCGAAGATCAACTTTACCCTTCTCAGTGGTATCGGTAAGATCCACATCAACCAGACAGCTACGGATGAAGAGATCAAGGAAGCACTCGACTTCCTGCGCGAGGGGTGAAGGCTGTAAGAAAGTGGCCGGGCTCTGTGGGTGGCAGAAATAAGAAGACAATAGCATGTATTCCTTATTATTCTAGAGTGCTGTTCTGTGGCGCATCCTTGTCTTGTGAAGCGAAGCTATGAGCCTAAACGTTTATAGCTAACCGTTGGTTGGCAAGATGGTATTAAGATCCAGACTTGCGATCATTACATTATCTATGCGGTGGGGTGTTAGCAACGGATTATCGTTCGCGCAAAGGGCCTTACATAAATGCAGGAGATTTTGTCAATCACCGGCATGGTTTCGATGGCATTGGGCATCGTTAACGGGAAGAATTAAATGAAATCAGGTGAAAGACGAACCGCATGGTCGTCTTTCACCTGATTTTGCATGATTCAGGACAATACGATATTATAGTGCTTTCATCTCCTCAATCTGCTGTATCACGATGTCGTTAGCCCGCTGCATCTTGCGGAGCATCATCAGTCCGAGGATTATTCCTACTACCAAGCCTACACACAGACCTACGATCATGCTCCGCGGATTGCCTGCACACAGTCCTACTAGCATTCTCCGCGGATTGCCGCCCCTTGCTGTCTCAAAACTAATCATCTCATAGCCGTACCATGCAGCCCATGCCATACCAAGCGGAAGGTTAATCATCATCAGACGCACACGCTGACGCTTCATCCTTACCAGTTTTTCGCCTGTTTTCAGCAAGTCGCCCTCAAGCAGTTCGCTCTCCTTTATTCTGTTAATATAGGCAGAAGACACCAAGCACCAGCTAAACAGCACAACGCTCACTACAAAGAACAGCAACGACAAGCCGCACAGTTCCATGAAAGCATACATGGCTGCAATGCACACTATCACCATAACCACATCC
>HF988615.1 GCA_000431975.1 Prevotella sp. CAG:924 | reverse complement strand
AAGTTTTAGCCTTTTTACGACAGTCCCTATTTTAGTTAGGGGGATTCAGTGAGTTTCACAGAGAGTTACAATCTACATAACTACTTGATATTGATAAGTGGTTTGCTTCTAATAGAATGGCTTATCTTGCAGAATTAAAGCAAATAAGCATAAAAGAATATGCTTATATTTGTATTTTTAGCTATATTTGCATTATTAAATCATATCAACTTGTGTATGGAATATACAGAACTGTTAGAGAAGCAAATAATAGGAAGATTGAAAGTCGATAACCCTTGGTGGACGGAAGGCAGAATACCGGACTATTATGCCCAAATGTCCCCCCGGTTATATCTTAATATTTTTATGCCATTAGTTCAATCCACAGGTATTCGAAGGGCATTGATACTCATGGGTCCACGAAGGGTAGGTAAAACCGTGATGATGTTTCATACAATACAACGGCTGATTGACAGTGGTGTGTCTGCCCAGAATATTATTTATATATCGGTAGAGACTCCCATCTACAACAAAATTTACTTGGAACAACTTTTCGTTTTAGCTTGTCAGATATTAGGTAAAAATCCCACGCAAGAGCAAATGTACGTATTCTATGATGAGATACAATACCTTAAAGAGTGGGAGATAGACCTTAAATCATTAGTTGATACTTATCGCAATGTTAAGTTCGTCGCTTCAGGCTCTGCAGCAGCCGAACTTAAAAAGAGAAGTGACGAAAGTGGTGCCGGTCGTTTTACTGATTTCAGTTTACCCCCGCTTACTTTTTATGAATATATACATTTGAAAAACTATTCGAATATCATGCTCCCAACTTCTTTAGAATGGCATGGTATAAAAGCACGTATCTATCAAGCAATAGACCTGCAACTGCTAAATAAGCTATTTATTGACTACATAAATTATGGTGGTTACCCGGAAGTCGTATTCTCTGAAGAAATACGAGAGAATCCCGGACAATTTATCCGCCATGACATAATAGACAAAGTGCTACTTCGTGATCTTCCCAGTCTGTATGGTATTAGCGATGTTCAAGAACTCAATTCGCTATTCACCATGATTGCATATCATTCAGGGGCACAATTTTCTTATGAAAGGCTTTCAAAAGAGTCTGGAGTAAAAAAGGAAACCTTGAAAAAGTATATCAATTACCTCGAAGCCGCTTTTCTTATAAAGGTTGTACGCAGAACGGATGATACAGCGAAACACTATCAACGAGAAACGCAATTCAAAATCTATCTTACTAATCCATCACTTAGGTGTGCATTATTTCAACCTATCAGCGAGCAAGATAGTGAAATTGGAGATATGGTTGAAACAGCAGTTTATGCCCAATGGATTCCAAGACAAGGTGTATCAATCCGCTACGCTAACTGGAGAATAGGTAAGCTGCAAGGCGAAGTCGATATTGTAGGATTAAATATCGCACGCCAAAAACCTGATTGGGCTGTTGAGATAAAGTGGACAGACCGTTTCTTTGCACACCCCAATGAATTGGTCTCACTCAAATATTTCATGGAGAAAAATCAAATGAACTATGCGCTTGTCACAAGTATCAGCAAAAGTGGAAGTATAAAGATTGATAATTTAACTTTGCAATTTATTCCGGTGGCGTGTTATGCCTATATTGTAGGAGAAAATACAATGAACCATACAAAGGCATCATACGGTTTATAACTCTTCGTTCCATAACAATCCAAATAAGCATATTTAAGTGTGCTTATTTGGATTGTTGACTATATATTACTTGTTATCAGTAACTTATATCAGAAAAATAAGAAATATGTGATACTACTTAGGGACTGTCGTTTAATTCCGTCATTATGAGT
>HF988614.1 GCA_000431975.1 Prevotella sp. CAG:924 | reverse complement strand
ATAAAGTTTTAGCCTTTTTACGACAGTCCCTATTGTAGAATGTTTATCTTTAATTATCAAAGTAAGCACAGTTTAAGTATTTAACGAAGTTTGCATTAATAAAGAATATACTACCGCTGATATATGCGCAACATATTGTGACGCCTGTGATTCATTTCCCTTGAAATCCTTGACAAATACCGCTAAGGTGTAGCAAGTGTTATTAGGCAGGCATATAAAGGCTACATCATTGTGAGCTGAAAGAAGACCATTTTCATTGACATAACCAGAACCTGTCTTATGTGCTATAGTAACTCCTTTTTTATCAAGAAGCGGAGCTGCTATTCTATCTACGCCTGTTTTGCATTCTTTTAACGTGTTTTTAATAAAACTTTGTTTCTCATCACCAATAAGACCTTCAGTAAACAAACGATTCATTAGCATTGCAGCACCAAGAGGAGATGTATAATTAGAATAAGCCTTATTATGGTCTGCCGACATTTCCTCTTCCGTATAAGCTATCTGAAAACTTGAACGAGGAATGAGCGTGGCTATAAAACTGTCTGTTTGAGCGACATTAACTATATCCTTAAACATAAAATTGCTCGCATTATTGTCGCTTTGAGTAAGAGTATAGCGTAACAAATCCCTCACAGTCAATGATATGATAGGTTCTGAATAATCTTTTATCATAGGACTCCAAGTCTTTAGGTTAAGTTTACCTCTATTTATATTTACCAAGGTATCAAGTGAAATTCCTTTATTATCAAAGTCATTGCAAAGTGCTAATGCTTGATGAACCTTAAACACACTCATCATAGGATAAACACTCTTATTATTGACCTTAACCGTATCAGTGTTATTAATAATAACCGCCACCCCGATTTCACCAGGACAAGCCGAAACAATTTGAGAAATACTGTCAGTCAAAATATCTGTTAATGGAGAAATTGCGCTATCTTTAGTAGCTGATTTACAGAACAATGAAAACACTAAAGTGAAGATGCAAACTAAAACTATACACAAAACTACAAATTGTTTTTTTGTTTTTTCCATATTTATAAACCTAAGTGTTCGACGAAGATATTTATTTAACGTGAGTTCGACGAATTGTAAATGCGTGTAAATTTGGTGATTAGCGAAAATCGTTGTAACTTTATAGTGCTAAATTACAAAGGATTACAAACAATAATCGCTATGATCACCGAGAGCAAAGTTATAGAATTATTTTGTATGGCAGATGATTTCTGCAAGTTTTTTGATGCTATGATGGCAAAATATACGCTTAAACGGCTATTCCGACACACGAAATGCCATCATCAATTGGGCCTCGCAACTCGAGTCGCAACCCGCCGTGTCGGTCATGTCCTATAAGAATCTCAATTCGGTAAAGCAGATGCGCCTGGCCGTGGTGCTCTCCCGTACCTTCGGCTTCTGGAACCCACAGCTGACGCTCGCGATGAACAAGCAATTCCTACACATTCATACGCAGTTGGGAACCGTCAGCCTGAACGATCCTATCTGCGTGGCCATGCTCTCCAATAGCTTCAAGGTGAGCCCGACATTCACGATATTCCTCACGGCCAACTATCAGAGTCCCGGAGATTACCGCAACGTACATCTCAACCGCCATCTGGGGTCGGTTAACTTCAATGCTACAAAGACGTTCTGGCACGACCGCATCAGCCTGCAACTCAAGGTGAACGACATCTTCAATACCCAGAAAGACGGCAATGAGATTTACAGCGACAGAATGACAATGAATCTGTTGAACACCTACGACTACCGCGCCGTCTCCCTCACCCTACGTTATCAGTTAAACCCCAAGGACTACAAGCTGCATAGTCACAGCAATATTGACAGTGAGTTGAAACGACTGTAGCAGTCTTATTGCCGCTACCTTATTGACTAGACTCAGTCTGTGCAAGAGCAGGATGGAAGTCTTTTCAGAAAGAATACCTGCCTTGTATCCCATACCGGATACCAAAATCATTTTGTCATTCTCCAAATAAAGCCAAACAAACAGCGCCGTCCCTGTGACGGCATGAAGGTAAGAAGAAGCAGCCTCTTGAAGCGTCATAAGATGCCAGCCTTAATACCTTTGGGACAAGAATCGGGAAATGACAAAATATCGAAAGACACTATAATATCATAAACTGCCGGTTACAGCATGTTTATTTTCTTTCCGTTGTCTAGTCCGGGTATCGTACCGAGAATAATGATCGGTACGATACCGGGGCTACACAGACGGATACGGATGTACCGTCGTATAAGTTGTTTACCATGCCGGACTTACATCACTCCCAACCATCGTAGGACGTCGTTGAGATTGGCGATGATCATCAGCAGGATAAGAATGGCGAAGCCGACATACTCCGCACGTATCATGAACTTCTCGCCCGGCTTGCGTCCTGTAATGATCTCATAGAGCAGGAACACTACATGACCACCATCGAGGGCAGGAATCGGAAGGATGTTCATGAAAGCCAGAATGATGCTCAGGAACGCTGTCATCTTCCAGAAAAGATACCAGTCCCACTGCGAGGGGAAGAGGCTACCTATGGCGCCGAAGCCTCCAAGCGACTTCGCGCCGTCGGCCGTGAAGACATACTTCATGTCGCTCACATAGCCGGCCAGCACATCCCAACCATATTTCACACCGGCCGGGAAGCTCTGCAGGAAGCCGTAGCTGACATGCGTCGTCTCCTTCTCGTAGAGCGCCGGTACGCTGGCAACGGCAAAGCCGAACTTCAGATCGGACGTGAGCACGGCCTTCAGGGTGTCGACCGAAGCGGTCGTCGGTGTGGTGAGAGATGCCGTATCCTGTGCGGCGGCCTTAACGGAAGCGGCCTGTGCTGACGTCCGGGCACCGGAGGGTGCTCCCGCACGCATCACGGCAATCGTCACCGTACAGATCCGCATGCTGTCGGCATGGGTCTTGGCAGCAGCCAGCTCGTCGGACAACACGCCCATCTGATCGGTAAACTCATTGTAGGAATCGACCGGCACGCCATTAACGGCGAGGATCATGTCGCCCTTCTTCAGGCCGATCTTATAAGCCGGAGAGGTGATCATCGTCTTGCTGTCCTCCGTTGCGGGCATCGTCTCCAGCACGGTGTCCACCTTAGCGGGGATGAAGGGGCGGGCAAACTGAGGCGTCTTCTTCAACATGTCGAGAAGATTGAGATTGCCGGGAAGGGGAACGCTCACCGTCTTGCCCTGACGCTCCACATAAGCCGTATGTGCCTCGGAGAGATCGCGGTAGACATCCACATTGAAATCCTTGAACTCACCGAGATCCGTTCCGAGCAGCTTGTCGTGATCACGGAAGCCGAGCTTCTTGGCCTCATCGCTGAACTTCATGCCATAGCTCATCTTGTCCATGCGCACATAGCTCTCGCCCCAGTGATACATGATCATCGAATAGATGAACAAGGCCAACAGGAAATTGACCAGCACACCACCGATCATTACCAGCAGGCGCTGCCAGGCCGGATGGGTGCGGAACTCCCATGGCTGAGGGGCCTGCTTCATCTGCTCTGTGTCGAAGCTCTCGTCGATCATGCCCGAGATCTTGCAATAGCCGCCCAACGGCAGCCAGCCCATGCCGTATTCCGTATCGCCCTTGAGCTTGAAGCTGAAGAGCTTGCCACTCCACTTGCCGATGCCGACATCGAAGAAGATAAAGAATTTCTCCACACGGATGCCGAAGAGCTTCGAGAAGAACATGTGGCCACCCTCATGGAGCAGCACGAGAAGCGAGATGGCAAGGATAAACTGAAGAAGTTTAATCAGAAAAATTTCCATTCTACTTTTATAGGTATTATAGGATTGATGCGGCCTGGATGCCCACAAGCCATAGGGGCGGTGCAGGCCGCGAAATCACAATTTACTGTGTTTATTGATGGGGGAAGCGGACGGCCGGTCCGCACAGCCCATCTAAGAATCTCTTCACGGGATGACTATCCTATCAGTCCGGACGCTATGGCGCGTGCCTCCCGGTCGGTCTGCAGATAGACCTCGAGATCGGGAGTGGCGTCGAAGGTAGCCTGCTCCATCGTCTTGCTGATCACGTCGGCCATGCCGAGGAACGAGAGACGTCCCTGACGGAAGGCCAGGTTGGCCACCTCGTTAGCCGCGTTAAGGATACAGGGCATGTTGCCGCCCTTGCCGATGGCCTCGTAAGCCAATGCCAGACAACGGAACTTCTCCTGATCGGGACGGAAGAAATCGAGATGGCCCATCTTGAAGAGGTCGAGCCGCTCACCCTGCAAGGGCAGACGCTCAGGGAACGAGAAGGCATACTGGATCGGCAAGCGCATGTCGGGCACGCCGAGCTGTGCCTTCACAGCACCATCGACGAACTGCACGCCGCTATGGATGACGCTCTGCGGATGGATCAGCACCTCAATACGGTCGGCGGGGACTCCGAAGAGCCAACGGGCCTCCATCACCTCAAAGCCCTTATTCATCAGAGAGGCAGAGTCAATCGTGATCTTTGCGCCCATGTCCCATGTGGGATGCTTCAAGGCATCGGCAGCCGTCACGTGCTCAAGCTGCTCCTGCGTGAAAAGACGGAAAGGGCCGCCCGAACAGGTGAGCAGGATCTTGTCCACCTGATCGGCATCCTCGCCATAGAGACACTGGAAGATGGCACTGTGCTCCGAGTCGACAGGGAGCAGCGCTACATGATGCCGGCGCACCAAGTCGAGGATCAGCTCACCGGCTACGACGAGCGTCTCCTTGTTGGCCAGGCAGATCTTCTTGCCCGCCTTGATGGCATGGATGGTGGGTACAAGACCGGAGAAGCCGACCATCGATGCGAGCACCATGTCGACCGGACCGGCCTCCACCACCTCGTTGAGGGCCTCCTTACCGGCATAGACCTTGATGTCGGGACGGTCGCTGAGGGCATCCTGCACCTCCTTATAATGATCCTCATTGGCTATCACCACACAGGCCGGACTGAACTCGCGCGCCTGGGCGACGAGCTTATCGACGCTGTTGTTGGCCGTCAGGCAATAGGCCTCGTAACGGTCGGGATGCTGACGGATCACGTCGAGGGCCTGCGTGCCGATCGAACCTGTACTGCCCAGGATACATATCTGTTGTTTCTTCATTGTCATTACCTTATTATATATACTGGCCTCATCCCTCCATGGGGGCGAGGCCGTCTCATTGCTTATTAAAGATCAAGCAGTCCCTCGGGAATCCGGAGACAGACACTGCGTGTCTCCTTGTCCACATCGTCAAGCAGATGCTCGTTGATGGGCAGGAGGACCGAACGGCCATCGGCCGTCGTCACCTCAAGGAGGACATTCTCCGTAGAAGCGTCCACCCGGTGAATGGTGCCGACCGTCTCGTGCGACACGGCATCTATGACGCTATAACCCACGATCTCCGCATTCGACACTTGATCATCCGTATCGGCAGCCTCGCGCGGGAAATACACACCGCAACCCGTCAGACGGCGGGCCGCCTCTTCCGTATCAACGCCCTCGAACTTGGCAAGGACCATATCATCGCTCTTGAAACGGTATTCCTCAAAAAAGAAAGGGACGGGAAGACCATCGACGTCAAGGATCACGAAATCGGAATCCAGACGGTCGAACACATCATCGTCCACCTGGAAAGAGATCTCACCCTTCACACCGTGAGGCTTGCCCAACCGGCCGATGCGATAGCAGCCATCGGGCTGGCCAAGCCAAGAAAGAGAATTGTCTGACATACCTAATGGATATTATTGGATGTTGTCTCCACATACGACAGCCGTCCCCAGAAGACCCGGAGGGCCACCCTGCCGATGGAGGGCCACTAGCGGCTAATCGCCTATGCGCTGGATCTTTGCTCCCAGCTTGTTGAGTCGTTTCTCAATGTCCTGATAGCCGCGGTCGATCTGTGCGATGTTTTCTATACGGCTCGTACCATCGGCACTCATCGCCGCGATGAGCAGGGCGATACCCGCACGGATATCGGGACTCGTCATGCGGCCCGCACGCAACCGCTTCTGATGATCCTGACCGATCACCACGGCACGGTGGGGATCGCAGAGGATAATGTTGGCACCCATATCGATGAGCTTATCGACGAAGAACAGACGGCTCTCGAACATCTTCTGATGGATGAGCACGGAGCCACGGGCCTGCGTCGCTACGACAAGGAGCACGGAAAGAAGGTCGGGCGTGAGGCCGGGCCACGTGGCATCGCTCAGCGTCATGATCGTCCCGTCGATGAACGAGTCCACCTCGTAGTGCTCCTGACGCGGGATGAAAAGGTCGTCACCCTTCACATCCACCTGCACGCCAAGCCGGCGGAAGGCATCGGGGATGATGCCGAGATTGCGCACCGACACGTTCTTGATCGTCACGCCATTGCCTACCATGGCAGCCATGCCGATGAAAGAGCCCACCTCGATCATATCGGGCAGCACCGTATGACTAGCTCCGTGAAGATGCTCCACACCCACGATGGTCAGCAGGTTGCTGGCAATACCGGAGATATTGGCACCCATGGCATTGAGCAGATGGCAGAGCTGCTGGATGTAAGGCTCGCAGGCAGCGTTGTAGATCGTCGTCGTCCCCTTGGCCATCACGGCTGCCATGATGATATTGGCGGTACCGGTGACCGAGGCCTCATCGAGGAGCATATACTTGCCCGTGAGCTCCTCACCGTGGATGTGATACACCTCACGTGTGGGATCCTTCTCGAACGTGGCACCCAGATTCTTAAATCCCAGGAAATGGGTGTCGAGCCGCCGGCGTCCTATCTTGTCACCACCGGGCTTGGCCACCGTCGCCTTACCGAACCTGCCCAGCAGCGGACCGATCATCAACACCGAGCCACGCAAGGAGGCACACTTCTTCACGAACTCGATACTGTCGAGATAGTCCAGTTTCAGTTCATCTGCCTGGAAGGTATAACTATTGCGCGCATTGTGCGTCACCTTCACGCCGATATCGACGAGGAGGTTGATAAGATTCTTCACATCGAGAATATCGGGTATATTGTCAATGCGTACGGGATCGTCGGTAAGCAGGGCGGCACAGATCACTTCCAGCGCCTCGTTCTTGGCGCCCTGAGGGGTGATCGTACCTTGCAGCGGATGACCGCCTTCAATGATGAATGATTTCATAGCCTTAGTTTTTGCAAATTAGACCGTCACGCCTCCACATAGCATGTCACAGACGGAGGGCGACCGGTTTCGGGCATATTATCTGCGTTTGCGCTTTCCGCCACGCTCATTTGGCAAGGACTGTTCCACCTTGGCAAAACGGAATGTGTTGAGATCGAGCTGGATCACGCCATGGGTGTATTTCGCCAGATCGCTGACCACCTTCTCGTCGTCGGAGCTTCCATGGCTCCATTGCACGAGGTCGCGCTTCATCTGATTGGCGGTAAGGGCAGCGAGCTCATCACGCTCGGGACCTTCGGGCATCGACTCCAGTTTCTCGAAAAGCTCAAACACCATGCTGCCATAATGGCGGATGGGAATATGCTGCCGGGGATACTCAATGGGCTCAGGGCTGACCTGCATCTTACGGGCCTCGCTGACGTCATAAGGCCAGTCGATGTCGAGCTTGAAATCGCTCATGATAGCCAGCTGATCCCAAAGTTTCTGCTGGTAGTCGGCCTCCTGGCGTACCTGCGGGTTCATACGCTCCATGGTCCGGACGATGGCCTTGGCGCAGGCTTCCCGGTCGGCCTTCTCGGGCAGGCTGATGGCATGCTCTACCATGCGCTGCACCTCACGCCCATACTCCGGCATGACGAGACGGTCGCGCTGTGTATTATAGTCTAATCCTTGAATGTCCATTGTTCCTGTTTATAAAAGTTTACGAGGCAGCTTAGCCACAAAGTTCTTCAGATAGAAGGGCACGAAGTAGGCCACATCCTCCCACTTCTCATTGGCATTGCGCTTCTCTGCCAACGGCATCATATTCTTGGCCAACGGCTCTATGCCACTGATAAAGTGGGCGTTGGGATGAGTGATCACGTCCTTGCACTTGGCAGCTCCATTGCCGAAGAAATAGACCGGATGTGCATCGAGCCACTCCTTATAGGTGTCGGCCTCCACTACATCGGCGTGGATAGGACGGATCTCCTTCAGGCCACGATCGAGAATCTGGGCGTACACCTCCATGCGACGAGCATCGAGCATAGGGCAAAGAAGGGCATCCTCCTCTTCCACCATCTCATGGAGCAATACCGGCACACAGAGCACCTCCAGCGTGGGGACGCCGATGAGCTTCAGCCCACGGCCGTAGCAGATGCCCTTGGCCATGCTCACGCCGATACGCAGACCGGTATAAGAGCCGGGACCGCAGCTCACGGCCACGGCATCGAAAGGAATGGCATGATTATCTGTAAACGACAGTGCCTCATCAACAAATGTGCCGAGCTTCTCGGCATGGTTGGGCCCTGAATGGTCCTCTTTCTCAAAGATACATTGGCCGTCCTGCGAGACAGCTACAGAGCACACGTTAGTGCTCGTCTCAATGTTCAATATGCACGACATAAAATAAATTTTATACTTATTAAAGTGCAAATATACGGCTTTTCCACACAAAATGTGTACTTTTGCGGATATTTAACTCGCAAGATTATGATACTATCGATGACTGGCTACGGCAAATCGGTCGTAACCTATGGTGACAAGAAGATTAATGTGGAGATCAAGAGCCTCAATTCCAAGTCGCTCGATCTCTCCACGCGCATTGCTCCACTCTACCGTGAGAAGGAAATGGAGATACGCCAGCTCATTGCCCAAAAGCTATTCCGTGGCAAGGTGGACTTCTCTATATGGATTGAGCAGGATGCATTGACGAGCGCCACACCCATCAATGCCGCACTGGTGGAAAACTATTATCACCAGTTGAAGGACATCTCTGCCAAGGCCGGCATTCCCGAGCCGCAAGACTGGATGCCCACGCTGCTGCGCATGCCCGACGTGCTGACGAAGACGGAGACGGAGACGCTCACCGACGAGGAATGGGCCGTTGTCCGCCGGGCTATCGACCAGGCACTGGAAGCGCTGATCAGCTTCCGCCGTCAGGAAGGTGCCGCGCTGGAAAAGAAATTCCATGAGAAGGTGGACACCATCGAGGCTCTCCTCCACGAGATCGAGCCTTACGAGAAGGCACGCGTGCCGAAGATCAAGGAGACGATCATCAAGGGACTGGAGCAGATCCCCGAGGTGGACTATGACAAGAACCGTCTGGAGCAGGAGCTCATCTACTATATTGAGAAGCTCGACATCAGCGAAGAGAAACAGCGTCTGACCAACCATCTGAAATACTTCCGTGAGACGATGGCCGAAGAGCAGCCCAACGGCAAGAAGCTCGGATTCATCGCACAGGAGATGGGACGTGAGATCAACACCACGGGCTCGAAGAGCAACCAGGCAGAGATGCAGAACATCGTGGTGAAGATGAAAGACCAGCTCGAGCAGATCAAGGAGCAGGTGCTCAACGCCCTTTAAGCCCACACCAGACAATCATTAATGTACCGCCGCTGTCACGACAAGTCCGAGGGCAGCGGCGGCATCTCTAACGACAGGCACAACTATGGCAGAACAGATTCAACCCGGTAAGCTCCTGATCTTCTCCGCGCCAAGCGGCAGCGGCAAGAGCACGATCGTGGGATGGCTCATGAAGGAGCATCCCGAACTCAACCTGGCCTTCAGCATCAGCTGCACCTCACGTGCGCCGCGTGGAACGGAGCAGAACGGCGTGGAGTACTTCTTCCTCACGACCGATGAGTTTCGCGCCCGCATCGAGAAGGACGACTTCCTCGAGTATGAGGAGGTGTATCCCGGCCGCTTCTACGGCACACTGAAGTCGCAGGTGGAAGAGCAGGCCGCTGCAGGACAGAACGTGACATTCGATGTCGACGTGAAAGGCGGATGCAACATCAAGCAATATTATGGCGACCGCGCCATGAGCATCTTCATCCAGCCACCTTCGGTGGAAGAGCTACGCCATCGCCTCACCTCACGGGCCACCGATGCTCCCGAGGTGATCGAGCAACGTCTGGCAAAGGCAGGATACGAGATGACATTCGCCCCTAAGTTCGACCACATCGTGGTGAACGACGACCTTGCCAAGGCTGAGGAGGAGACCTACCAACTCGTAAAGGCCTTCCTCGGCAAATAAAAACCTCTACCGGCAGAAAGACAATGGCACGACGCCCCTCTCTTTCTGCCGGCTTATAATCCCACTACCAACCACCACGACAGATTACACTATGCTTCGCACCGGCTTTTTCGGAGGCTCTTTTAATCCCATACATAACGGACATATCGCACTGGCCCGGCAGCTCCGGCAACTGGCAGGGCTGGATGAGGTGTGGTTTGTCGTGACGCCACTCAACCCCTTCAAGCGTGACGCCACCGATCTGCTCGACGACAACGAACGGCTGGATATGGTAAGGAAAGCCCTTGAAGGCGAAGAAGGACTCGTAGCCAGTGACTACGAATTCCATCTCCCACAGCCCAACTACTCCTGGAAGACATTGCGCCATCTCTCTGAGGACTATCCCGACCGTCAATGGGTGCTCCTCATCGGATCAGACAACTGGCTAGCCTTCGACCGCTGGGGACACTATGAAGAGCTCCTTCAGCGCTACGAGATCGTCGTCTATCCCCGCGAAGGCTATCCCGTCGATGCCTCCACATTACCCTCTACCGTGCATCTGGCCCAGACAGAGCTGTATCCCTTCAGCTCCACAGATATCCGCCACCGTATTGCCGAAGGCGAGCCCATAGACGGCATGCTACCCCCAGCCATCCAGGAAGAAGCCTGCAGCCTGTACGGCGACGCACTATAACAAGAATGTGTCTCCGCACTCGTCTGTCTACTTAATCCATCACGTAGAAACAGACCTCCGGAGCGATCGCTCCAACATTCTACGGAACACTATCTCCAACACAAACACCGTAAAGCATCAATACGTTACTACCCATAGGGCAAGCCCACGAAACATGCGCAAAATTAAGATCGTAATATCTTATCCGACCTCAAGCCGCCGATCTGCAACACGCATCATTCGCTTCCATAAGATGGATAATCACTTATCTGCCTCCAGAGACGCATCCCCATCTAACAAGATCTTATATATTCTATTCTTCATTATCGGATTCAGCTTCAACGTAGCCCTTTAACAATTTTTATTTCATTATTTCTCCAACAAAACCGTCGTCTTCGAATAAAAACAGGAGAAATATCTCTCCGTACTTACGGAAAAATCACAAAAAACGTCCTTTCTACTATTACAACGATTATTTTTTTCTGTAAAATTGCCCTTCATATCCCTCAACACCCTTGTTTCTACTTTTCCAATACTCCATAAATACGACCGTTCCCCTCTTCTCTCACCTTCAAAATATTGTCTTATCTTCTATATATAAATAGGTGAAAACCGAGTCAGACACATTTTTTCGCACTTTTTTGAAAAAAATCCCTCAAACATTTGGTGATTTCCACAAATCTCTATACCTTTGCACTCGCAATACAGAAATGCACTGCTCCACAACAAAAGACAGTCGCACGGAAGTAAAGCAAAAAGCTTCAGTAGCTCAGTTGGTTAGAGCACCTGACTGTTAATCAGGGGGTCGTTGGTTCAAGCCCATCCTGGAGCGCACTTACAAAGAATAGTAAAGGTTAGAGTTTTCAAAAACTCTAACCTTTTTTCTTTTTTATACGTATCTATTTCGCATCCATGATAGAACATAGGAGCTTATCCGGCTCACTCGATAAATATAGGGGAGATATG
>HF988613.1 GCA_000431975.1 Prevotella sp. CAG:924 | reverse complement strand
CACCAAAGAGCTTTCATGGCTCTTTTGAAGTTATAGGCCGCTGCCGCCAGAAGCACGTTCACATTTTCTTTGGTTCAATACATATTCTTCCTTCCCCCTGATAGCATCTCCGGACGATTTGACTTCCCTGAGTATACAGGCATTGACCTTATTGTACCATCCATGTAGTCTTTTTTAGCCTCGCCCCGTGATATCTTCATCTTGAAGATTGCGAGCACTTTACAGACGAGTGAATACGTTTCACTCATTTATGGGTATAGTTAGGCTCTTTCTTGCTGTCAGTCCATTTGCCACCAGATTATGCAGGCATATTTCTGGAGCGTGTTAGCATCTTCATCTTGGTTTCACCATTGACAAGTAAAAACCAGTATGGCCAAAAGTGCATAAGGGTTTTCGTCCTTTTGATGTTTGTTCATGGGAATGGTGTGCCCATACTTGTCACATAACCGGCAAATCGGTTCCGAAATAGAGATAATGACGTGAAAATGATGGTTAGAATCTGAATCATCTTCGACATATTTTGTCAGCCGAGTCAAGTCGGATGTATTTAATGACATTCCATATCGTGGTTCATAATTAATTAACATTGCGTTTAATTATAAATCAAGTTTGCAGGATATTTTGAAATGCATTAATTTTGTCCGCAGTTAAGGGCAACATAGTGATGTTGATACAGCAGGTGCAAAGCTTGTTGTTTAATTTGGTGATACAAAATTATCGGTGAGGCTGTAATTAGTGCCTTGTTCTGTTGAACTCAAAAATCGATGCTTTCATATCTCATATATATATCAATCAATTAATTAAACACAAAAATAAGAGATTATGAAAAAACAAGCATTTATCAACAGCGCAGCTACAGCCAGTAGCGCTCAGTCAACCCACAACTTCATGCAGTATGATCGTTACCACTGTGAACAGGGACACGGATGGGCAGCAGAAGACGCCAATGCCATGGCCGACCGATTAAGAGGCAAGAGTGTGCAGCAAGTAGGTTGGAACAATGCCACTAACGGTGCGGATCGTATTGTCAACGGTGTCAAGATTCAGACCAAGTACTGCCAGACGGCCTACAAGTCAGTAAATGCGGCCTTTGACGGTGACGGTTACCGATATGGTGGCATGAAACTGGAAGTGCCAAAGGACCAGTATGACGAGGCAGTTTGCTTGATGGAGCAGAAGATTCGAGAAGGAAAAGTTCAGGGGGTATCAGATCCAGCTGTTGCCAGGGACATTGTCATCAAAGGTCATTGTACTTATGATCAGGCTCTAAAGATTGCCAAGGCTGGTACTATTGATTCTATCAAGTTTGACATGAAAACCCAGTCTGTTACTTGCGGAATCACCTGTGGCCTGTCATTCACTATAGCTTTTGTGGATGGCATCCGTAGTGGAATGTCTCCAGAGAAGGCTCTTGCCAAAGCGGCAAAGAAGTCAGCTGCAGCAGGCGGTAAAGCCTTGGCTGCCGGCGTAGGAACACAACAACTTCTCCGCACCGCCGTTGGACGTGATTTGGCGGCTTCGGCTACACATGCTTCACGTCATATCATGGATACGGTATGCAAAACGGAAATCGGTAAGAAAGCTGTTGAAAAAGCAGCGACACTTCTTACTGGTCAACAGATTGCCGGGCAGACTGCCAAGAACGTGCTGGCCAGGGGTATGCGTACTAACATGGTCACTGGCGGTATAGCCATGGCGATTCAGGTAGTTCCAGATGCCGTAAAAGTCTGCAGGGGCAAAATGTCAGGCTTACAGTTCTGTGAAAATACCACAAGTAACGCTGTCGGCATTGGAACCGGATACGCAGGTGCTACGACCGGTGCTGTCATAGGAACCGCTTTCTGCCCAGGCATAGGTACGGCTATCGGTGGCTTTATTGGTGGACTAGGTGGAGGCATTGTAGGATCTTCTGTAGTAAAGAAGGTATTTTCGATATTCTACTAACTAGTCCATAGAAGGGTGACGGTAGTGTCATCCTTCTAACAACATTTGTCAACTCAATCATTTTTCCAGTAAAAAGTCTCTATCTAAACTGGGATTTAAAAATAAATCGTTAATTTTGTAACAACTAAAAGTCATTAAAAATGTTTGAAAGGAGCAATACTTCATTTACGTTTCGGATTGCTGGATTTATGGCCAAGCATTTTGAACGCCACAAAGGAACACGTTTCAGTGTGTCTGAGATTCTGTATTCCTTTGACGGCACTTCCAGAAAGGACAAGGCTTATAAAAGTAAGAGCACTGCTGTAAGGAAGCTTTTGAAAATATTTGAGGAAGACTTTAAAGCGAACAATTGTCCACCCGAAAAATTCCATGTCAAAAAAGGAAAGTCTGCTCTTTATGGCTACCCTTCAGAAATTGGTTTTCATCCTATGGAAAAATGGCTTAAGGGGAAATCAAAGCCTCTCAAGAGAGACAGGGACGAATTTCTTAAAGATTTAATATTGAGTAGTTCTGGGCTTTTACCAGACTGTATGCTCGAAACAAGGAAAGGTATTCTCCGGAATCCATCTTACTATATATCTTTTGAACAAAACGAATGTTATAAGAACCGTGACATGATAGCAGACCTTTTTAACTACATAGAAGAAAAGACGGTAATAGAGTTTCAGTTCACACCGTATGATGCTCCAGCACGCAAGGTGATTTTGAGTCCTTACTTTCTTAAGGAATATAATCAGCGGTGGTTTCTTTTTGGCTATGAGCATGACAAAAAGAAATACAACAAGTCATTCCCTTTGGACAGGATTAGTAACTTGATTCCAACAGAGGATAGCGAAATTGAATATAGAAGGAAGCCTAAGGACATTGACTACACAACGTACTTTGACGATATAGTTGGCGTCACACATGAACTAAACAATGGGAAAATGAATCCGGAATGGAATATCATGATTAAGACCAGAGACAAAAAGGTTCATGGCCTGATAATGAGTAAACCTCTTATGAACAAAGGACGGCAGAAGGAGATTCAAGCTTGGAACAACAATGAACATTATGGCCTCATTGAAATCGATGCTTGTTGGAACATAGAGTTGATGGCCAAACTGTTACATTACTCAGACGGCATACAGGTAATAAGCCCCAACGAAGCTGTGGATATAATGAGAAACAAAATCAATATCTTATGCAGACTATATAACGAGTAGTAAAATTAATTAACATAAATACACAAGCAATATGGATAAAAATAAGATTGAAGAAGGACTCCTTAATACGAGAGTAATGTTTCTTCCATGGATAGGAGATAATTACGAACTGGGTATTGCCTTCGACAATGATAAGATTCTTGGAACAAAGGAGAAACCAGGGAAGAAAATTCTTGTTTTGGGTGAATCTCATTATATAGATGATTTTGATCCCGAAGAACCTAAAAATCATCAATTCACGAAAGAAGTCATAAGCGATTATCTTAAGGGTAGGGAAGGCTCTTTAAATTACCAAAGATGGATGAATACCTTCTTGAAATTTGAAAGAGCCGTTTATGGCAAAGTAACCTCTAGCCAGGATTCTCAAGAGATATGGAACCATTTGGCATTCTATAATTTCTTGCAGACCCCTCTCTGTATGGCCCGTATGCAGCCTGATGATACGAATTTTGAAAAGAGCGAGGAACCGTTTTTCAAGGTGCTCGACTTATTAAGGCCTGATGTCATCCTAGTATGGGGTAAAAGACTGTACTCTAAACTCCCTATTGGTTCTGATTCTGTTACAGGTAAAGAGGGAGAGGGTGTATACGTAGACGGCTATCGTGCAGACAGTTGGGTATATAGCAAAAACGATGGCTATAAAAGCATTGCAATCTCGCTATATCATCCATCTGTAGGATTTGATTGGAGTTTTTGGAACAGTATTATTAAAAACGGAGTTACAAATGGAAGATAACAATTCATCTAAAAATTTCATAAAACTGTCTGAAGATATATACCTTCATATTGATAGTTTGGAGCTATTAAAAAAGTGTGCGTCTGGAAACGAACGTAACAATTGGTTTTTAAATCCAAAATATTCTCCTGACGCTATTCGTCAATATCTTATAGGATATTTTCAATGTGCAGTTAAAGAAGAAATAAAATTTGAGCAAAATAGCTCAGATCGTTCATTTTCGTTTGTTAACGCAGGTTTCATAAATCCATTGAGTGGCCCAGGAACAAACGAACCACTCCGATGTATGTATACCAACTTGTATGATAAGGATTCTGATGACATCAGGATGCTCTTCTTTACTAAAAATAATCTTACAGAATATTTTCGGAAAAAGACAGAATATTTTTGGAAAAAGATATCTGGTTATTCAACTAAGAATAAAAAGGTATTAGATGAGGAATGTTATCGTATGGGTATAAATAATATTATACAATATTGGGAAAAGGTTGAATGTTTTTGGAAAAAGATATCTGGTTATTCAACTAAGAATAAAAAGGTATTAGATGAGGAATGTTATCGTATGGGTATAAATAATATTATACAATATTGGGAAAAGGTTGAATGTTTTTGGAAAAAGATATCTGGTTATTCAACTAAGAATAAAAAGGTATTAGATGAGGAATGTTATCGTATGGGTATAAATAATATTATACAATATTGGGAAAAGGTTGAATGTTTTTGGAAAAAGATATCTGGTTATTCAACTAAGAATAAAAAGGTATTAGATGAGGAATGTTATCGTATGGGTATAAATAATATTATACAATATTGGGAAAAGGTTGAATGTTTTTGGAAAAAGATATCTGGTTATTCAACTAAGAATAAAAAGGTATTAGATGAGGAATGTTATCGTATGGGTATTTTAAAAAAAATTATACAAGATTGGGAAAAAGCCGATCGTGATGGTACTAAATATCCATTCTGTCTTTGTAGTTTTTTTGTTCACTGGGATGATGTCGCATATAGGCTAATGGAACAACATAAAATTGAAAATTTCAATCTCTTTGATGCCACAGAATGGAAGGAATGTCTAATATTGGATTTTAAAAAATTTGAAGATATTATGAACAATGACATTAAATATATTTATGGACACTGTAAAGATAGGCTTCAACAGATAGCTTGTGCTCATAATGATGAAGCAATCGGACGAGATAGTTTTGTTAGACAAATAAAAGAATCAATTGTCAGATCCAAAATAAACCCAAATCTTATTTTGCGTATTGGCGTAAATGATAACAATCAAAACTCAGATACAGGTGCAGCGACTCTAGTACAATTTATTATTCCAATATACAGGAATAACAGAGACACTAAACCATATGCTGGTCTTCCTGTAACTATGACAGACAAAAGTAAGAATTTTGAGATCCCAACAGATATTCAACGAAAGATAAATCTTGAGCAACTTTGCAATAAGGCAAGGGAAATATGTGGTGAACTAACAGAGCACGGTTCTTTAGAAACAAAAGTCGAACAATTAAATGCTTTGATAAGCGAGATGCAGGAACGCACGAAAACTTTGAAAGATGTTCTTAAAAACGCTTTTAAAAGAGATTGCTATGACTATAAAGTTAGTAGAACAATTTTGACACTGCCGATGGTTTTCATGGATTCGATCTTTTATTGTAATGGATATGCTGAAAACAATTGGAGCTTCATTCCAAATTTAAATAGTAATGATGATTTTAATTGTCTAATGAATAGGAAATCTAAAAAGTGTCAAAAATGTGATAAGGACTGTCCCTATAACCCCCAAAAACAAAATTCAACCAGCTCTGTTAATAGAACGAGTATGTCATCTGAACTGTGTCACAAGGCTGGCCTAAAGAAATAACAGATAATGTGATCCTGATTCCCTCTTGGCAGAACTGGCGGGGCAGCGAATTCCGCCAGTTCTTTGATAACAGTATAAAGTTCGTTGCCCTTTGATTCATCTCCTGGTAGTGTTTCACAGAGTGCGTCTGAGGCCAGTTTGCCTTAGAAGTGATGATGCAAAGTTAA
>HF988612.1 GCA_000431975.1 Prevotella sp. CAG:924 | reverse complement strand
ATTTACTTCACTTTAGTTCACAGATTTATTATGTGTTGATATTCAATAGATTACAAGTGTAAATTCAAGATTAGCCGGATGGCGTGTCCGCCCCAAAAAGGGCATGCCGGAGGGACTCGTCATGGCGCGTTCGAAAATATCCCGGCCGATGATCCCATACGATCAACCCTTACGACATATAAAAAACACACCGCCTTGCCGGAGAGGCAGGCGGTGTGTTAAAATAATAGGTGAGATAAGCAATGAAGTGAACATTACCGACACGACCGGTTTACAGACCGCACCAACGGGCGGACTTCCAGCCACCGGCGGTATAGTTAGCTGTCCTTCTATTACTATTGAGCCTTAAAAAATCCTCACAGCCTGAATATCAACGAGAGCAACCGTTTGCCGTCTATATCGACAAGCCAGAGGCACAACCCGAGCATCACGCATACAGCCACGATGACAACAGTTCCCAGCCTCACCAGTCTTGGAGGTATCGTGCCTATGACATGGCGCATCTTCTCACTCCGCAATTCAATCTCATCCTTTTTGTCCATTGCTTTATCGTTTTTATGTCTCAATGTTCTCCATTTCTCTGTCCGGCACATATCTTGATCGTCTTAACTGCCCAGCTCGAGCTGGTTCTTCACGAGATGGTAGTATGCGCCGTGCTTTGCCGTCAGCGTCTCATGGTTGCCTGTCTCGACCACTTTCCCGTGGTCGATGACGACAATCCGGTCGGCATTCCTCACGGTACTCAGCCGGGCGGCATTCCTCACGGTACTCAGGCGATGGGCGACGATGACGACGGTCTTGCCGCGGTAGAAGCTGTCGAGGTTATTGACGATCCTTCTCTCGTTGTTGGCATCGAGCGAGTTGGTCGCCTCATCCAGAAAGATGAAGTCGGGATTCTTATACACAGCCCTGGCTATCAGGATGCGCTGTTTCTGTCCCTGGCTCAGGCCGTTGCCGTCATGGCCGATCTTCGTATCGAACCTCAGTGGAAGGCCCGTCACATAGTCTTTTATGCAGGCCGTCTCCGCAGCCTGCGCCATGCGCTCCTTGTCTATGTCGTTGTCATCGACCGCAATATTCCTCGCTATCGACTCCGAGAATATGACGCCGTCCTGCATCACCACGCCACACCGCCTGCGCCATTCGTCAAGGTTGAGCCTTGCCATGTCGGTACCGCCGACGGTGATGCGTCCCTCACTCACGGGATAATAGCCCAGCATCAGCTTCACCAGCGTCGTCTTGCCGCTCCCCGAGGCGCCCACGATGGCTGTCACCTTCCCTGCGGGTATCTCCATATCCACGCCGTCGATCGTCTTCCACGGCGAGTGGGGATCATACTTGAAGCTGATGTTCTCCAGCCTTATCGTTTGCGGACCGGCCGGCAGTGTCAGGTCGTGGCCGTCGGCGTTCTCGTCCTTTTTCTTGTGTATCTCATTGATGCGCTCAAGGCTTATCTTCACATCCTGCAGCGAATAGAAAAAATTCATCAGCTGGTCTACGGGACCGTTCAGCTGGCCTATTATATATTGTACGGCCAGCATCATTCCAAGCGTCAGGTCACCGTGGATTACCGCCGTTGCCGACATCACCGTTATGACAATATTCTTCAGCTCGTTGATGAATATGCTGCCCGCCTCCTGAGTCTGCTGCAGCTTCAGGCTCTTCATCTGAACACCGAAGAGGTCGGCCTGCGTGTCCTCCCATTCCCAACGGCGGCGACGGCGGCAGTCCTGCAGCTTGATCTCCTGCATCGACGTGATAAACTCATAGGTCTTGTTGTTGTTGACGGCCTGCTGTTCAAACAGCTCATAGTCGAGCACCTTACGCCGTCTGAGAAAGGCTGTCACCCACAGCGCGTAAACGGCGCTGCCCGCCATAAAGATGACGAATATCATGGTGTTGTACATCAGCAGCACCACACCGAACACAATGAGGCTGAGCATCGAGAACGCCACGCCCAGCGTCTGCCCCGTCAGGAAGCTGTTCACCCTCGCATGGTCGTTCATCCTCTGCATCAGGTCGCCCATGAGCCTGGTGTCGAAAAACGACATCGGCAGCCTCAGCAGCTTGATGAAGAAGTCGCTCACCAGGGAGATGTTCACCCGCATACTGATGTGCAGCAACAGCCACCGGCGTATGAAGTCGAGGGCCGTGCGGCTCACCGTCAGCATCAGCTGCCCCAACAGCACAAGCCACACAAAGCCGATGTCCCGGTTTTTTATGCCTACATCAACGATTGCCTGCGTCAGGAACGGCAACACCAATTGCAGCAGACAGCCGAGGGCGAGGCCGATGACGATCTGGCCGAAGTACCGCCTGTACTTCTTCAGATAGCCGAACAGGAAACGGAAAGAGCGGCTCTCGCCGCTGTCGCCGGAATGTCTCATGCGCTCATAAAACGCAGGAGTGGTCTCCAGCAGCATCGCCACGCCCCGGTCCTCACCGGCAGAGCGCATGCTGACCCAGCTTTCACGCATCTCCCTTTCCGAACGCGTCAGGAGGCCCTTGCCGGGATCGGCGATATAATACTTTCTGCCGCTCTTGCCTATGCGGTACAGCACCACAAAGTGGTTCTGGTTCCAGTGCAGGATGCAGGGCAGGGACACCGTGCGCAGCTGCTCCAATCCCAACCGTCCGCAGACCGTATCCAGACCCAGGCGTTCAGCCGCCTCGCTCATGCCCAGCAACGACACACCCTCATGGGTGGCAAAACACAGATGCGACAGATATTCCGAACTGTATTCCGCCCCATAGTACCGACACACCATGCGCAGGCATGCGATGCCGCACTCCATGGAGTCGTGCTGACGGTAGACCTTGAATTTCCTTATCATTTGCTTCTATTTCAGTACGCTTGTCTTTGAGCTCCTCCCATTATTGGTTATGCCCCTGTCGGTAAGCCATATATGCCACGCCGACAAGAAACGGTCTTTAATGGGCACAACTATTTCTTCATCCTCATATATTTTTCTCATGCCTGCGGGAATTTTCAAGCTTTAGTACGGATGCCGGAGATAAAAGCCATCAGAAGGCATAGTCAACCTGCCACCGGGCACAAAATCGCATTTATATGAAACAGCGATCATTTATATTTCCTGATAGCCTGCATCGCACTATGCCATGACAATCCCGGCCGTCATGCCCGGGCAAAGGAGCATGACGGCAAGGATAGGGATCATCATTTCTTCTCATGATCCCGATGAACATAGATTTATGGATTGTTGTGTTGATCATATCCTGATGAAGGACGCGCCGGCCCGCGGGACATAGCTCCGCCGGATCACGGAACATGCAAGAAAATACGAATCCCGTTTTCCTCATATTCGTCATTCTTTGGTCTGTGCAAAAGTATCAAAAAGTGAAAATATAGCCAAAAATTTCACTTCACTTTACTTCACAGATTTATAAATCACGGATGATCATAGCACTGAATGCCACATTCTTGAATGAGGAAGCAAGGAACTGAAGCCATTCCGTCCTACAATCGGGTATTCCCGATCCTCTCCCCCATCAAGAAGCCATACAAGCGCCTCGCGCTGTGTATGGCTATCACCTATATAACATTTACAAACGAGGACTGATGGAACAACTGTTACAAATTGTAAAAGCCGGATGATGACACATATTATTTTTTCATTAGATCTCCGACCAATACAAAATCATCTGTTTCAAGTCTGATAGTATAGCTGCCGCTATCCAAATCGCCTATATAACAAAGATTTTCCCCCTTAGCCACAATTTGTATATATTCGTCTTTTACTACCACTCCTTGCATATTCGTAATTATGATGTGCGCCTTATCATAATCGACATACTCCGATCTGACCCGGATATATTCCTCTGACTGGTAGAGTTGAGGAACGTAAATCGCCGAACGGTTTTTTTTCTTCTTCATATCAAATTCGTTACAAACAATTTCCTCCCAATCAAAACAGGAAGCCGGCTCCTCCTGCGCATTTGTGGAAACAATGTTCGTAAGCAAGATTAAAAACATCAACAATGCTTTTTTCATATTCTGTTTTTTATATTAAAAGTGAATCTTCAACATATCATCACCCGCTAAAAATCCCTGATGAAGAGATCCAGGTCTTTAGATCCGCCCTTCTTGTGGAAGATCCTGGCATACAGCCGCGTCTTGGCCATGCTCAACGAGTTGAACTGGTACGCCGAGATGCGGCAGATCTCCTTCGGAGACAGGCCGGCCTTCACCATGCAGCAGATCCACAACTCGTTCTCCGTGACGGCGGGATAGAGTTCACGCAGACGCACCGTGAAGTTGTCGTAAGCATGGTTCAGAGCCTCCTCCAGCCTGTGATAGTCGGACGGGGAGGGAACGGAGACGCCGTCGTGATAGAGACGGTACACCTCCGTTTCCGACAGATCGGCCACCAGCAGCTCGCGGTGCCTCTCCCTGAAGCGCATCTGCTCGTTCTGACCCGCCAGCATCGCAGCCTCCGTGCGCATCAGCGAACGGCGCACCGACGTGAGACGCTCGTTGGACGAGGACAGCTCCGACTCCAGCTCGGCGATGCGGGCCTCGTTGCGCCGCCTGAGCTCCTCGCTCTCACGGTGGCGGCGGAGATAATCCCCGATGCGGGCCTGCTGGCGGCGGACGCGCCGGCGCATGTTGACATAATACCTGACCAGGAAGAACACGGTGACGGCCACCACGAAGACGGCAACGGACAGCAACACCGTCAGCCGCGCCCTCGATTCAGCCAGGACCGTGTTCTGATGCTCGATGTCAAGGTTCCTCTCCACCTGAGCCAACAGGTCGGACGTCTCCCTGCGGTTGATGGAATCGACGGAGTCGGTATAGGCGGCATACTTCTCGTAATACCCGATGGCATCCGCACGACGGCCCAGCATCGCCAATACTCTCGCCTGTTCTAAAAAAGCACTTTTCTTTATAGGAATATCACAATAGGACATCCCCCGCCGGTAATTTACCAAGGCGGAATCCAACCGGCCTATTCTTTTAAAATAGTCAGCCCATGTAAAATAATGGGCTGCGATGTCTTGATCTTCTGTCCCCAAGAAAGGGGTCTGTAATGCCTGATAGGCTTCTGTGAGCCTTCCGATCTCAAGATAGACGGCGGCCAGCTCCTCCATGACCATGTTGTAAAGATCGGCATTGTGCAGGGCTTTCGCCCTGTCGGCGGCCTGCCGGTAATAAGATATGGCCCGCTCGCTTTGCTTAAGATTTCTATATGAACGTCCGATGTCGCGTAACGAAAAGAGCGCTATCGAAGGGGCATCGGCCGTCCGGGCATAGCCGTAGGACAACAGGTTGTAGTGCAGGGCGTCCCTGTCCAGCTTCTTCTTCTCGTATATGTCTCCGGCCCATGTGGCCGCCCGTGCCTTATAGCGGCTGATGACGGGGTCGCCCGAGCCTTCTACCGCAAGCGCCTTGTCGAAGGAGACAAGGGCATGACCCGAGAGATGCATGTCGCAATACACACGGCCGAGAAGGTAATGCGCCCGGACACGGCGACGCCCGCTGCCGGAGGCATCGTAATACTCTGCAGCGGCCCGGATGGCCGAGTCGGACACATGCGTTACATAGCACTTGTCCTCTGCCTCGGTGCGGGAGAGGACATACCACATGCGCACTGACTTGCCCGAACGGCTGAACTGCGAAGAGTCACGGCGCAGAAGCGCCAGGGCGCTGTCGGGATGAGACTCCAAAAGGCTGTCGGCCGTCCGGAGCAGAGCCTCCTGACTGCCGTCGTCACGACACGACAGGGCCACGAGAGCCAGCACTAAAAGCCATAGAATGATATATGTCCTTCTCATTATTCAATATAATATAGTGGCGGATTGGCGTCATGCCATTCTCTTAAGACTGATCGACGCAACCGGCCGGACGATTGTGGTTGAAGGTGTGGGGCAACACACACACAGATGTATTGCGCAGGCGAAAACGGGGCAGCACATGACATCGTCGATGTGACGAACATCGCTTGAAAAGTGCAAGATCACGGAATGTCGGATCAACCACCGGACATTGCGAAGCACAGACAAAGGGATGGCACGCTGCAGAAACGCGGACCCTGAAAGCCTCGAAAACAACCCTTGCAGACATGACCGGAGAATCTCTTAAAGAGAGGTAAGACCCGATCGGCTGATACAAATATACCATAAAATAGCGATATGGCAAAAAAATATTACTTCACAAAACTTCACTACTTTACAATGAGCTGATTTACAACCGTTTGGAAACGTTCTTCCGGCAGATAAGACGGATGTGCCGCCCTTCCTCCCAACGGTCGCCAACGACTTCCCAAGGCCTTTTCACATAGATACGGAAACGGCGACGAACCTTGTGCAACAGCGTGGAAGACCTCGGACAAGCCAACAAAAAAAGCGATCTCTGCCGTCGGTCGCCCCCGTCGGTCGACCGATTGGAGCTAAATTTTTCACATAAATTAATTTGCAAGTGTCGGGTAAAATATGTATTTTTGTGTACTTGATTGAAATGACCGGAAAACCTAAGAACAATACAAGATATGAGAAAAAATTTTGGCGCGAAGCCGTTGACCTATCCGCAACCGGTGTTCATCATAGCGACATACGGTGACGACGGCACTCCCGATGCCATGAATGCGGCATGGGGCGGCATAAGCGAGATGAAAGAGATCAGCATGTGCCTCAGTGCCGGCCACAAGACGGTGAAGAACATCCTGAAACGCAAGGCATTCACCGTGAGCATGGCGGATGCCGCACATATCGTGGCGTGCGACTATGTAGGCCTGGTGTCGGGCAATCAGGTGCCTGACAAGTTTGAGCGTGCCGGATTTCATGCCACGAAATCGGAGTTTGTCGATGCCCCGTTGATCGACGAGCTGGCCGTGGCCGTGGAGTGCCGGCTCATCGACTACAATCCGGAGACCTGCATCCTGCGCGGCGAGATCGTGAACGTGAGCGTGGACGAAAGGGCCATCGGCGAAGACGGCCGTGTGGACGTGGAGAAGGCCGCACCCGTGATATTCGATCCGTTCAACAACGAATACCGCAGGATCGGCGAAAAGGCCGGCAACGCCTTCGCCGACGGCAAAGCCCTGAAGGGATGAGCAAGAAACGATAAAAACCTTGGTAACAATCAAATAAAGTCATCAGACATGGAAAGAACTTTAATACTGCTGAAGCCTTGCACCGTACAGAGAAGGCTTATCGGAGAGATCATCAACCGCATAGAGCGCAAGGGCCTGCGCATCGTAGGCATGAAGATGATGCAGCTGGACGACGCGCTGCTGAACGAGCACTACGCCCATCTGGCCGACCGTCCGTTCTTTAATTTTGTTAAAGACATCGATGAAGGCTGCTCCGGTAGTGGCCATGTGCGTGGAGGGCTGCGAGGCCGTGCAGGTGGTGCGCACCATCACGGGAGCCACCAACGGACGCAAGGCCGCCCCGGGAACCATCAGAGGCGACTACTCGATGAGCGGACAGGAGAACATCGTACACGCCTCGGACAGTCCCGAGAACGCTGCCATCGAGATCAGGCGCTTCTTCAAGCCCGACGAGCTGTTTGAATACCCCGATCCGCTGACTTCGTTCTTCTATAGCCCGGACGGAATCTAAAAGGCAGGAGCATCGGCCGACGGACAACGACGGGAAGGCGGCCGATGACAACACAAAGACGGCTGTGACCCCGTGGGAAAAGCAGCAGCCGGACGACAATCACCAAAAAGAAAAACAAATAATCTGTAAGGAAACAGGTGCCATGAGCACCGGAGAGGGAGCGCCATACCCATGGCGTTCCCTCTTGTGTATGGTGCCGGGCAACGACGAAGACAGAAGGCACAACATGCTAAGAGACAACCGGATGGGACGGGATGGTTGCAGGAAAGCACCGGGAGGGCGTCCGCGAGTGAGCGTGTCCGTGCCCGGGAATGGGAAAGGATAAAGACAGACGGAGGGACAAGCCTGCCCCACCCCGTCAGGAAGACCCATACCGGCATCCTATCCGGGGACCGGATGCACGACGGGCGCAAGAGCGACAACCTGCCGGACACCGCGGCGCGTCCATGCAGATCGGGACATACCGGCAGAAACGGACCGAAGGGGACGTGGACGAACGGACGGCCCGGCAAGAGCGGGAAATAGGGCGGTCACAAAAGGCAATCGGGATGAAATGTGCAAATAAACGGGCAAAAACATAGATATATCGAAACTATTTACTATCTTTGGATTATGAAAGGAAAGTCCCGGCAACCGATGGCAGGGAGACCTGCAAGAAAGGGGAAGCCGGGAGCCTGTCAGCATAAATGAAAATATCAACAAAAAATGAAAGGACTATGAAAATGAGACGATTATCCACAATGGCCATGGCGGCCCTCATGGCATTGGGCATCCAGCGGGCAGATGCCTGCACGGGCATCACCCTGAAGACGGCCGACGGTACAAGCATTCCGGCAAGAACCATTGAATGGGGCGGCAGCGACCTCAACAGCAAATACGTGATCGTGCCACGCGGATACACCCAGCTGTCGTATGTGCCCGGCGGACAGAAGAACGGACTGCAGTTTACGGCC
Organism: Prevotella sp. CAG:924; assembly: GCA_000431975.1. Taxonomy (GTDB): domain Bacteria; phylum Bacteroidota; class Bacteroidia; order Bacteroidales; family Bacteroidaceae; genus Prevotella. The sequence goes on along the minus strand of HF988612.1, from coordinate 924 downwards.
AAATACGGATATGTCGGCCTGGCCGTGGAGCAGGAAGAGTTTGTGGCCGAGGGACTGAACGAGAAGGGCCTGTCGGCAGGCCTGTTCTATTTCCCGAGCTACGGCCGGTATGAGGACTACAGCGACGCCACCCGCACGACAAGCATCGCCGACCTTCAGCTCGTGTCGTGGATACTGGGCAACTTCAGCACCGTCGACGAGGTGATCGAAGGCATGAAAAAGGTGCACGTGGTGGCCATCGACCCGAGAGCCTCGACCGTTCACTGGCGCATCACGGAGCCATCGGGACGACAGATCGTCATCGAGATAACGGACGGCAAGGTGAACGTGTTCGAGAGCAAGCTGGGCGTGCTCACCAACTCGCCGGGCTATGAATGGCAGATGACGAATCTCAACAACTATGTCAACCTCTATCCCGGCACGGCCAAGGCGAAGACGCTCGACGGCACCGCCCTCGCATCGTTTGGAGCCGGCAGCGGATTTCTCGGCATTGTTGGGACCCGGCAGCGGATTTCCCGGCATCCCCGGCGACGTCACTCCCCCATCGCGCTTCGTGCGCGCCGCCTTCTACCAGGCCACGGCCCCCAAGAAGCAGACGGCTGAGGAAACGGTGCTGCAGTGCTTCCAGATACTCAACAACTTCGACATACCCGTTGGCATAGAGTTTGCCGACGGAGAGACCCCCGCCGACATCCCCAGCGCCACACAGTGGACATCGGCAACGGACATGAAGGATCTGGCCATCTACTACCGCACCATGCACAACAGCGCCATCAGGAAGCTGGACCTAAAGACCATCCGATTTGACAAGGTGAAATATCAGGCTGTACTGCTCGACGCGACAAAGACACAGCCCATCACCACCATCAAGGTGAAATAAAAAAGGAGTACCCGCCGGCCCACGGCATGGGGCCGGATGACCTG
>HF988611.1 GCA_000431975.1 Prevotella sp. CAG:924 | reverse complement strand
GGTTTAAGAAACTGTTCGACAAGATGTTCTCTTCTATATGAAAAAAGTTTTATATAGTTTCAAGACAGAAAAGAATTTAAATATATATGTTAATTTGCGTAGTCCCAACCAAAAAGGTATAGTCTAACAATTGGTTAAGTTATTTCTTTTGTATATCTTTGAATATCACTAAGATGAAAGGTTATGAAAAAGTTTTTGATCATATTGTGTTTATTAGTCGTTATCAGAGAGCTTGCTGCACAAAACAGCGATTATACAGACATATCTGCATTGCTTGAAAACAAGATCTGGAAGGTACAACTACCAAAAGGCAAGCAATATGCTATGGAGATGGAATTTCGTGATGCAGAATGGAAAAAAACTTTTCTATATGATGAGAAGAAAACAGAAACATTTTATTCGTATTCTTTGTGCGGAGATACAATCAAGGTTTTTGAGTCAAGAAAAAAGTATATCATTCAAGAACTTACAGACAGCACTTTAACTTTTCAATATTTGCCGGACAGCTTAACAATTGGTGTTGGCTCTGTCAAATGTGTAACAGACAACAGTCTTGAAGGACAGCGTAAGAACGAAGAACGTCTAGACAGTGTCTGGCGCACAGAGGATATTTGGAACAAGGGCGTGGCAAAGATAACCGGAGAACCTGTTAAAGATTTATCTACGATAGAACCTCCTCGATGGGCAGGGTGGGACTATGATCTGACAAAATACTATGTTTCCCAAATGAAATATCCGGAAGAATTGCTGAAAAAGAATATGGCAGGTTATTCCGTAGTGATGTTTTCCATTGATACTTTGGGATTGCCTCGTAGTATCAATATATTGACAACTAAACATAAAGACTTCGACAAAGAAGTCATCAGACTTACCAAAGAACTTCCACACTGTCTGCCATGCCGGGACAGGAATGGGAAGCGGATGGAATGTTTATTTACAGTATATATTCCATTTCTACCACAACACTATAGAGACAGAGTAAGGAAAGACAGTATTTGGGAAGAAGAACAGAAACATTGCTTTGTAGAATGGGAATCGCCATCTCGTTTCCTAGACGGAAATCCAGTTACCATACAAGATTATATAGACGAAAGACTTGTGTATGACCCAAAGTTGTTGGATAATAAAGAACAGGTGAAAGGATTTTATAAAGTAAAAATAAATTCGTATGGAGAAGTATCCAAAGTAGATGTTCTCCGTAGCAGCGGCATACATGAGTGGGATGCACAAGTAATGGATATCATCAAAGGTATGCCCCGATGGACACCTGCCATCAGTTATTATGGCAAAGGCAAATACCAGGAGTCTATATGGGCCATAAACGTTTTTTTCAGGAAGACAAAAGGCAAGCTGATTGCCCATACATTTGAAAAACACCTTGAAACAGGTGTTCCCGTATGCTATCTGAATGAGCAGGGAGATACTATTATACCTTACGGCAAATATAAATTCTGTCAAATAAATCGCATCAAAAATTTAGTTTTCACATACGAAAACAAACAAGACGCACGGATTGTCTGCCTGAACAGTCAGGGTAAAGAACTATTCTACGTCTTTCAGTATGACAATGAACCGGATAAACTTCGGGAAGGGCTGTTTCGTATAACGGATCAAAACGGACTGATTGGCTTCGCTGATTCTTTAGGAAATGTAGTTATAAAGCCCCGATTCAAATTTGCCTTTCCTTTTGAGAATGGCAAGGCAAAAGTTACATTTTCAGGAGAAAGTAAAGCCATCACCGACTCTAAAGATGAAAAACATTATTGGGATAGTCCCGAATGGTATTATATAGATACGAATGGCAAAATATTAAATGAGTGAATGTATTTAGTCGCCCCTTAAAAAGCCCACTTTTGCGAGATATTGTTCAGACAC
>HF988610.1:290-14308 GCA_000431975.1 Prevotella sp. CAG:924 | reverse complement strand
AACAATCCCCCATATTCATTGGGTGAGCCGATAAAAATTGTGAGACGACTGGTCTGAGCTCATGGGTATTGCCCTGTCTGAAATGACGGCGTATAAATAAAATAGTATGACATTATTTGAGGCTCCTGTTTTTTGAACACTTTTGTCCGGCCTCTATGGTCTTCGCCTTGTAATGAAAATGACACTGAAGCGCATAGCCGGAATTTGATTCCCTATGTGTGCGAAAAAAGTAATATAGCTATAGAGGGCGATGAAGCTTGCTTCACAGACAGATGCACTTAGCTGCAAGATGCAAGTCACTAATATGGCTTCAACGTGGGCAAAAATCCGCTAAAATACAGGGGGTAATACGTTTTGGGGAGATACAGGCAGGTGTAATACAAAAGTTCTTATTATCATACCTTGATGGGCTCTTATCCGCTTATTATGGAGACATGAATGGTTATAGATTCTCACTCATGTCAAGCATCATTCATTTTTTGTGATGCTCCTACCGTTAGGATACGTTAGAAGATCGGGTGGTATGGCCGTTTACGACAAGAATGATAGGCATCTTTGTTTCCCGATGAAATAGGCATAAGAGATAAGGCATAGGAATGGAAGAGTGGGGGAACGTAATTGTAGGGGGAAACCGGCCGGGCCAGGCCCGGCCGGATGAAGATATTATAAGTCGAGGAGATTGATGGCTACACGGAAGTAAGCCTTGTTGGCTTCGGGATTGAACATCATTTGTGAGGTGATAGGCATCGGATGCTTGCCGATCTTCAGTTTGTAGGTGGCTCCGAGACGGATGTCATTGATGCCTGCATTGTCACCATAGAAGGTGCGGCCGTCGTTGGCCTCGTAGTTGTTGAGGGCGAAGTTGCCGGCTACAGATGCGTCAAACTTCCATTGGTCGTTTTCATAGACGGTGTAGGCGGCCTGTACCCATGTGGTGTAGAGTTGCTGCTTGTTGAGGACACCACGGTCGCGGCCGGCGATGATGGTGGCCCAAGTGAGCTGCAGAGGAAATTTCTTGCCGAAGTTATAGCCTATGCTCAAGTCGAGGAAGTGCCCCGTGTTGTGATTGTCCCAGTTGAAGTATCTGTATTGCTTCTCGTTGGAATAGATGCCGTCGGAGAAGTTGTAGATATCCCATAAGGCAATATTGAATCCGCCCGTTGTATAGCTGGCATACCAGTCGGCCTCTTTATAGTCGCCGTCGATTTGTATGCCGCCCCAGAATCCGAAACGGAAGTGGTTGTTATTGTCGGAGATGGCAAACTCATTGTTGAGCGTCACGCCCTTGCTGACCTCCAGACCGCGCCAGAGGTGGGAAGACTCAAGCCCCGCTACGGCATGCAGTTTCTGGGCGTTGGCAGTAGAAGGAACTGCCATCAGGCCTAAAAGGCAGAGTGCTGCGAGAAATATCTTTTTCATAATCAATTGTTTTTATAGGTTTTATAAGAGAACGTGGAATAAGAAGTTGGCGGACCGATAGGCTGCCGCTACAGTTTTATCGGTCCGCTAAACATATAGTTTTACAATGACAGCAGCCATGTGCCGCAGGCACCGGCAACAGCGCCGCCGATAACAGGAGCAAAGACAGGAACCCAGCTGTAGGCCCAGTCAGGACTACACTTGTTGGGGATTGGCAGGATGGCAAAAGCAATACGTGGCGAGAGGTCGCGGGCGGGATTCATGGCATATCCTGTGGTACCACCCAGTGACATACCCAAGGCGATGATCAGGAAGGTGACGGGCACAGGACCGAGGGCTGCCAAGCCGATTCGTCCGGCATCCATGTCCATTGAGTTGCCGGTAGTGCTGAAGCTGATGATGATGAACACCAGCAGGGCTGTTGCCAGGAACTCTGAGAAGAAGTTGACGCCATAGTTGCGGATGGCAGGCTCAGTGCAGAACATGGTTCGGATACCCTCAGGATCGTTGTCTTTCTCCTTCATGTGGTCTTTATAGAAGAACCAGACAATGACGGCTCCGAGGAAACCGCCGATCATTTGCGCGACGATGTAGACGGGGACTTTGTACCAGGGGAAAAGACCTGCGACGGCTAAGCCTACTGATACAGAGGGGTTAAGATGGGCACCGGTATAAGGTCCGGCAATCAGTACGCCCATACATACTGCGAGACCCCAGGCGATGGCGATAACTACCCAACCGCCGCCGAAAGCCTTCGATTTGCTCAGGCCGGTGGCCATGCATACTCCATCTCCAAAAATAATCATTACTGCTGTGCCAATTAGTTCCATAAGGAACTGTGTCGTCATTGAATAATCCATATTGTTGATTAGTTATTAGTTTTGGTTTTATCGGCAGGTTGACTACAACGTGCCAGCGTGCCATATAGGTAAGAAGGTGGGCAGGCTTGCGCACTGCCCACCGGAGTAGAAGTGTATAGAGGATTATTTGATAGTCAGTGTACGGCTGATAGCTTCTTTCCAGCCTTCTTTGGCCGCTTTAATAGATTCACTGTCGCCTTCCGGAGTGAAGGTGCGCTCTACCTGCCACTGCTCCTTGAGCTCTTTGATGTCCTTCCAGTAGCCGACAGCCAGTCCGGCGAGATAAGCGGCGCCGAGCGCAGTTGTCTCCGTGATCTTCGGACGGACTACATCGATACCCAGCAAGTTGGCCTGATACTGCATTAGCAGATTGTTGCGTGACGCACCACCGTCCACTTTCAGTTCGGTCAGCTCATGACCCATGTCTTTGGCCATGGCCTGTGCGATGTCGTATGTCTGGAAGGCGATGCCGTCAAGAGCGGCGCGGGCGATATGGGCGGCTGTCGTGCCACGGGTGATGCCAACGATGGTGCCACGTGCATACGGATCCCAGTAGGGGGCACCCAGACCGGTGAGTGCGGGTACGAAGAATACACCGCCGCTGTCGGGAACGGTAGATGCCAAGGCCTCTACCTCGCTAGAACTATTGATGATACCCAGTCCGTCGCGCAACCATTGTACTACGGAGCCTCCTACATAGATGGAGCCTTCAAGGGCATAGCTCACCTTGTCGCCAATCTTCCAGGCAATGGTGGTGAGGAGGTTGTTCTTGGAGAGGACAGGCTTCTCGCCAATGTTCAGCATGACAAAGCAACCTGTACCATAGGTGTTCTTGATGGCTCCCGGATCCACACACATCTGTCCGAAGAGGGCTGCCTGCTGGTCGCCGGCAACACCGGAGATGGGAACCTCGTGGGCGAAGATGGTCGACTTCGTATGAGCCATTACTTCAGAGGAGCCATGTACTTCAGGCATCATGGATGCAGGGATGTCGAGGAGCTTCAGCAGGTCCTCATCCCATTTCAGCGTGTGGATGTTGAAGAGCATGGTACGTGAGGCGTTAGTGACATCGGTCACATGTACGGTGCCGCGCGTCAGACGCCAGATGAGCCAAGAGTCAACATTGCCGAAGCGTAACTTGCCCAGCTCGGCACGCTTACGTGCGCCGGGCACGTTATCGAGGATCCATTTGATCTTCGTACCGCTGAAATAGGCATCAAGGATCAGGCCGGTCTTGTCGCGGATCATGTCTACCAGGCCTTGTGCTTTCAGCTGGTCGCAGAATTCTGCCGTGCGGCGGTCTTGCCATACAATAGCGTTGTAGATTGGCTCTTCGGTGTCGATATCCCATACGATAGTGGTCTCGCGCTGGTTGGTGATGCCAATACCGGCAATATCCAGACCGTTGATGTCAATAGAAGAGATGGCTTCGGCGATGGTGGAGGCTTGAGAAGACCAGATCTCATTAGGATTATGCTCCACCCAACCTGGTTTTGGGAAATATTGTTTGAATTCTTTTTGTGCAACTGCCTTGATCTGACCGTTATGGTCGAAGACTACCGTTCTTGAACTTGTTGTGCCTTGATCGAGTGCTAAGATGTACTGTTCCATAATTTGATTGGTTTTTATTTTTTATTAGTATGTTTGAATATTTGTCTCATGTATACACTCCGCACTCCGACACAGTATCTGTATTTCGTTCATGAAGGAGACACTGTTCCGGATATAGGTTTTTCTTTTTTTGTTAAAATCGCTTCGAGGTGAAAGTTTTACTTTCGTTTCTACTTCGCAAATATAAGCACTATATTTATATATTGGTCTTTTTGTTAACCTTATTTAGGATTATAGTTGTCGTTCGAAAGTGTTTTATCTGTTGTTTTGGTTATGTCGGAAGTGATTTTTTTTGATGATTGTTTTTTGAGGGTATAGAAAAATTGTGTTAGGGAAATGTTAATTTTCCAATTGTATTAGACTGCAAACATTTATTTTATCGGCGGTCCGATGTCTTTACTCTCATGTCGGAGTTCCTTCTATCGACGTGGCTTGCTATGTCTTTGAAAAAGGAGACAGTGACTAATCATGGGAAATCTTCAGGATCTCTAACGTCTGACTCAGGTCAAGATGTATTTTCGTATGATTTATGACAGAAAGCCGGCCTTGCCAGTAGTTACTGGTAGGGCCGGCACAATAGAATTTTATAGTAAAGGTATGAAGAGGATTTTAGAACGCGAATTGCAGACGGGCCTGCACCTGATGGAAGTTTTTATCGTAGGGCAGGAGGTCGCGGTCGAGATGGTGATAGGTGTAGTCGAGCATCACTTGGGCAAACTTATTGAAAGCATAGTTGATACCGACCGTAGCCGATAAGATGTTGCCGCCACCCACAGTAGTGGCGCCAGTTCCCGGCCAGTCTTCCATGTGTCCGGCGGAGTAGTATTGTCCGCGTCCGGCATTGAAGTACTCACCTTTTGTGCGGTTGTTCAGTCCGGTGTAGCTCAAGCGTCCTACGATCTCCAGAGATCGGCCGTCAAGGCCACCGAGAAGACTCTCCTTCTTGTCATAAGTGTAGGGATGTCCGAAGATCTTGTAGCCGGCTTCCACGTAACCGCCCATAAAGGTATTGTTCTTCAACTTATTGGCATTTTCCCACAGTTCGAGAGACCCCCAACCGTCAATATTATTCTGCGCATCGATGAAGAGAGAATAGCTGTCGCGTTGCTTAGTGACATATTTCAGGAGATATTCACCTCTGACGAAGAAATTCTTGTTGTGGTACAATGCCTCGACACCTCCGCTCCATACGTTGTTGGCCCAGGGAAGTGTGGCTGTTACGAATGAAGGATCATTGTCTACATAAGTCTCGAGCGATTGTGAAAGAGTAAGGCTTTTGCGGAGTACGTTGTTGTACACCTCGCCGCCTCCGATGTGCGAGAAACGTCCACTCAGTCCGACATGCAGGGTCTGATGATCGTCGATGACGGGCCGGTAGATCCAACGTCCGGACACTACAAGACCATTGTAGCCTGCGGTCTCTGTGTTGTATTCGTTTTCTGTGAATACACCTTGATAGGCCATCCATCGGTCATTGGTGAAGCGGTAGGTGATACCCAATTCACGGCCGTCACCAAGGGCATTGGTCACACCCGGACGGGAGATGAAATGATAGCTTCCCAAAGAGGTGTTGCGTGCCATTGATCCGGCAGGGTCGTTATAGTAACCGCCTTTGAAGATGTGACGGTCACCGTTGGTGGTCTCCTTAGTATATTCGAGGAAGATATTCTTCTGTTGGAATTTGCCGCCACCGAATCCGAAATCGGCGTAGAAGTACCAGTCCTTATACTGCATGGAGGTACGAATGCGCGCATCCGAGATTGTAGCGCCACTTTGCAGAGGTGTGAACTCCGTGTGGTACAGGGCTGCATCAGCCATGAAGCGGGCGCCAACGGTAAATTTCATCTCTTTCTTCTCGTTTTCTATCGTAACAGTGGGCTCTGTGTCAAAGTCCTGTGCCGGGAGATTCATGGCAGTCATCGCCATGGCAACAACTATGATATATCGTTTCATAATGTATATTCTTTAATTTATAGTGATGGTATGTTATTAATATCCCAGACGTTCCAGCGTCTCTACAGCATCGGGTACCTCATGTGGCGCCTGCGAATTGTCGAAAGTCTTTCCGGGGTGGAACGGATTGGGCAGATTGGCGTTGCAGCGGAATCCGTTTTCGATCATATAACGGAGGGACATTTCCGAGCGGTTGGTGAAAGAGCCGTCCATATAGACAGGCAGGTCTTGGTCGCCAACCTTTGAATATGCTGTTGCAGGAATATGCAGGCGGAGCAGGTCGTCGAATTCTGTAGCGTTGCCGTAGTTCCACATTCCCATATATTTGGATATCTGTGCATAGCTGTCGAAAGAATAGGGATGGTTGAGCATGCCCGATTTCCTTATCATATATGCCTGCCAGGGATTGTTCATTTCCGGATAGTTATTAGGTTCTCCCGAGATGGCCGGACCGATGATGGTGGCTCCATAATCCTGTGCCCATTTGATGAAGGCTGCATAGCCGGTGGGGGTGTCATAGGCGATATCGGTGGCATACGGTGGATCGCTCACCCAGAGGAGGTAGCACATGGGCAGCTTGCCACGGAAGACATCGTATGCACGGCGCAGGGCATCGAAGGAGAAGGTCTGCAGAATCACTTTGCCGTTGGTATTGCCGATATTTACACGGCCGTTCTTGTAGAATTCGGTCTCGGTGGCCGGTTTGGTGATAATGTTCCATCCCTCCTCGTCGAGAATATCATAAACGCGCTGTTCCATATTACCGGGGTTGAGCCAGCTCTCCTTGAACTCGATGTACACGCCGGGGCGGTTGCCGGTGTCCTGCTCGTCCTGTACATAGGCATTGTCGAAGTCGTACTCTAGGAAATCCATCCTTTAACCCTTTGATGCTGAATTAGAACCAGAGGGCTTTGAGAATATAGTGTTGGATAGGAAGTGATGGTAAGTGGCTAAGAGATATGTTGATAGCAGAATGGAGTGAATAGGAGAGTGTGTCGGGTTATAGCAGTGGTGATGATGTTTTTAGAGATGTTGTGTGGCCGGGATCACTCCCGGCACACAACGGTTATAGAAAAGGATCTTGTCAGGTTGTTCTATTGATTGAGCTGTTTTGTGGCCTCTACGTCGAGTGCTTCTGCGAGGGTGGAGATAGGATTCTTTACGGTATATCCGGTCGACATCTCTATCTGCCATTTACAGGTCTCGCAGTCACAGCTGACAAAGTCAGGGCTGAGCTCTTTGATCTCATTGAAGAGCGGTGTGCCAATAGCTTGAGAACGTTTATAGTTCTCTTTCTTGAAACCATAGGTACCGGCAATACCGCAACAGCAGTCGCCAAGCATGGTAAGCTCTACGCCGGGTATCATTTTGAGCAGAGAGGTCGAGTAGACCGCCCAACCCATGCGGGCCATGTGGCAGGCCGTATGGTAGGCCAACTTCTGATGGAAATCCTTACGGAAGGCCAGCTTCAGATGTCCTGCCTCGATCTGCTGGTAGAGCCAGCGCGTGGCGAGCATGATGGAGTTGCGTACGTTGCCGTTCTCGATGTTCAGCAGATGAGGATATTCGTCACGGATGGTGAACGTACAGGTGCTGCTTGTCGTCAGTACGGGTTCGCCCCGATTGACAGCTTCTTCCATGATATCGATGTTGTGCTTTCCTTGTTTTGTCGCCTGTTTGTACAGACCGTTAGCGATCATGGCTACACCGCAGCATTTCTCGTGATCAAGCAGCCGTACGCCGATGCCGCATGCGTTGAGGATCTTCAGAAGATCGCGGGAGAGCTGCGGGAAGTTGTAGTTAGCGTAGCAGCCGTGGAAATAGCTGACATGTTTCGGATAGGCTTCCTGCTCCTCGGCGTGCTTCTTATACCATTGCTCGAAGGTCTGGAGAGAATAGGCGGGGAAGGTACGGTGCTTGTCGATCTTCATGACGCCGTCCATCACAGCTTTCACGGGTTTCAGGCCTAAGGCAAAGTTGGTGATAGGTGCGAAGGTGTGGGCCAGCGTGCCAACGAGATCCGTGGATGCCAGCATGGTATCGCGCAATGACGGTTTGTGCTCGCTATATTTGATGCGTGCGGCCTGGATGATGTCGCCGATGGCAACGTGCTCGGGACATGCTACCTCGCAACGCTTGCAGTTGAGACACATTTTCAGTGCTTCGTTGAAGAATTCGGGATCCTTCAGACGGTAGCGCTCGTTGTCAGGACCGCTCTGCTTGGGTCCTGGATAAGTCGGCTCCACGGCTGAGACGGGACAATAGACCGTACAGATGGAGCATTTGAGGCATTGCTCAAAATTGTAGGGGCTTTGGGCCCGTGTCTGTATTTCTTCTGCCATGACTTTCTACTTTAAAATGTTGTGGGCTGCCTGCAGTCCGGTAAGTAAGGCCACGCCTTCTGCATCGGCCTGACGGATAGGGTCATTACCGCTGAGGATGGCTCCTGCCGCATAGAGGTTGCTGATCGTATGCCCGTCTTTGCTGACGTGGAGCTGATCATCGGTCTTTACTCCAAAACGCATATAGGGTTGGTCGTCAAAGACATAGTCGGCAGTCCAGTCGCTACGCTTTTCTGCGGCATCCACATCAAGGCCGAATATGGGCTCGGTGATACCGGTATAGTCACTTCTCAGTCCGCGGCTTTGGAATGATCCTGTTGCTAGGATGAAGTTTTCTGCTTCTAGTTTCTCTTCTACGAGGCGGTCGGTCTTGACATAAGCGAGGTGGCCGTTGTTCAATTGGCCGTCTGTTACGGTATGGTTGGTCAGCAAGGTACCGCCGAGCTTGACGAAATGGCGACGCAGATGGTTCTGCAGGCATACGCCGGGCACGGATGGTGGCATTGTGGCAAAGATGGCTAAGGGGTGTTTTACCTGCCTTTTCAGTTGGGCGGTCATCATCGGGTCTTCAAGTCCCAAGACGGCCGGTAGCAATACTACCTCGCCTTTGGGGCTGAGATTGTTGAGTGCGTTGGCCAGACTGTTGAGCGCACCGGGACGGGCAAGGACCTTAGCCAGATTAGTGGCGCGCATCTCAGAAGGACTCAGACGGGCGGCACTGAGTTGTGGCGTGGAGATGCTGACACGCTCCACCTTGACACCGGTTTTGGTGATATTGTCAATGAGGAATGTGAGCGGAGCATCGAGAAATCCGATAATATCGACAACGGTAACGCTTTTCCAAGGCAGTCGGTCGCCTTCTTTGCATGTAACCATCCCTTCGATAGTGAGCCATGTGGGTTTTGTCAGTCCGATGGGGGTAAGGCGCCATTGGTTATGGTTGGCTTCGCCCGTCATAGGATAACCGGCTTCTTTCAGGAGTGCAGCAGCTTCGATGGCTTTTGCCTCCACATCATTGACGCGGTGATAGGGATGTGTCTCCGGCAATTCGGCGATAGCTTGCAACGGTTGCTCTACGGCGTTGCCTTTCACGTCATATCCTAGCAGATCGATCGATCCTCCGTTGAAGTGAAGAGTACTTTCTCCCGCTGTGATGATGGCAACCTGTTGTCCGGCCTTCCTGAGTGTGATGCCGGCAGCGAGAGCGCTGAGGCCTCCGCCTATGATAATGGTATTGAACTTCATATTGCTACCTCCTTTTCACCTTTGAGTTGATCCAGTCCGCAGAGCCCTGCATAGATGGATGATGTGAGTTGTGCTTCAGCCAGGGTGTCTCCCCAGGCTACGGGTTGCATGCCTTTCCACCGTTCTGCTACGAAGGCGGCGAGGTCGCGTTGTGCCTTTTCAGGTGTCAGCCCGGATACCTGACAGAGCACATTGGCACCGCGGCAGGCACATAGCTCACCTTGACAGGTACCCATGCCTAGACGAGTGCGGCGTCGGAGATTAATGAGGTTGTGTACGTGGAGCTTTTCTGCGGCGAAACGAACCTCGCCGACGGTCACGTCCTCACACTCACATACCAATGCGTTGTCAATGGGTTGCGCGTCTTTTATTTTTTTCGTCATGGTTCCATGACGTCCTATTTGGGCATAATGGCTGTACTCGTGGGCGCTGTGCGAGGTCCTTCCGCCTTCATGCTTGCTCTCCGATCCCGGCAGTGGCGTGGTGGCTGTCTCGCAGGGCTTGTTGATGCCCAGCTTCTTGCAGGCCAGGTCTGTGGCTTTCTCAGCCATCAACCGGTAGGTCATCATCTTGCCGCCTGTGATCGTGATCATGCCTTCGAGACCATCGCGTGTGGCATGGTCGAGCAGTACGATGCCGCGGCTGATATTACGTCCTGTTGTATCACCATCGGCGGCTACGAGCGGGCGTACGCCGGCATAGGCACGGATGATACGGGTCGAGGCAAGTTGGGGTGCAAGCTTTTCGCCTTCCCGAATGAGAGTGTCTACCTCTTCCGGCGTCACTCTCAGGTGATCGCATTCCTCCAAGGGTACACGGTCACTGGTGGTTCCGATGACGCATACGGTATCATCGGGTACGAGAATATCTGCGTTGGCAGGCTTACGGCAACGATTGATCACCATATTGTTGACACGGTGGCCGAAGATCAGCAGTGTGCCTTTGGAGGGGAACATGCTGACAGTGATGCCGGCCATGGAGGCGATGGCTTGTCCCCATACACCGGCGGCGTTAATGACGAGGCGGCAGTGTACTTCTCCCGTCTCTCCTGTATGATTGTCGCGGAGTTTCACGCCAGTGATGCGTCCGTTCTGTTGCAGGAGACCGATCACTTCATGGTAGGTACGTATCTCTGCTCCATGTCGGCGTGCATCAATTATATTGGCTGTCGTCAGTCGGAAGGGATCTACAGAGGCGTCAGGCACACGCACGGCGCCGATGAGTGAGGGGTTGACGGCCGGTTCAATGCGGCGTGCTTCTTCGGGTGAGATCACCTCAGCACGGATGCCGGCTTTTGTACAGGCTTCAACAAATGTAGTCTGATAGTGGAGGTCATCCTCAGGGAGGGTGATGAAGAGACCGTCAGTCTCATCCACACAATGGGCGGCGATGCGTCTCAGAGTCATGTTCTCTTTGATGCATTCGCGGGCCGATTCACCGTCGGTAACGGCATAGCGCGCACCGGAGTGAAGTAGCCCGTGGTTGCGGCCTGTCGCTCCGTTGGTCATGTCGTATTTCTCAACGAGCAGCACTTTCATGCCACGCATGGCACAATCACGTGCCGTACCGGCACCGGTAATGCCACCGCCGATGATCACAACATCGTATTCTTGCTGATTCAAGTTACCTTTCATAGTTGCGGTTTTAGTTGGTCTTCGTCCCCTTTCATGAAGGGACCTGCAAAAGCGGATTGTTTACGTTTCAAAACGTAGTAATTTACTTTTCGTCACAAATATAGTGAGTTGTTATGTATTAGCCATGTTTTATTAACATTATTTAGAGAAATAGTTTGCGAAACGGAATGTAAAACTTGCATTTCGACCGTAAAGAGAAGAATTTCTTGTCGAAAGATAAGTATTTCGGAAGTGATGGCGCTTTGCTCGCGTTTCCCTATGAACTTTCTATTCGAGAGACCAGCTTTGAATCAACAATCAAAGTGGAAAAGGTAGGGTAAGAAAAGAGAATAAAGGGACAGATTGACTATATTGTCAATATTTATGATATTATAAAGAATGACAGTTGATACATATATGCTATATTCAGAGAGGGGAAGTAGTTTGGATATGGTCATCAGTGGTGTGTTTAGAAGTTATTGGGCAAGTTCCGATGAGAGATCATGCATCTTTTTTATATGTTAATCATTGGTAAAAAGGACGGGCTAAATATGCTACATCAAAGATAATTCATTATTTTTGTATGTGTTATACATAGCATATTACCATTTACCATGACTAAGGAAGAAAGGGAAAATGCCATACTCAACCAGTTGCAGGTTCACGGTTCAGCATTGGTTACTGATTTGTCGGCCCTGTTGGAAGTATCGACTGTAACCATCCGCAAGGACCTGACAGAACTGGAGCGTGCAGGGAAACTTTACCGCAGCCACGGCAAGGCTATCCTTATCAATCCTTTCACTAACAATCGCACAGTGTCGGAGAAGGAGAAGCTCAACGCCGATCTGAAACTGCTTATTGGCAAAGAAGCTGCTAAACTGATTACTCCCAATGATTCGATTGTGATAGCCTCCGGTACGACGATTCACGCTTTGGCTCATAGCATTCATCCGGTGAGCAAGCTGACTGTCGTATCAGCGTCATTGCCTGCCTCAGTAGCGTTGGCTCAGAATCAGAATGTAGAGATCATTCAGTTGGGCGGCATGATGCGTCACAGCTCGGAATCGGTGATAGGCAATTATGCCGAGCAGTTTCTCAGCGAGTGCGCTTTTAGTAAATTGTTTCTCGGTGTCGACGGTATCGATTTTGATTATGGCCTTACAACGACAGATCTGCGCGAGGCAACGCTCAATCAGAAGATGATGACAGCTGCACAGAAGATTATAGTATTGGCTGACAGCTCAAAATTCGGACGTCGTGGGTTTGCCCGTATTTGCGACTTGGCTGATGTCGACATGATCATCACGGATTATAAGATCAGCCAGAAAGACATTAATGCTCTTGAAGCCCAAGGCATCGAGCTTGTAATAGCCAAGCCCGATGAAGAAATATGAAACATAAATAAATAAACTATGAATACACCATCTGAATTTGACGATATTCGTCCATTTGACGCGGAAGAATTACCGGCGGTCTTTGATCGTTTGCTTAATAATAGACAGTTCCAGGCTGTATTGCGTTTCCTGTATCCCGGAGCCTCGCTTGAGGATATTGGTGCCATGATGCGGCAATGTAAGAGCAGCATAGAGTTTCAGCGTAAGTTCTGCTATGGCTTTCTGAAGGATCTGGTTAGCCGGGCTGGTCGGGGATGTGAGATGGATATCGCGGCGATCTCCAATAAGCGTAATTATACGTTCATGAGTAATCATCGTGATATAGTCCTTGATTCGGCACTGTTGGACATGCTTCTTTTGGACGCAGGCTTTGAGACGACTTGTGAGATAGCCATTGGTGACAACCTGCTGTCCTTGCCTTGGGTGCTCGATATAGTACGTGTGAACAAGAGCTTTATCGTGCGTCGGGGATTAATGGTGAAGGACCGTCTGAAGTCGTCGATCACTCTCTCGCGTTATATGCACTATGCTATCCAGGAAAAGCATGAGAACCTGTGGATTGCCCAGCGGGAGGGACGTGCGAAAGATTCAGACGACCGTACACAGAAGTCTGTGCTGAAGATGCTCGCCCTCGGCGGAGAAGGCTCTGTCATCGATCGCCTGCAGGCATTGCATATCGTACCCTTGTCAATATCCTATCAGTTTGATCCCTGCGACTATCTGAAAGCTGCCGAGTTCCAGTCGAAGCGTGATGATCCCAACTGGCATAAGGGACCGATGGACGATGTTATCTCCATGCGGACGGGTATTATCGGTTTCAAGGGACATATACATTATCATGCCGCTTCTTGTATCGATGATTATCTGGAGACGCTGAAGGATCAGAAGATGAGCAATAACGACCTGCTGGAGCATGTCGCTACCTATATAGATCATCAGATTCATCTCAATTATCAGCTTTATCCGGAGAACTATATCGCCTTGGATGAGCTTCGTGGCACGCATGACTATGCTGACCATTATGACGATCACACCCGTGACGTGTTTAATCACTATCTGAGCCGTCATCTCCACAAGATCGAGTTGCCGAATCCCGACGAGGCTTTCCTTCGCGAGCGTCTGCTCACGATGTATGCCAATCCGGCGATCAACTATATCAAGGCGCACGAGGAAGAGGCAAAGAAGTAATAGTTTATACTTTATATGATATAAGTTCTTGCCGGCTGTGGCCCTTTACAGCCGGCCTAAGGGCAAAGGCAGAAGCCCGCCATCGTCAATGATGGTGGGCTTCTGCCTTTGCTTGATAACCCTAGGGGAGTGATGCATATAGTTTAGTAAGTCTGAAAAGAAAGAATTTGATATCCGTCACGCCTCTGGGAGAAGTCCTAAATGCCTTGCTCTTAGCGTTATAACTTCAAAAGAGCCATGAGAGCTCTTGGGTGCATGCTTCAAAAATATGCGGGATACTGTGTTGGAATGATGCCCCGCAAAAGTGGGCCTTTTAAGGGGCGACTAAATAAGGTGGCGATCCTGTATGCCCGGGAAGAATATCGGGACGTCCTTCCTCTCTTCCCGGGTAGG
>HF988610.1:0-256 GCA_000431975.1 Prevotella sp. CAG:924 | reverse complement strand
GGGAAAGGACGTGGAGGTGCAGAGCGTGACCTGTCCGAAGTGGACGGTTCCCTGAAATTTATTCTGTTTTTCTTCACAGTCAAAAAATCCCGGGCTCAGAGGCCGGCAGGTCCGCTGCAGGCCCCTTCGCAGTGGCTAGCCACCCGATTTTCAAGCAGTAGGCGGCGCCGGTCGGCCTCTTTGTTGTCCCGTTTGCTTGCTGTTTCTTCAAGATGTTGAAACTCAACAAGTTGACAAAATGACTATGTCCTGGAAA
>HF988609.1 GCA_000431975.1 Prevotella sp. CAG:924 | reverse complement strand
AAGCTCATGCCGAGCATACTAACAAAAAGGGCATCCCGCATGAATGCGGAATGCCCATGATGGAAAAAGGCTTTATAGCCTCTGAGAACAATCAATTGATTAGTCAAGCCACTTCACGTAGCAGAAGTCCTGACGGTGAGGCAGGTTCTTGTTCTTCGGGAACATACGTACCGCTGTACGGAACTGGCCGGCCTCGTCGAACTCTACATCTGCCTCGAAGGTATAGTTATTGCCTTCATGGCTTGTCATCTTAAACTCGCGAACATTGACGAGCTGACGATCGCCTGTGTTCTGCTGGTTCTTGATGGTCACAACCTCCAGTCCTACGGCATCGTCGAGACCCTGCTCGTCGATGACATACTTCAGGTGATAGTTCACACCTGTCTCGCCACCGTTCTGCAGCACATCAGCCTCCTTGCTCACCACATGGATGCTGTCCCAACGCTCGGCTACGACTTCCTTCCAGAGAGCGATCTCCTTAGCCAGACGATTGTCATTGGCAGAGAGCTTCTTGAAGCGGGCAGCCTCCTTGTTGTAGAACTTAGAATAGTAGTCGTCGAGCTGACGCTTCATCGTATAGTGGGGAGCGATGGTAGCAATAGAATTCTTGATCACCTTGATCCAATCCTCGCTATATGCCTTTCTGCCCTTGCGGTTGTAGTACAACGGGATGATCTCATTCTCAAGCAGAGAATAGATTGTGGCAGCGTCCAGTGCGTCCTGATAGGTCTGGTTCTGATAGGTCTTCTCCTGAGGAAGAGCCCAACCGGCACCCTCACGATAACCTTCTACCCACCAACCGTCGAGCACGGAGAGGTTCACCACACCGTTCATCTCAGCCTTCTCACCAGATGTACCGCTGGCCTCGAGAGGACGGGTAGGCGTGTTCATCCAGATATCCACACCGGATACCAGACGACGGGCAAGGCGCATGTCGTAGTCCTCGAGGAAGATGATCTTACCCAGGAACTCAGGACGCTGGCTGATCTCATAGATTCTCTTGATCAGGCCCTGACCGGCACCGTCGGCGGGGTGAGCCTTACCAGAGAAGAAGAAGAGTACGGGATGCTCAGGATCGTTAACGATCTTAGACAGACGATCGATATCGGTAAACAGCAGGTGAGCACGCTTATAAGTAGCAAAACGACGGCAGAAGCCGATCATCAGTGCGTTAGGATTGATGCGCTCGAGCAGAGAGACCACACGTGCGGGATCGCCCTGGTTACGGAGCCAGGTCTGTGTGAACTTCTCACGGATATATTTCACGAGCTTCTGCTTCAGACCCATACGAGTCTTCCAGATCTCCTCATCGGGCACATCATAGATGGCATGCCAGATCTGCTCATTGCTCTGATCGCTCATGAATGACGGATCGAAATACTTGTCATAGAGACGGCGCCATTCTGTAGCGGCCCATGTGGGGAAGTGTACGCCATTGGTCACATAGCCTACATGATTCTCCTCAGGGAAGTATCCTTTCCAGATAGGTGCGAACATCTTCTGGCTTACCCAGCCGTGCAGACGGCTCACACCATTCACCTCCTGACAGGTGTTGCAGGCGAAGATCGACATGCAGAACTTCTCGCCGTGATCATTGGGGTTCATACGGCCCATGCCGATGAACTCATCCCAGCTGATGCCCAGACGGGCAGGATAGCCACCCATGTACTTGCCGAAGAGTGCCTCGTCGAAATAGTCGTGGCCGGCAGGAACAGGAGTATGAACGGTATAGAGCGATGATGCACGGACAAGCTCCATTGCCTGATTGAATGTCATGCCACCATCTACATAGTCGCAGAGACGCTGCAGATTGCAGAGAGCCGCATGACCCTCATTGCAGTGATAGATATCTTTCTTGATGCCCAGTCTCTTCAGAGTGAGCACGCCACCCATACCGAGCAGGATCTCCTGCTTCAGACGGTTCTCCGAGCAGTCTCCCCTGCTACAGAGGTTCCCCCCACCCCCCGCCATAGAGGCTGTGGGTGATCGGCTTGTCGAACTCAGAGTTCATCTCGTTATCTGTGTCGAGCAGATAGAGCTTGATACGGCCCACGTTCACCTGCCATACATACGCATGAACCTGATAGTTCATATAGGGCACGTCCACAACGAGAGGATTGCCGTTTTCGTCCATCACGCGCTCAATAGGCAGAGAGTTGAAATTCTGAGCCTCATACTCAGCGATCTGCTGTCCGTCCATGCTCAGGCTCTGCTTGAAATAGCCATAGCGATAGAGGAAACCGACAGCACACATGTCAACGTTAGAGTCGCTGGCCTCTTTCAGATAGTCACCGGCCAACATACCCAAACCACCAGAGTAGATCTTCAGCACCTGGTTCAGACCATACTCCATGCTGAAGTAAGCAACGGAAGGACGCGTTGCATCAGGCTTCACGTCCATATATTGACGGAACTGATCGTACACGTCATGTACGCGCTTCATGAGGGTCTTATCCTTCACGATAGCCTGTTTCCGATCATAACCGAGACGCTCAAGAAGCAATACAGGGTTCTGTCCTACCTTCTCATAAAGATCCTCGTCAAGGAGCTGGAACAGACGACGGGCGTCATGATTCCATGCCCACCACATATTGTGGGCAAGCTCATCGAGACACTTCAACTCCTCAGGAAGGCGTGACTTAATCGCCAGATCCTTCCACTGAGGGTCATTAGCATAATCAGCTTTAATTTTCATTGAGTGTTAATTATTTGGGTTTAAATAATTTTTATACGCATTCTCTATTCCGTGAGAGCCAAGCTCTACAATTCTTTGACGGATCACGGTCACTCATTACGGGCTAAGGCTTTGCGTAATGCAAAGTCATAGGCTTGCTCGTAATATTTGATGAAGTGGCTCCATAATGCCTTCTGCGACAAGCGTTCTGCCCGCTTCCGCACCTTTGTCTTTTCAGAACAAGACAGTTGGTAATATCTTACGACACTATCACGGATCGCGTCACACACTTCATTATAATTGTAATCCGTCCGGTGCACCACTGCCACACCGTCCTCGATCTCACTGACCGTGCCTTTTTCCGAATTGGCCCACAAGCCAAAACCGGCAAGATCTGTCGTGACGCAAGGCACACTGAACGCGATGGCCTCTAATGGCGTATATCCCCAAGGCTCATAGTAAGAGGGATAGATGCAGAGGTCATTGCCCAGCAGCAGATCATAGAACGAGAGATTCATAATACCGTCATCGCCCAACAGGTAAACGGGAACAAAGATGATCTTCACCTTATCCTCAGGACGGTTAAGATAGTTGAGGTAATGCAACATTCCCAATGTGCGGTCCTCGTTCATGTTATTCAGCCAATGGGTGAGGTAAGGCTGATCCAATGGGGTGTCATACTCCTTACCGGTCGCCAACCGTTCCTGTAGATCCTGTCGGGGACCATTCACCCATCCGGGTACTTCTATGAAAGCAACGGCAGGGCTCGTCACACGTGCGTCATTGCGAAGACGGTTCATCGACTCAATGAACACATCAAGTCCTTTGTTACGGAACTCGTAACGTCCGTTAGTAGAAATAATAAAGGTGTCGTCGTCAAAGTGTGCGCCGGTCAGGCAGTTAGCCACCTGCAGCAGACGCTTGCGGGCTGCCTTTCGTTTCTCTGTGAAAGTCGGTTCCGCAGGTACAAAGGAATTATCAAAGCCATTAGGCAACACCACATCTACCTTCTTGTCAAGAAGCTCCTCACATTCTGTAGCTGTGATCTCACTCACCGTAGTAAAGCAGTCAACATTCAGTGCAGTTTGTTTTTCTATGGAATGCTTGCTCTGCATATTGAGCTCGCCGGCCATCTGGTCACCATTGTAGTCTGAGAGATATTGATAAAGCGGCTTGTTGTTACCGGCAATGCTACGGCCGATACTCGTTGCATGAGTGGTGAAGACAGTAGCTATCTGTGGCAGATATTTACGGATATACAGTACTCCCAGTCCCGTCATCCACTCATTACCGTGATAAATGATCTTCTGCTCCGGCATCTTCTTGCCACGAGCTGTGGTCTTAGGTTCAAGATAGAAATGATAGAAACTTTCCACCACCTTGGCGGCGGCATAGGAGAACATGGAAGCTTCGTCATAGTCGCCATACGCATGAAGACTATCTACCTGAAAATCTTCCCATAGCTTGGCATAGATTTGGTCCTTCTTCGCAAAATAGGGCAAGAAGTCTACCAATATGGCAATAGGCTCGCCAGGTATCTTCCATCGGCCGATCTTCACATGAAGGTCTGTTGTGGTCGTCTGCTTTCTCCAATCCGAGAAAAGCATATCATCTTCTTTAAAGAAAGGACAAGCCTTGTCTTTCCAGCAATCAGGACCAATAAAGATAATATGATCCCTCATCCTATCTTGTAAAGTTTTTGCGCGCGTAGAGAGCACTGTATAAATCCCCCCTACTTTATTGCAAACTTCCCAACTGGATTCAAAAATATAGTCGGGGAACAATCTTCCTTTAATCATAGACAATATTCTAACAGCGCAAAGTTAATATAAAAACTATAAAAAACAAACAATCCGAGCAACAAAATTAAAAAGAAATATTGTTTTCTTGATATAAAAGAATATCTTTGCAGCAAAAGTAAATGGATTGAAAACCACACTAAACAAAGATCAATTCCTAAAGAAAGTTTAAAACAAAATAGATAAGAACATGAAAAAATGGATTATAGGTACTGCTCTGTTCATCGCCTCCACCTGCGCTTTCGCACAAGGTGCAGACACCCCTATCTCCTCTCCTGCCCCCCGGGAGGCTGCTGCGGACTCTACCACCTGGATCGGTACTCTTTATAATAAAGAATACAACGTATATTTCCGGATCGACTTCTATCATCAGAACATCACCATACCCGGACAGAGTATCTTCGGAGAGATGCCGGGATACTTCGGCGACTATAATGACGGACGTAAATGGCTGATAACCAATGTTACCATAGACAAGCACGGCATCGCTCACCTGGCAATCACCAACGATTATGGCAGCGAAGACCTGGAAGCCACCATGGAAAAGGACAGTGATGGAAAATACATCTTTACACAAGGAAGCGGAAGCGACATGAAGATCGCAAGGAAGGGAAAATGGCAAAAACTACCGAAGAAAATGGAATTCATCAAGAAATAAATGAGAAGGCCCCCCCGACCTGCCGGCCTTTTCGTTTTTATCACGACGTGCCGGCCTTCTCGTTTTTATAGACAAGACAGCAGATCCCGCATGCTGCTACCCGTGATATATGCGACTACCACCTTATTGAGTTAAGAATTCTGATAACGCTGTATCGATCATCACAGGCTCCTAAGAGAAAGCTATCGGGTCCGGTCAATAGCAGGAGGAAGCCGTCAGACAGAAAGGAAATCAGGTATGGCATGAAGATTTTCTTCCCTTCCTACAATCTCAAATAAATACGAAAAAAGTAGACAAAGTTCATACAGTATCAAGGCTGACAAGGAATAGACGGGGCAAAAATCACGCCCTTTCCGCTTGTCTAAACCCAAATCTATAAGAGGTTTGTGGCATCCCGTGCTATTGATGGTGCGTCCGGCTTATGCCAACGACCGTATCCATGAATATCCGGTTTTGCTGCCATCAGAATTGTAGGAAATGTTGTTCTGACAATCGCTTAGGAGATGATAGACTTACTGGGATGCACTGGGATGTGCCCTTATATGCGGACAAACATTCCGTTTATCTGCATTTATGATGCATACCGCCGTCCCGTCAGGCGTTCTGTCGCCCCGCTACAGATATGCGGAAACACGCCCTGAGTCCCGGGATGATACATCTATATATTATAATAGGTATACGACCCTGCGCGCATACGGAGACAAAAAAAAGAGGGTGTGTCAAAATTCATTTTTTGAAAAAATGAACTTATAATTTGAAATTTGAGCACCCTAAAAGAGTAAAAAAGGGCCGCATCATTACTCAATACAGAGTTTGATACGGCCCCTTTTAAATATTATAGTTATAATCTGTAACTTTAGGGAGTAGTCATTTTAGTTTTGACACACCCTCCTCTACTTCAAAGGAGGCGGCTACCTAC
>HF988608.1:51233-55241 GCA_000431975.1 Prevotella sp. CAG:924 | reverse complement strand
TTAGTGGTTTGAACACTCCTAAATTACAAACTTCAGGGCTGACACGCAAGGGTCGGCCCTTTTTTACGACTTATCAGACACACTTTTTGAGACAGTATCCGCCCTTCGTATATTTTAGGGATACCTAATCTGTCACAACGTCCCCAGACAGCTTTCCGTCCAATTTTATATTTATCCATAATCTCCTGCACAGTATAGTATTCCTGTTCTTGCTTACGCCTGTGGCTTCTCTTTCTATAGGCACCTGCATCTTCAAAGTATTTGTCGAGATCCTCACGACGAACAAGGGTTTTCCTGCGTATTCTCACTGCCTTGATGATTCCGGAATAGAAGCATCTACATACCGTGCTAACACTTATGCCAAGTAAGAGGGCAACATTAGAAGGTCTCAAATACGGACGTGAGGCAACCGCGTCTCTTTCCTTATCAAGAGCCGCTTCCTTTTCACTTTCCCAGAAACCTGTTTCCCGTTTTGCTTCGCGTTTGCAATATCCGTCATTCTTGCGCCATCTGCAGTCGGACCTATTTGAAATATTGGGCACAATGAACTCTGCTCCATATGCTAAAATGTCCTTTGAAACCTTCATCTTATTGGTATATTAAACCGCCCATTTCTTTGCAGCAATTTTCAGGAATTTTCACAAGGTGCACCATATGTCAATGGGTGCACTTTTGTCACTTTCGCAATTTTGCATGAGGTGCCGTACATGTCATTTTCCATTTCCTTTTGGTCGCAAATTATAGGGACAGGAACGAAATTTGGGCCAAATTTACCCACAAAAACTGGTAATAACAAGTTTCAAATGGAAAGTGTTAAAACGAAAAATGCCACCAAATCGGTGGCATTCAAGCAGTTAGCAATAGTTAGTGTTATGTGCTGATAATCAGCTATTTTCCGATGCAGAAGTGTGAGAAGATGTTGTTGAGGGTGTCCTGTGGAGTGATCTTACCGCCTGTGATGTCGGCAAGGTCATCGAGGCAGGCACGGAGATCCTCGGCAATGAGGTCGCCGCTGAGCTGGGCGTGAAGACCGTCGAGGACACGGAGCAGATCGTCGTGGGCACGGCACAGTGCGTCGTAGTGACGGGCATTCGTCACGATGACATCGTTCTCAGAGAGGTCGGGCAGGTCGGCCAGCTGATAGAGCTGTGCGCGCAGATCGTCGATGCCTATATTCTCTTTGGCTGAGATGGAAAGGAGGGCGTGGGACGCCACGTCGTCGGAAGAGAGATCGCTCTTCAGATCGGTTGCCAGTGTCTCTGGCACCTGATTGATGTCGGCCTTGTTCCACACGATCATGAGCTTGCGTCCTTCGCAGCGCCGCTTCATGTCGGCCACCTCGTCGGGCGAGGGGAGGGCGTCGATGATCCACAATATGATGGAAGCCTCAGAGATCTTCTGATAGGTCCGTTCGATGCCGAGGCGCTCCACGGTGTCGTCAGTCTCGCGTATTCCGGCCGTATCGATGAACCGGAATGTGACGCCGTGGATTTCTGTGGTGTCCTCGATGACATCGCGTGTGGTGCCGTGGATGTCGCTGACGATGGCACGGTCCTCATGGAGGAGTCTGTTGAGCAGTGTCGATTTTCCTACGTTCGTCCTGCCGACGATGGCTACGGGGATTCCTTCCTTCATTGCCTTTCCGGCTGCGAAGGAGTGGGCGAGTCGCTGTACGCGATCGTCGATCTCCTGGGCGAGCTGTGTGAGCTCGGGCCGGGATGCGAACTCAAGGTCCTCATGGTCGGAGAAGTCCAACTCGAGTTCGAGCAGTGATGTCATCTTCAGCAGACGTTCGCGCAGGCGTGCGAGCTCGGAGGAGAAATGTCCACGCAGCTGGCTGATGGCCAGCTGATGTGTGGCACTGTTTGTCGCGGCTACCAGATCGGCGACAGCCTCGGCCTGACTGAGGTCCATCTTGCCGTTGAGATAGGCCCGTTGGGTGTATTCGCCGGGATGTGCCTGCCGTGCACCTAAGGAGATGAGCCGCTGGAGCACCTGTTGGAGGATGTAGCGTGAGCCGTGACAGTTGATGTCGACACAGTCCTCGCCGGTATAGGAATGGGGTGCGCGCCAGATGCCGATAACGACATCATCGATGACCGATCCGTCATCGGCCAGTACCTCACCGTAGCGCAGACACTGAGTAGGCGCATCCGAGAGCTTATGCCGTCCCCGGAAGGTACGGTCGGTAAGGGAGATAGCCTCCGGACCGGAGACGCGTATGATACCAATTGCGCCCCCGGCAGGAGTGGCGAGGGCGCAGATGGTATCTGAATGTAATGGTTCTTTCATTGTTGTTCAACCCGTTGGCGGGCGTGATATTTTTTTATTGGAGATTCATCCACGGGTCGGTACGTCATAGTGTTGGCGGTCGGCCCGTGGTCGTTTGATGACGGTCGGTATCGGAGAAGGATAGCCGACACAATCTGTTTCCTGTTTATAGGGAGTATCAGATCCTTGCAAGGACGAGCTGGATGAGGCCGTCGATGCTGTTCTTATAGTTTGGATTGGCCTTGCCTGCCAGTCGGTTGGCGATGACCATGCAGCAGGTCATTGCCTTGTGTCCGAGGAGGGAGGACAGTCCGGCGAGGGCTGACGACTCCATCTCGAAATTGCAGATCTTCATCCCTTCGTACTCGAACGACTCTACTTTGGCGTTCTGATCGGGATCGGCAAGGGGTAGGCGGAGCACACGTCCCTGTGGTCCGTAGAAGCCGCCGCATGCGATGGTATAGCCGCGTACCATCTCACTGCCGGCTACGCGGTCGATGAGCTCGGCATCGGCTACCGCTACATAGGGTGCTGCGAGCTGTGGGTTCCAGTGCATGTGTTGCTTGAAGGCCTCTTCGAGCTTCAGGTCGCAGACATGATTGCGACCGGCATAGAAGTTGAGCAGACCGTCGAAGCCGATGCTCTTCACGCTGGCTATGTAGGTGCCTTCTGGTGTGTTGGGCTGTAGGCCGCCGCAGGTGCCGATACGGATAAGGGTCAGCTCGCGGTGCTCGGGACGCACCATGCGTGTGGAGAAGTCGATATTGGCGAGAGCATCCAGTTCGTTGACTACGATATCGATATTGTCGCATCCTATGCCGGTAGAGACGCAGGTGATGCGCTTGCCCTGACAGGTGCCGGTGATGGTATGGAACTCACGGCTCTGCACCTCGCATTCTCGAGTGTCGAAGTGGGCGGCAACGGTCTCCACCCGTCCGGGATCGCCGACGAGGATCACTTTGTCGGCAAGCATCTCAGGGCGGAGATGCAGGTGGAAGCAACTTCCGTCTGCATTGATGATGAGCTCCGATTCCGGAATTCTTGTATTCATAGCATTGGTATTTAATGGCGTTTATTGATTCTCTGCCTTGCGTATCTTTTTGGCCAACAACTCTTTGTCGTTGCGTTGCTGCAGAAGATCGTGTTCGGCGTCCTTAATCTTTCCGGCCGTCTGTGCGTCGGGCCGTGCGATATATTTTTGGCGGAGCTTTTCGAGGGCGTCCTGCGTCTCCTTTTCCATCTGGACGACGGCTTGCCATTGCTGATAGAGCGAGCGTCCTTCTGTCGTCTTGAGGTCGTTGGCTTTGTAGGCTGTCAGTCGGTCACTGACGATGAGCGGCTCGTTGCGTCGCTGTCCTTTCTGGCTCATGCGTTCCAGAAGTGCGTCGCGACGACGGATGGCGGCCATTCGGTTGCCAAACTTCCATGTGTCGCTGATGGCATAGAGGCGTGCATAGCTGTTGAGTTGCTCAGGGGTCAGATTGTCGGCAGAGAAGTCGACGCGTGAGGCTGTGGGTACAAACGTGTAGATGCAGACACTGTCTTTCGGCTGGAAACGGTCGCTGACAAGCCATCCGAGAGTGTCGACATCGTCGATGGCCAGCAGATAGTCGTTGGCCGTGGAGTTGAACGGCAGACCATAGTTCTGCGGTTCATAATAGGTGGCGTTGTCGCTGTCGTAGGTCGTCATGAAGATGTCACGGCCTCCTATGCTCTGTGGGCCTTCTGCGGAAAAGA
>HF988608.1:0-51193 GCA_000431975.1 Prevotella sp. CAG:924 | reverse complement strand
GTCACGCCGTCGGACATCAGGAAGGGGAAGTTCTGATTGTGATAGGAGGCTTGCGAGATCTCTTCGAGCTTGTCGGGTTGGCTCCAGTCCTTTCCAAGCAGGGTCTGTGAGTAGAGGGCTGTCGAATCGGCATTGCCGTCGGCATAGATGCGGTGGTCGCCCAACTCATTCTCGTATTGCATGAGAGGGAGTGAGGCCTTTCCGCGGTCGGTCAGTGTACCCATGACAGTAGGTTGAGGCAGGGCACGCAGGAAATCGGCCTTGCCTACGACGACGCTGTCGATAAACATTACCTTGGCTGTGGCGGGTTGCAACTGACGGAAAAGGGCAGAGCCGTCGGCCTTGCCCGTCGTGCTCTTGGAGGTCTTTGCCTTCTGTGCAGAAACAGGAGCGACCGAGAGCATCCCGGAGAATATTAGGATATAAAATAGTATCTTGTTCATTTGCGCAAAGATAGGAAATAATCGTGTAATCACAAAATATTGCCCGAATATTTTAAGGTTAAAGCTTTGAATGTCTTGGATAAATTTGTATCTTTGCAACGATACCAGAAGCCGGAACGACGGGGTCGTAGTCGGTTGTCTGGAGATAACAAGCCAGTTTATCATATCATGAAACAGATCAATTGGGGATTTATAGGTTGTGGTGAAGTGACAGAAAAGAAGTCGGGTCCTGCGTTTAATGAGGTTCCGGGTTCCCGGGTCATGGCTGTGATGTCGCGCCGTGAGGATAAGGTGCGTGCCTATGCCGAGAAGCATCACATCCGCCGTTGGTACACCGATGCCCAGCGCCTGATCGATGACCCGGATGTCAACGCCATCTATATCGCTACCCCTCCCTCGTCGCATGTCACGTTTGCCATTATGGCTATGGAGGCAGGTAAGCCTTGCTATATCGAGAAGCCGCTTGCTTCCACCTATGAGGACTGCGTGCGCATCAACCGCATCAGCGAGCGGACCGGTGTCCCCTGCTTTGTGGCTTATTACCGTCGTTATCTTCCTTATTTCCAGCGTGTGAGGCAGCTCCTCAATGAGTGTGCCATCGGACGCATACTTAATGTGCAGCTTCGCTTCTGTGTCCCTCCGCGTGATCTGGACTATCATGCCTCAAAGGATCTGCCATGGCGACTCCAGCCGGACATCTCGGGAGGCGGCTATTTCTATGATCTTGCTCCTCATCAGCTTGACCTGCTTCAGGAGTTCTTCGGTGTGATCACCAAGGCACATGGCTATACTGCCAACCGTGCCCATCTGTATAATGCGGAAGATACGATCAGTGCAGTATTCCGTTTCGCTAATGGTCTCCCCGGCTCGGCCTCGTGGTGCTTTGTCGGTCATGAGAGTGCGAAGGAAGATGTCATCGAGGTGATCGGCGATAAGGGCATGCTTTCTTTCTCGGTGTATAATTATGATCCGATCCGTCTGGTCAATGCCGACGGCAACCAGAGCATAGCGGTTTCCAATCCACCTTACGTACAGCTGCCCATCATCCGCACGGTGATAGAGCATTTGCAGGGCATTGGACATTGTACCACTACCAGTGTGAGTGCGACGCCGGTCAACTGGGTGATGGACCGGATTTTGGGTAAAATCTAAATATTGTAGATGAGGAAAATCTTTCTGTTTTGCTTGTTCCTGTGTCTTCTCACTGTTCCTTGTTGTGCAGTGACAGAATCGGTATGGCCCGGTTCAACTGATGGAGCGATGGAGGAAGAGCAAACAGAAAGGGCTGGGGAGGACACCATCCGACATGAGACAATGGTTGAAGATGATGCTCCCAGGAAAGGAGGGCATAAGTTGCGCAATGGCTTTCTGAATTCCATCTATCAGTTTGTGAAGAATTTCTCAGCCGTGGATACCAATTATGTGGAGCCACAGGCTTACAACTTCACCCTGATGCTACAGAATACGAACACTTATGAAACCTATAAGCTCGGCTTCCCCAACGGCCGCAGCATCACGTTCTCTCCCAAGCCGAGCATTAAGCTAGGCCCTTATTTCGGTTGGCGTTGGATATTCTTAGGTTATACGATTGACTTTGCACGTCTGAGTGATGACGATCACAAGCAGGATTTCTCACTCAGTCTTTATAGCAATCAGCTGGGCGTCGACCTCTTCTATCGTAAGTCGGGTGATGTCTATAAGATCACGGATCTTCGTCTGGGTCATGGCATCGACACTTCTCCGATGAAGGATGTGACTTTCAACGGAT
This sequence comes from Prevotella sp. CAG:924, assembly GCA_000431975.1. Classification (GTDB taxonomy): domain Bacteria; phylum Bacteroidota; class Bacteroidia; order Bacteroidales; family Bacteroidaceae; genus Prevotella. The sequence continues at coordinate 48,982 of HF988608.1, read as the reverse complement.
TCCAGTCGAGTGTAAAAGGCTTCAATCTATATTATATCTTCAATCATAAGAAATTCTCCTATCCGGCGGCATACAGCCAGAGCAATATCCAACGCCGTTCGGCCGGCAGTGCCCTTGTCGGTATCGGATACACCCATCACAAACTGTCGATCGACTGGGATGAGTTCCGCTCGTTGGCCTCCAGTCGTCTTGGCGAGGATCTGGTGGAGCGAGAGATCGATTCTACCATGATGGCGGGAAAGGTGAATTACTATGACATCAGCGTCAGCGGTGGTTATGCTTACAACTGGGTCTTTGCCCACAACTGGCTTCTTGATGTCTCACTCACGGTAGGCCTGGCGTATAATCAGGCGAAGAACGAGAACCGTTCTATCCTCTTTCAAGATTTTATAGAAAACTTTGATATTAAGAATATTAATGCCGATCTCGTTTCCCGTGTGGGGCTTGTGTATAACAATATGCGGTGGTATGCGGGATTGAGTGCTGTCTTTCATTCTTATAATTATAAGAAAGATCAGTTCTACACAAACAATTCCTTCGGATACCTTAATGTATATGTAGGCTTTAATTTCGGGAAACGACGATAGTTAGCTGATCATTGGGTGTTCAAGGAAACTTTATGGATTGGGATACTAATGAAAGATGTTGCCGATTCAACGAGAATGTTCTTATGAAAGAAACGTCTCCTGTCATAAATATCTTGATGATAAGTGTGTTATAGTGGCGTTGCCCCATAAATACTTAGATAAATATGATGAAAGATGGTACTTATAAAGAGTCATCTTGATGAAGTGGACGTATAGGAGTATGTTCCTACATATATTCTGCTCCCAGTGAGAAGTACTAATTTTACTAAAAACTCGGACCTGCTTTATTGAACATTTGATAAAATACCGTATTTTTGTTTATCAGTTATGATATCCTTGACATATTGCCGGACAAAGAAATGAGCAGGATCAACATACCTTCTTGTCATTTCGACAGGTAAGAGAATCTGTTCCTGTTCTGTTCACTCAAAGTTGTCTTTGATGTGAGCTCACCTTTTTAATTCGTGTTATGAGAAAGATATTCTGTTGTATTTTATTAATCATCGGTACATACGCGGTCACTGCTCAAACAGTTTATACGCGAAGTGACTCTGTACGCGTGGTTTCTCTGTTGCGTGAGGCACCGAAGAAACAGACGACCGGACAGCGTATGATATTTTTTGCCCGTAAGCTGTTGGGACTTCCCTATGTAGGCAAGACTTTGGAGAAGAATAAGGAGGAACGGCTTGTCGTGAATCTGCGTCAGCTCGATTGCACCACTTTTGTAGAGTCGGTGCTTGCTCTGACGCGTACAGTGAACCAGGGACGCAATGACTTCCGAACTTATTGTGATCAGTTACGGCGGGTGCGCTATAAGGATGGGAAGGTGGCTTATGTCAACCGTCTGCATTATTTCGCTTATTGGATCAGCTGTCATGAGCAGGACGGCATCGTACGCAGCATTCAGTCGCCCAATCCGCCTTTCAAGGCTGTGGCCCAGAAGAAGGTTAATTTTATGTCGACTCATCAAAGTCTGTATCCTATGTTGGTAAGCCATCCTCAGTGGCTGACGGCTATTAAACAGATGGAACAGGCAACCAGTGGCCTGCGGATGCGCTATATTCCTAAGGCAGCCGTTACGAATACGAAGCTGTTGCGTTCGGCGGTTCATGATGGTGACATCATAGCAACGGTATCGACCAAATCGGGACTGGATACTAACCATGTGGGTATTGCCGTATGGCATGACGATGGTCTGCACATGATCAACGCATCCCTGATTTATAAAAAGGTGGTGGAAGATAAACGGACCCTTTCCCGCTATCTGGCCGCTCAGCGTTCTGTCAGTGGTATCTTTGTGGCCCGTCCGTTGTAGCGTGCTGTCCGGTGTTGGTGAGGCTCGGGATGTTGCCTGTCTGTCGATGGGACACGGGAGTTTCCTGAGTTACTTGTGATATGAGAGATCGGAGGCTATGGGGCGTAGACGGTTGATATTCAATAAATGATGACATGTAAATGAGCTGAGGTAATATAGTGATAGTGATCTAAAGAAGAGAGAAGTCAATCCATATCCTTCTCAAGAAATGATCATTAACCTGCAAATGTTTGTTTTATGAGTTTGTCTGGTGTTTTCCGGACTTCTTCCGGCATCCCGTCTGTATATCTTATTGTAGTTTATTGTCTTTTCAATAATTGCAATGAGCTTCTTCAGATTTCAAATGGCTGATGGAAGCTGAATAAATGTATTAATTTATTTTCCGTATGAGAGGAAGATAGCCTCAGGTAGTGTCAGATTCTTTGGATGTTGGGGGAAAATGGAATGTTATGGTTCTGTTGGCGTCTTTGTCGGAATATAAAATTTGATACCAGATGGTGGTTTTCATCTATTATTTCGTAACTTTGCACATCAGTTATGAATACTTTATACCTTCATATAAGATCCCTCTTGATCCTGATTCTAATGACAGGATGTCTTTCCGTCTCAGCCCAGGGCATAGGAGAGGTGCGCTTCGGTTCTTCCCGCGAGGTGGCTTCTGAGGCCATTTTCCAACTTTTCGGACAACCTTCATCGACAGATGGCAACTGCTATATCTATAAGAATAAGGAGTTTGAGGGGTTCCATTGGAATGAGGTGCTTTTCAGGTTTACCAACGACCGTCTTACTGAGGCGCGGTTCTTTATGAATCAGCGTAGCAAGTACGAAGCACGGAGGAAGCTTACGGCCATCAGCAAAGTGTTGGCGAAGAAGCATGTGATGTCTATGGATATTGAGGATGACGGCAACCATTTTTACGCCGGTGGTAAGTCACCTCTTTATTATGGTCATCTGTTCACACTGTTCATTTCGCCCCGTGAGGGCAGGTGGACCGACCAGCTTCGTTTCGGTCCGTTTGAATTTAAAAATTAGAAAGAATGAGAAAGATAATTTTCCTCGTAATAGGTCTGACCATGGCAATGGGTGTAGAGGCTCGGTCGATGCGCGAGATATGGACCTCGCTGCCCGATTCGCTGTTGCCTTATGTTGATCGGAATCATCGTTTGGAGATGGTCGAGTTTATCGATATGAATCTTAATGGAGATGTCGACAATCTCTTTGGCGGCAAGAGTGAGATGGATACGATCACAACCGACTATATCGGCTTGACGCTTAGTCAGTCGTCGTCGATGCAGATCAAGCGGCTGCCTGTAGCAGGTGGTGACTCCCTTCTCTGTGTGGTAAAGACCTATCTTGGTCCGGCGGCAGAGAGCGAGGTGGCTTTTTATCATCAGGACTGGACACCGGCTTCTGTGATGCTGAGTCTTGACAGTGCGGGGACAGCCCGATGGATGCCCCGTCTGTTGGTGAAGCCCGATACGATGAGCGAGGAACATTTCGTTCATTATAAGACTTTCATTTCTCCTTATATCGTAGGCGCCCGTCTTTCACCTGACGATGACAATCTTGAATTACGTCTGTCCCTTCCGATGCCTGTAAGAGAGGAAAAACATGCTTTGGAGGCTATGACTCCTTCGTTTAGCCTTCGTTGGGATGCTGTAAAACAGAATTTTTGTGCGGAGTAACGACTTTTTCCATGATTTCCTTGGCGGGTTCACGAAAAAGCAGTAACTTTGCGGGCCGTATGGGGACGTGTTATGCCCATTGAAAAAGAATAAGATTAAAATAGTTGAATGAAGAATGACAAAATGAAGTTACAGTACCGAGTGAATCAGCAGATTCGCGTTCGGGAAGTTCGTGTGGTATCCGACGGAGGATCAGAGGTGATGTCGACGCGTCACGCTATGGATCTGGCCCGCCAGCAGGGCGTCGATCTCGTGGAGATCTCCCCCAATGCACAGCCACCTGTTTGTCGTCTCGTCGACTATTCGAAGTTCCTCTACCAGCAGAAGAAGCATCAGAAAGAGATGAAACAGAAGCAGGTAAAGGTGGAGGTGAAAGAGATCCGTTTCGGACCGCAGACGGATGAGCACGACTACCAGTTCAAGCTCAAGCATGCCCGTGAATTTCTTGAGGAAGGCAACAAGGTGCGTGCTTATGTGTTCTTCCGTGGCCGTTCGATCCTGTTCAAGGAACAGGGAGAAGTGCTCCTGCTTCGTTTCGCTAACGATTTGGAGGAGTTCGGTAAGGTAGAGCAGATGCCAAAGCTCGAGGGAAAGAAGATGTTCCTCTATCTCGCTCCGAAGAAAGCCGGTGTCGGTAAGATGAGTCAGCAGAAGCGTGACCGTTTGGCTGCCGAGGCCGAAGCTAAGGAGAAAGCAAAGGCAGAAGCCAAGGAGAAAGCTGAGAAAAACGGTCTGCTGGGCAATGCCAAGGGAGGCGACGCTCTGAAGAAATTGGTAGAAGAAGCCTCCAAGGAGGATTAAGTTCCGGTTGACGGCTTATCCTACGTGAAGAAAATGAAAACTGTGTGGTACCGCCGGGTATATGCGTTGCCACCTTTTATAATAACAATTTAAACAATACAAAAATGCCAAAAGTAAAGACTAACTCCGGCGCAAAGAAGAGATTCAAGCTGACCGGTACAGGTAAGATCAAGCGTCATCACGCTTATCACAGTCACATTCTGACTAAGAAGACCAAGAAGCAGAAGAGAAATCTGCAGGGTGCAACGCTGGTAGATGCTACCAATAAGAAGCAGGTACGCGATCTGCTTTGCATGCGTTAAATTTATCAATCACTTAGTCGAACTATTAAAGAAGAAAAATTATGCCAAGATCAGTCAATCACGTTGCATCAAGAGCAAAGAGAAAGAAGATACTGAAGCTCACTAGAGGTTACTATGGAGCTCGCAAGAACGTTTGGACCGTTGCCAAGAACACTTGGGAGAAGGGTCTGACCTATGCTTTCCGCGATCGTAAGAACAAGAAGCGTACATTCCGCGCACTGTGGATCCAGCGTATCAACGCCGGCGCACGTCAGGAAGGCCTGAGCTACAGCCAGCTCATGGGCGCACTGCATAAGGCAGGTATCGAGATCAACCGTAAGGTGCTCGCTGACCTCGCCATGAACCATCCCGAGGCTTTCAAGGCTATCGTGGAGAAGGTGAAGTAAGCTTTACAATCCCAATAATAATAAGAACGGGGCAACAGATCATTGATCTGTCGCTCCGTTTTTTGTTTCTGCTGAATACCATTGTAGGATGGTCGTCTGGATTGTGCAGTATTCCGGAGGGAGAATGTAGATGAGCTAAAGTTTGGTTCTTGCAATTAGTAGCCTGGGATGCTGAGCCTTTACCTTCGAATAACTAATCAAAAATGGTCTATAAGGCGTCTTGTAGAGGGCTTGTCAGTTCTTATAGTTTCCGATACAACTACTCTTTTATAGGATAGAAACATAGGAAAATAATAAATGTGAATTAGAAAAATAAAATCATAAATATCACAGGCTACTGTTTCTGATCTATGCTTATTATCAAGATAAAAACTTATTTTTGTGGTGAACTATGTCGAATTAAAAATTTATAGTATGAATAAGCTTGGTGTCTTGATAGTATTTTTGTCTCTGTCTCTGCTGTTCAGTGGTTGTTATATGAGTAAGACAATGAGTGAATTTGTTAAAACCAATGTTGAATTAGGAATTACCAAGGATGACTTTATAAAGAAGTTTGGTGAACCTTATAGCATTAATAAGGGGACAAATGAAAAAGGCGATTATCAAGAAGTGCTTTTCTATAAGGAACAATTGTATAGAGAAGACTGGTATATCGTCACAACCTCATTTGTCTTTGTTAATGGCAAATTGGAAAGGCAGGAAGTCGTAAAAGAGGAAAGAATGTTTTCGGGCAATACAAAGAATCTAAGAAATGGTTACAATGTGAGGCTTTCGCCTTAATGTTATCACATCAGCCTCTGGCAAAATCAGAAGAAGGCGGATATGGCTTAGTATATGGCAGCTTGAATCGCTTCTGGATATTCTTATGCGATCACCTGTAGTTTTGATGAGTTCTATGTTTCAGGAAGATTGTCTGGTGCAGGACGAAGGGTGAGAAAATGAGGACGAAGGTATTGGGAATGTAATTATCAAAAAGAAATCTATGGTGCTTTTTGTTTACATATAACGGCTTAGGTATGCAAGGGGCCTGCGTACGCCAATGGTTAGGACAGGGGAGTATTCGATGAGAAGTATGACTTTTTTGGGGAAAATGTCCGATCTGCGTTTTAGCCCAAAATCTGCTGCATCCCTTCCGGGAAAGTGCCATTTATGACCATTAAGGACTTGATTTTGGAACTAAAGCTTACTTGTCCTTCGCACCAATGGAAATTTCTCTTAGATCCAATGGAAATATTTCTTCGCACCAATGCTTACTTTTTTGAGCACCTATAAGCCTGTCACGTTTCTACCAGTCGAATGCCGGTAAGAAGGGATATGGAGACGATAAACGACTGTGGGAGTGTCATTCGGAAAAGTGGACGACAAAAAAAATGGCTGTTTAATTTTTATTTGCACACCATGGCTTCAGGCATTGCCGGGAACGGCTCTTGGCATCCGATAGAGAAAGAACGTCTGGGAGGACCACTCATAAGAATGGCTGCTTTTGAGTGGCCCATCGTTCTGACGATCTGTAAGCCTATACCGGGATCAATGATAGGATCCCGTTTGAGGTTATAGAGGATATTGCATAGTCAGGCAATGCAGGGATCCGTGCTGTCGGATCACCGTATTGGCATCAATGCCGACCATCTTGCGGTCGGGGAAGGCAAGCTGTATCTGTTGCATTGCTGTCCGGTCGTTTCTTTCTTGTCCGTACTGAGGTACGATGACGGCTCCGTTGACAATCACGAAGTTGGCATAGGTTGCAGGCAACCGTTCTCCATCGTAGCAGATTGCATCGGGACAGGGAAGGGGAAGGAGCCGGAAAGGTTTTCCTGCATCATTTCTTAAGGTCTGCAGCTCTTCTTCCATGAGCTTCAGCTCGTTATATTGTAGTTTGGCATCGTCATCACCTTCGGCGTCTTTCTCGTTGGGAGCGACATAGAGCAGCGTGTCGTTGGGAGCCGTCCGTACGAGCGTGTCGATGTGGCCGTCCGTGTCGTCACCTATCAGCATTCCGTAGTGAAGCCATACCACGCGCTGTACACCCATGTCGGCTTTGAGCCGTTCTTCGATTTCGCCCTCGTCCATCGGCTGGTTGCGGTGGGGCGCCAGCAGGCAGGGGGCTGTGGTGAAGAGGGTTCCCTTTCCATCACTCTCTATCGACCCGCCTTCAAGCACAAAGTCTTCGCAGTCTTTCATGTCGTATCCATTGAAGACACCGGCCTGATGAAGACGTGGGGTGATGGCATTGTCAAGTTGCGAGGGAAATTTCTCGCCCCAACCGTTGAAACGATAATCCAAGATAAGCGGTTGACCTTCTCCGTCGGTGGGCAGCAGGGTGATGCCTCCATGGTCGCGTGCCCACGTGTCGTTGGTGGGACATTCATAGAGGGTCACTTGTTCCATCTGCTTCGGAGAGAGACGTGCGGCAAGCAGGTTGCGTGTGGCATCCGCGTCGGCAGTGACGATGATCATGGACTCCTGGCGGCTGACGGCATCGGCCAGCTGCAGCATGGTCTCTGTGATATCGTTGAGATAAGGTGCCCAGTCGGTGGCGGCATGAGGCCAGGTGAGCTGTAGGCAACGCTGGTGGTGCCATTCGGCGGGAAGATAATATGCTTTTGTCATGTCTGCAAAATTAGGAATATTTTTTGGTATTCTTCTTTTGTAGCTGAAAAAAGATGGGAAACGGGAGCATGAAAAAGAAAAACTTGCTATCTTTGCGTAATCAAACATCATCACGTCTATGCTGGAATTTAAGAATGTCAGTGTGTCTTTGTCAGATGGCCGTAGCTCATCGCCATTCTCTTTGGTCGTACAGCCAGGAGAGGTGGTGTGTATCTCTGGCGTCCCGGGAAGTGGCAAAAGCCTGTTGCTCAAGGCAGTGATGGGGTTGGCGCCGTTGCGTACGGGATTTATTACGGTTGATGGCGAACCTGTGGATGCCGGGTCTGGCTCCTTTTTCCGACGAATGGTCAGTTATGTGCCGCAGGATCTGCCGGAATATGAAGGCACGGTGGCAGATATCATGCAGAGTCTCGGGCGTTTGCAAGTGAATGCGCACCGTAAGGCCGACCGTAAGGATGTAGATGTGGCGTGGGCACAGTTGCAGCTTCCCTCCACGCTTTATCTTCAGCCGTGGAAGTCGCTGACGGCGGAACAGTGTCGTCTGGTACTTCTCTCGGCAGCGTACATCCACGAGCGTCCCATTCTGCTGGTTGATGATCCTGTGCAGAATGTTGATGTCGACCATTTCCTGCAAGCTATGGCCGCGCGTGGTACGGAGGTGGTCTACACGTGTGCAGAGCGGAGCCTCGGGTGCCAAAAGGTCATCACATTGACTTGAAAATATACCGTCCCGGAGTTGCCGGCTATCATTTTCTCCGGGCATGTTTAATGTTTTATGATTGTTATGACGATTACTCTATTAGAATTTTTCTTCGGTTTGCTGCTTTTGGCGGTTCCGGCTGTATTGATATATGTCTTTCATCTGCCGTTGCAGCCGCGATTCTTTCGTTGTGTGGGCCGCTTTCTTGTGACGATGGCTGTTGCCGGAGGAGCGATGTATGGGGTAGAGCTGGTGAACAGTGTATGGCTGAATATAGTAGTGTTTCTGCTGCTCACCCTGCTGTCGGCTCTCTTCGCTGTGGGGAAGGCCCGTGTCGGACAGCGGCGTATCCTGTTGCCGGTGTTTGTCGGTCTGCTGGTGCCCACCCTGTTGGTTGTGCTCTATGTGGGATTTCTTGTCTTGGGGCAGCAGCGCCTCTTTGATGCCAGTCTCCTTCTGCCGTTGGCCGGCCTGACGGCCGGTGCTTCGATGGGTTGCAATGCCCGGGCTCTCTCTACTTATTATATGGGTCTGGAGCATCATGGAGCTTTGTATTATTATCTTCTTGGTAATGGAGCCACACACAGTGAGGCTCTCCGCTATTTTGTCAAGCGCAGCCTGCAGGCAAGCCTGTTGCCGGTGTTGAAGGAGATGGGTACGATAATGACGTCAGTCTGTCCGGTGCTCTTCTGGATGTCGCTGCTTTCGGGAATGCAGCCCCTTACGGCGGCTGCCTTGCAGGTAATCCTTGTGGCAGCCATGGCGGCGGTGTCGTCGGGTAGTCTGGTGCTCACTCTTTTCCTGGCACGCCGTTATTCGTTTGACGGATATGGCAGACTGAAGAAATGATTCCCACTTGCTTTGCACGGTTATTTTTATAGAAAACAGTATATTTGTTGCATGATAAAAGAATTTCAGTTGCGCGTGTTGCCTCAGGTGGCCGCTTCCGATCAGCATATTAAGGACTACTTGGCCAAGGAAGAGGGCCTTGATGTCCGGACGATCAATGCCGTGCGTGTGTTGCGTCGCAGCATTGATGCCCGTCAGCGCACCATTTATGTCAATCTGAAGGTGAGGGCGTATGTTAACGAGTTTCCTCAGGAGGAGGAATACGAGCGTACGGAGTATCCCTCGGTAGAAGGCAGGCCTCAGGTGGTGGTGGTCGGTGAGGGCCCCGGCGGTCTCTTTGCCTCGCTTCGTCTGATCGAGTTGGGACTGCGTCCTGTTGTGCTTGAGCGCGGCAAGGACGTGCATGAGCGTAAGAAAGACATGGCCCTTATCACCAAGACGCAGAAAGTGGATCCTGAGTCGAACTACTGCTTCGGAGAAGGTGGAGCGGGAGCCTATAGTGACGGCAAGCTCTATACCCGTTCAAAGAAACGCGGGTCGACGGAGAAGATCCTCCGCGTGTTCTGTCAGCATGGCGCGTCAACCGACATACTCATTGATGCCCATCCTCACATAGGTACGGACAAGCTGCCACGTGTGATAGAGAATATGCGTCTGCAGATTATCCGTAGCGGGGGAGAGGTGCATTTCGAGACGAAGATGACGGGGCTGCTCGTACAGGACGATCAGGTCGTCGGTGTGGAGGCTGTCGACCAGCAGACGGGTGCCCAGTTGCATTTTCATGGTCCTGTGATTCTGGCTACAGGTCATAGCGCACGCGATGTCTACCGGTATTTGTACGATCATCAGGTAGAGATGGAAGCCAAGGGCATTGCCATGGGCGTGCGTCTGGAGCATCCTTCCCAGCTGATTGATCAGATACAGTATCACTCACGGCAAGGACGCGGGAAATATCTTCCCGCAGCCGAATATTCAATGGTGACACAGGTGGAAGGGCGAGGCGTCTATTCCTTCTGTATGTGTCCCGGTGGCTTTGTGATTCCTGCCGCTACGGGTGCCGAACAGCTGGTAGTCAATGGTATGTCACCGTCCAACCGCGGCACGCAGTGGTCCAATAGCGGTATGGTGGTAGAGATGCACCCGGAGGATATTCCTACTGATGATGGCATAGAGGACAATGTGCTCAAGGTGATGCATTTTCAAGAGAAGCTCGAGCGCGACTGCTGGTTACAGGGCAACCGCCGTCAGACGGCTCCAGCCCAGCGCATGGATGACTTCGTAAATGGCCGGCTCAGTTTTGATCTGCCTAAAAGCAGCTATGCGCCCGGCCTGATCAGTTCGCCGCTTCATTTCTGGATGCCCCCGTTCATCTCGAAACGTCTGCAGAAAGGTTTCCTGGATTTTGGAAAGCGTCACCATGGCTTCCTCACGCACGAGGCTGTGCTCATAGCTGTGGAGACCCGTACGTCGAGCCCTGTCCGTATCGTCCGCGATCCGGCTACTCTTCAGCATGTGCGCCTTCATGGTCTGTTCCCCTGTGGCGAGGGAGCCGGTTATGCCGGAGGTATCGTCTCTGCAGGCATTGACGGCGAGCGCTGTGCCGAGCAGTGTGCAGCCTACCTGAGTGGAATGCAATAAGGTCTCCTTCCCGGCGGGAGATCTATACAGGACGGAAAGTCCGTCTTTGAACGTCGAACAACTCAAAACATTGTTTTAATTATGGACAAGGACAAGATAGACAATTATCGCGCGGCTATCGCCCAGGAGCTGATGACGCTCTTCCATGAGGGCGAGAATTCCCTGACGGAAGCCGAGGCGCTACAGAGGACACTGGTATTGACGGATGAGGAGCTGGCTGACGGTATCGACTGGAATACGCCGGAAGATGTGGCCCGCCTTATTCTTGAGTCAGGTCTGTAAAATCGGGAAATGTCGCGACACTTTGTCGTTCCTATAAAAATCATATATTATGGATAAAGATAAGAACTCTCTCTCCGCCTATCTCAATGAGATCGGCAAGGAGAAACACCTCACTGCGGAGGAAGAGCGAGAGCTGGCCGAGCGTATTCACAAGGGTGACAGCCGTGCCATTGACAAGCTTACGCAGGCCAATCTCACGTTTGTCGTGAGTATGGCCAGACAATATAAGGATCGTGGGTTGGCCATGGAAGACCTCGTCAGCGAGGGTAATATCGGCATGTTGCAGGCCGCTACCCGTTTTGATGGTCGGGAGGGCAAGCGTTTCGTGACTTTTGCCGCTCCTTATATCCGTGAGGCCATAGAGAAGGCTATTGATCAGCAGAGCCTTCTCTACCGCGTACCGAAAGATGTGATGGATGCGGCCCGTGCCCGTCAGATAGGCCGTCCGTTGTCGATCGATGCCCCTGTGGGCGGCTCTGCAGAGCTGAGTCTTGGCCGTGTCATTCCCGATAAGAATGCCTCGCACCCCGATGAGAACCTCTACGACGGTCTGCTGAAGGATGAGCTCGTCAAACTTCTTGACCAGCTTGACAGCCGCGAGCGTGAGGTCGTGCAGCGTTTCTATGGTCTGGGTGTGGCCAGTCTGACCATGGCTGAGATCGGTAAGGAACTGGGACTGAAGCGGGAACGTGTCCGCCAGATCCGCGATAAGGCTGTCCGGCATATCTGCCGGCTCACGCACAACAGCGGTCTGAAAACCTATCTGCAGAGATAACGGCCGGCAACGACCGGGCAGGAGAAGGGCTTTTACGGCTTTGCCTTATATAAGCAGTATGTCCTTCTATGTTCCTTGTCCGTCGGCTGTTTGGAAATGTTTAATCTATGATTACGGATACTCAATTATGAAATATCTTATTCTCTCTGATATTCACGGCTCGCGTCCGCGACTGGAGCAGGCTCTCAGCCTGTTTCATCGTGAGCAATGCGACATGCTGGTGATTCTTGGCGACATTCTCAACTATGGTCCGCGCAACGGCCTGCCGGAAGGCCTTGATGCTCAGGGTATTGTCGCCTTGCTCAATCCTTTGTCAGACCGTATCATTGCCGTGCGAGGCAACTGCGACTCGGAAGTGGACCAGATGCTGCTTCAGTTTCCCATTATGCAGACAACGGCTCTTCTTGTCGATGAGGGCCACCGACTGTTGCTCACCCATGGACATGTCTATCATAAGGACAACCTGCCGGCCAGAGGTCATGGGTATGATGCAATCTGCTATGGACATACCCATCTTTGGGAACTGACACGGCCGACAGACGGGCCGGTAGTGCTCAACACGGGTAGCATCACCTTCCCTAAAGGCGGCAATCCTCCCACGCTGGCCACCTTCGGGCATGGAGAACTGAAAGTATATACTTTGGAAGGTAAAGAGCTGAAGAGTCTGAAACTATAAAATATTTATTCATGGATTATTTGCCACACGATCCGGCCATATTGGTATCGAGCATCAATATGTTTCTGCGTGACGAGGAGTTCGATACGTTGTCCCAACTCTGTGCCTGCTATGACCGTGATCCTGAGGAGGTGAAGGCCTTTCTGCAGGAGCACGGCTTTGTGTATGATGAGACACAGAGGCAGTTCCGCCCCATAGGTTATGACAAGAACGAGGATCTTTAGAAAGATTGTATCCTTTTTCTTTGCCTATGTGGAATAAAATTGATAATTTTGCACAGATAATTTATGCTGTGCAATAGCATTCAACTAATCAAAAAGGGAGACTGAACAATATGTCCGTATCAAAAACACGGCAAACTTTAGTAGATGTTGCCCGCAAGCTTTTTGCAAAGAATGGCTTGGCCGGTACCACGATGAACGACATTGCCGTCGCTTCAGGTAAGGGCCGTCGCACCCTCTACACTTATTTCAGCCGTAAGGAAGACGTCTACTATGCCGTTATCGAATCAGAGCTTGAACGTCTGAGCGATAAGCTCGATGAAGTGGCAGCGAAGAAGACGTTGCCACAAGATAAGATCGTGGAATTGATCTATACTCATCTGAGCATGATCAAGGAGACGGTCGTACGAAATGGTAATCTCCGGGCCGAATTTTTCCGTAACATTTGGACGGTAGAGAAGGTACGCAAGAACTTTGACGAGGATGAGATCGAGCTCTTCCGCAAAGTGTATGCGGAGGGGAAAGCCGATGGCGAGTTTGATATCGACAATGTAGAGTTGGTGGCCAACATCACCCACTATTGCATCAAAGGCCTTGAGGTGCCTTTCATCTATGGCCGTCTGGGTCACGGGCTGACGGAGGAGTCGAGCCGTCCCCTTGTGGCCAAGGTCGTCTATGGAGCGCTGGGCAAGCACCAGGGCATCAAATGACATACCGGTGAAGGCCGGATAGGGTAGGGCGGGCTGCTCGCCATGCCAGACAGAAATGGAGAATTAAAGACGAACAATTAACCATATTAAGTAAGAAAACAAATGGGAATGTTAACAGGAAAGACGGCCCTGATTACAGGCGCCGCACGCGGTATCGGTAAAGCTATCGCGCTGAAATTTGCTTCTGAGGGAGCTAACATCGCCTTCACCGACCTCTTCATCGACGAGGAGCATGGTGGTCTGGCTACAGAGCGCGAGATCGCTGCACTGGGTGTCAAGGCAAAAGGCTATGCCAGCAACGCTGCCGATTTCGCTCAGACAGCTGATGTTGTGGCTAAGGTGAAAGAGGAGTTCGGCTCCATCGACATCCTGGTCAACAATGCCGGTATCACGAAGGACGGTCTGATGCTCCGTATGTCAGAGCAGCAGTGGGACGCAGTGATCGCTGTGAACCTGAAGAGCGCCTTCAACTTCATCCACGCCTGCGTGCCCGTGATGATGCGTCAGCGCAAGGGCTCTATCATCAATATGTCGTCAGTGGTAGGTGTACACGGTAATGCCGGTCAGTGCAACTATGCTGCTTCTAAGGCCGGTCTGATCGCTCTGGCAAAGAGCATCGGTCAGGAGATGGGCTCAAAGGGCATCCGTGCCAACGCCATCGCTCCGGGCTTCATCGACACAGCCATGACCCAGGCTCTGCCCGATGACATCCGTAAGGAGTGGGTTAACAAGATTCCTCTTCGTCGTGCCGGTACCGTGGACGACATCGCCAACACGGCTCTCTATCTGGCCAGCGACCTGTCAAGCTACATCTCAGGTCAGGTGATCCAGGTAGATGGTGGTATGAACATGTAATTTTCAGCTCCGGCCTTTGGCTTCAGCCATCCTGTTCCGGAGGATTTTTAAAGTCTGAGGGAAATATCCAATGGGAAGCCGGAGCCGAAGAGCACAGAGCTTATGAAAGTAGTTTACGAAGACAATCATCTGATAATCGTTTATAAGGAGAGCGGAGAAATCGTCCAGGGCGACAAGACCGGCGATTGTCCGCTCTCTGAAACGGTAAAGCAATATATCAAGGAGAAATATCACAAACCGGGACGCGTGTTTCTCGGGGTGGTACATCGTCTTGACCGCCCCGTCAGCGGGTTGGTCTTATTTGCCCGTACCTCTAAGGCGCTTGCCCGATTGAATGCTATGTTCCGCGATGGAAAGGTGCACAAGACGTATTGGGCGCTTACGCTCAACGCACCGAGACAAGCCGAAGGACAGCTCACTCACTGGTTGGTCCGCAATGAGCGGCAGAACAAGAGCTATGCCTACGATCATGAAGTGCCGGGCAGCAAGAAGGCTGTGCTCGAGTATCGTGTGCTCACCTCACCCGCATTTGGCGTGCGTCGTGCGGACGGCAGTTATTCTCAAGGTGGTTCGTTGCCTTCTCCGCGTTACACATTGATAGAGGTACGACTGCTTACAGGCCGTCATCATCAGATCCGTTGCCAGTTGGCAACGATGGGTTGTCCGATCAAAGGCGACCTGAAATATGGAGCCAGTCGCAGTAATCCCGATGGCTCGATCTCCCTTCTTTCTCATAAGATGAGTTTTATCCATCCTGTCTCCCATGAGGAAATATCGGTCGTTTCTCCACTGCCCGATGATCCGTTGTGGCAGGCTATGAAGGAACTGTGAAGGGGTACTGTTCAATAACAGAGTTATTTTGAGTTCGGCTTGTCGTTACATGGAATTTAGATGACGGGATTGGGAGTTGTTGGTGTTTTCATTTCCTTATACTTCAATCCATTTTTACGGATAGGATAAGAGATCCGGTGAAGCCAGTTGGAGGAGAAGCCTGTGTAGGACGGAAGGGCTTCTTTGTTTCTGTATAGAAGCGAATTAGGATATTTTTTTACAAAGGACTCTTCGCATATCAGACCTTTAAGGTCTATGATGTAAAGAGGTGAGAAATCATACTTATAGAAGGCCCTATAAGTAGGTTTTGTCGGTATTGGTCTTAAAATCAGAATGAATAAGAGAAATAGATGAGAAAATTTACAAGGTCTTTCCCTGATATTCATGTCGTTATAGACCGAAAAAGATACGATAGTAGGGTATTAATATTTAAATAATATTAATTAAACACATTTTTTGCATTTCTATGATATATCCAAATAAAAATCTTTCTATCTTTGCAGTGTGTTTTTCATGGTATTAGATTATTAAGGTTATGGAATTAGGTTGTCGTGAGATAACCTAATTTTTTTTGTGTATGTCAGCCCCGGTATTTTTACTGAATAGGTCGGTGAACTTCTGTCAGGGGGCATTCCATTTTACGGATTGAGATATTTATTTCCCAATGAATTTTTACAATATCCAATATTTTTTTTATTTCATTCCTGTCTGTAAATCAGGTTTTTATCAGAGCTCGTTGACGAAAAGAGCTGTCTGAGGCAAAAAAATAATCGGGTAGATATTTGTGAGTTTCGAAAAAAGGTTGTAAATTTGCACCTGCAAATGCGAAGGGTGATCCTTTTAAGGGGCTTATCTCTGTAGCATTTTGCTGAAAATATGGGCAAGTCTCTTACGGTCAGCTCCCTCAGAATCCCCCAGGACGGGAACGTAGCAAGGGTATGAGGTCGTAGCGACGCGATAAGAACCGCTGTAGGAGAAAAACTACTTCGTTTTCCTCCTACTCGATTTGATGGCAGTGCCCTAATGGCACTGCAAATAAATAGGATTTATGACAAGTGCTCGTCTCGGTTGAGATCGCGCTTGATCACTGTACCGTTGGCTTGATGGGTGGCAAGCACCAGTACTTCGGCCACCTGGACATGTTCAGGAGCGGAGGCGGCATAGAGACAAACATCGGCTATGTCATCGCCGGTCAGAGGCTGGATGCCTTCATACACCTTGTCTGCACGGGCATCGTCGCCGTGGAAGCGGATATTACTGAAGTGTGTTTGCACCAGGCCCGGTTTTACGTTGGTCACACGGACGGCAGTGTCGCTCACGTCAATACGCAGACCGTCACTGATGGCTTTTACAGCCGACTTCGTGGCACAATAGACATTGCCGCCGGCATAAGCGGCATCGCCGGCAACGCTGCCTATATTAATAATATGTCCGTGGTTGCGTGCTACCATGCCTGGGACGATAAGTCGGGTCATGGTCAGCAGACCCTTGATGTTTGTATCAATCATCTCGTTCCAGTCATCAGGACAGCCTTCCTGTAATGGCTCCAGACCGCGGGCAAGGCCAGCATTGTTGATCAGTATGTCGATGGCCGTCCATTCTTCAGGCAATCGGTCGATGGCTTCTTTTGCCTCTTCATAGTTGCGCACATCGAAGACCAGGGGAAGTACGTTGACATCTTTCCCTTTTAATTCTTGAGCCAACTGGCTCAGTTTTTCTTCTCTTCTGCCAGTGAGGATAAGATCGTACCCTCCTTGTGCGAATTTTCTGGCACAGGCTTCGCCGATACCGCTCGTGGCGCCTGTAATCAGACAGATTTTCTTTTTCATGTTTTTTGTTTCTATGATTTTCCAATTTACTCTGTTATGATAGACAAAGATACGAACAATGGTACAAATTTACAAGTACTACTGATGAAAAAACATCTAGTGGATGGGAGATGGCTCTAGATGGGATGATCTGTCGTTGGCTATAGATTAAGGTATGTCGGGTAGATGGAAACTGTCTTTATGAGCGTTTGACGATGTTAGGGTCAATTAAGGTAAGAACAATTGTAATAGAGTGAAAGTGAGGTTGCTGACGGCTTGCAGATCAAAAAAAAAGCAAAATATTTGCACGGATGGAAAAAAGGCCGTAATTTTGCATTTGCTAAATGGACTCATTGTGTCCAAGCGTTAAGTTAAACATTTAAATTTAAAACAAAAAGCAAAATGATCATTGTACCCGTAAAGGATGGTGAGAACATTGAGAGAGCTCTCAAGAAGTTCAAGAGAAAGTTTGAGAAAACAGGTGTTGTTAAGGAGCTTCGTGCCCGTCAGCAGTTTGACAAGCCCTCTGTTCTGAAGCGTCTCAAGATGGAGCATGCCATCTACGTACAGAAGCTGCGCCAAGAGGAGGAGTAAAATTTCCCTCTGAAAATTTGGTAGTTTAAGATAATTTCCGTATTTTCGTGCCATAAAGAATCCTTTCCGGCCATAGTCCTGAAGGGCTCGTCATTGGAAACTAAAGACAAATTGGCACGTATGGACAATATGATAGACCAGTTTCTTGATTGTCTCCGCCACGAGCGCAACCGCTCGGAGAACACAGTGGAGAGCTATTCGGAAGCGTTGCACGCTTTTGAGGCATATTTCAAGGGACTGGATGCTCAACTCTCATGGGCGTCCGTTGATGCCGATGTCATCCGTGACTGGATGGAGAGTCTGATGGAGAAAGGAAACGTGTCGTCAACCGTGTGCGCACGGGTGTCGGCAGTGCGTTCCTTTTTTCGTTTTGCTCTCTCTCGTCATCTTATTACCCGCGATCCTTCCCGTTTGGTGCTGTCGCCAAAGAAATCGCATGCTCTTCCGCAGTTTGTAAAGGAGAGTGAGATGAACAGGCTGCTCGATCAGGTGGAGTGGGGCACGGATTATAAGGATGTGCTGTCGCGTGCCGTTATTATGACCTTCTATGAGACAGGTATTCGCTTGTCGGAATTGACAGGTCTTAATATGGCTGATGTCGATCTGACGGACAATCACCTGAAGGTGACTGGTAAGGGTAGTAAGCAGCGCATTGTTCCGTTTGGACAGGAGTTGCACGATACATTGACCGGTTATCTGACGGAACGTTCGCGGTTGTCGGTCGGGGATGCAGCTTTTTTCCTCTCGGGAAAGGGTAAGCGCTTGAGTAATGCGTGGGTACAGCAGATGGTGCGTAACCATCTGGCACTCGTGACGACGATTAAGAAAAAGTCACCCCACGTGCTTCGTCACAGCTATGCAACGGCGCTGCTCAATCACGATGCCGATATAGAAAGCGTAAAACGGCTGCTTGGACACGAGAGCGTGTCGACCACAGAGATCTATACGCATACCACGTTCGAACAGCTCAAGAGAGTATATAAGCATGCCCATCCTAGGGCATAATCGTTCACAACCTTAAAATATTGGAGGTAATTATGGAGATTAAGATTCAGTCGATTCATTTCGACGCTACCGAAAAATTACAGGAGTTTATCGAGAAGAAAGTCTCGAAATTAGAAAAATCATTTGAAGAAACACAGAAAGTAGAGGTGCAGCTAAGAGTTGTCAAGCCTGCTACCGCCTTGAATAAGGAGACAAGCTTTACAGTGTCAGTCCCTGGAAGCACGCTTTATGTGACGAAAACGTGTGATACATTCGAGGAAGGAGTCGACCAATGTGTAGACTCTATGAAGGTGCAATTGGCACGTTACAAAGAAAAATTGCGAAATAGATAAAAAAAATCGCCAAAAGTTTTGGTAGTTTCAAAAATAGTCGTACCTTTGCAGCCGTCTTACAACAAGTCCTGCTTCAAGGTCTTAAGACGGCTGAAAGGAATGCCTCTTTAGCTCAGTTGGCCAGAGCACGTGATTTGTAATCTCGGGGTCGTTGGTTCGAATCCGACAAGAGGCTCTTCAAGACGGATGGCAAGGCTAGACAAGCTTTGCCATCTGTTTTTTTATCAGTGTCATTTTATCTATTTGCAAGCGTAGTGGACAGAGAAATCGTTATATGTTGCTGGGATGTACATGACACATGCAGTGTTAGCGGATGATGCCGGTGAGGGGGTCACCCGAACAAGTCGGGAAATTTTCATGTTTTGTTTTTCTTTGTGTGTTTTCATACACAGTAGCACTTCGTTATTTAAGTTTTTTGCAAGATTAACGGTTGGCAAGAATTGTATTATTTAATAATGTGTTATCTTTGCATGTATTAAACTTCAGAAAAAGGAATAATCATGCGAAACTACACGAAGACACGCCTGGCTGTGATGAATTTTCTGGAATTTGCAGTGTGGGGCGCTTACCTGACCTGTATGGGCAACTATCTGGGCACCGCCGGCCTGGGTGACAAGATCTCTTGGTTTTATGCTCTCCAGGGAGTTGTATCTATATTCATGCCCACACTGATGGGTATCGTGGCCGACAAATGGATCCAGCCCCAGCGTCTGTTGGGCCTTTGTCATCTGTTGGCCGGTGTGTCGATGATTTATCTGTGTGTGCTGGGTATGCAGGCAGGTTTTGGCAATGAAGTGTCGAATAAAGGCTTGTTCATAGCGGTCTATACGCTTAGTGTAGCATTCTATATGCCGACCTTGGCCTTGAGCAATACGACGGCATTTACCATTCTGAAGTCACAGGGCCTTGATACGGTGAAAGACTTTCCGCCCATCCGTGTGTTGGGTACAGTAGGTTTTATCTTGACGATGTGGTTCGTCAATTGTGCCGTTTGGGACGGAGGTTTCTCAATGACGTTTGGGACCAATGCCCATAAGTTCCAATACACCTATATGCAGTTCTTGGTCAGCGGTGTGTTGAGCATTGTCCTGTTCCTCTATTGTTTCACACTGCCCCAGTGCCCGCTGGTGAAGAATGCGTCGAAGAGTCTGTCGGAGGCTTTTGGCCTGAATGCGTTCAAGCTGTTTAAGGATTACCGCATGGCCTTGTTCTTCATCTTCTCCATGTTGCTGGGAATGTCACTGCAGGTGACCAATGGTTTCGCAACACCTTTCCTTACAAGTTTCCAAGGAAGCGTGGACGAGGTGATCCGCAACTCCTTCGCTGCCAACAATGCGACGTTGCTGGTCTCTATCTCCCAGTGTTCTGAGGCGCTCTGCATCCTGATGATACCTTTCTTCATGAAGCGTTATGGCATTAAGAACGTGATGTTGATCGCCATGTTTGCCTGGGTGCTCCGTTTTGGATTCTTCGGCATCGGTTCACCGACCTTCCCGGGTGTGATACTCTTCGTATTGAGCTGTATTGTCTATGGTGTGGCTTTCGACTTCTTCAATGTGTCCGGCGCCCTTTTTGTCGATCAGCAATGCGACCCCTCTGTGAAGGCATCGGCCCAGGGACTGTTCATGCTGATGACCAATGGCCTGGGTGCTACGATAGGTACGTTGGCGGCAGGAGAGGTGATCAATCATTATTGTCAGTGGAATGCAGACGGCTTCCTTGAGGGTGACTGGGCTACGTGCTGGTTTATCTTTGCCGGTTTTGCCCTCTGTGTAGGTGTTGTGTTCGCTTTGGTATTCCATCCCAGGAAGACAGAGGCGGCAGATTGAATGCCTGCTTACAGTCAGTCAAAGATATAGAACATCAGAATCATGAAAGAGGCCAGATATTTCTATGCCCCTGATGCTGCGACAGCTCATGAGTTGCCGCAGGAGGAGGCTGTCCATGCCGTGCGTGTGCTCCGTCTGCAAGGAGGAGATCCTATCTTCCTCATGGATGGAGTGGGCACATTCTATGAAGCGCACGTGACGCTTCCTTCGCAGAAGCACTGTCTTTACGAGATCGACCATGTCTTGCCACAAACACCGACGTGGCATGGCCGTATCCATTTGGCCATCGCTCCTACGAAGATGATCGACCGTATGGAGTGGCTTTTGGAGAAGGCCACAGAGATAGGATGGGATGAGGTGACGATGCTCGACTGCGCTTTTTCTGAGCGACATCAGGTGCGTGTGGACCGGTTGGAGAAGATCGTCGTCTCGGCAATGAAACAGAGCCGGAAAGGTTGGAAACCGATAGTCAACGGTATGACGCCTTTCAAGGATTTTATCCGTCAGCCTCGGGGAGGCAAGAAGTTCATCGCCCATTGCTATGAGGAGATTGGGAAGACTGATCTCTTTGACCGGCTGGGAGAGGAGCTCCCTGAGGAGGAAGTGACGATACTTATCGGTCCGGAAGGTGATTTCTCCATCGATGAAGTACGCGAGGCCCAGCAAGAGGGATTTGAGTCGATCACGCTGGGGAAAAGCCGGCTACGGACAGAGACGGCAGGACTGGCGGCTGTGATGATGGCACAACTGCGTAAAAGAATATAGAGAGGTGCAAGAATGATGCACGACTGCAATTGAGTCTTGGATAGTCGTGCATTTGATGACGGCTCCAATCTATAATCATCTGAATAACAAATACATCTAATCATATCAGAGCAATGAAAGCAAAGAAAAGGATTGTAAGGAGGTTAATTCTGAATATGACGATGGCTTTCGGGCTGTTGTCGTTGTTGGTGCTTTCTGCCTGCTCAGACAGCGGCTACATGGATGCCATTCCCAAGGAGAGCACGCTCGTGCTGTCGATGGATCCTGTGGAGATGAGCGGAACGGGTAACCAGACTGTGCTGAAGACACTGCTTCATGTAAAGAATATTGACGAGACGGGTCTCGATCTCAGTTCGAAGGTGTTTTTCTTTGAAGATCCGCAGGGCAATCTCGGTTTCTGCGCCCATGTGGACGATGGTGACAAGCTGGCCGACCAGCTTAAGAAAATCGGTGTGCAGCCGGAGAAGAAACGCGACAATCAGTTTGCCTTGCTGCCCAACAACTGGCTGATAGGATGGAGCGATCAGTCGGCTTTGCTGATGGGACCGGTGATTCCTACCGCTGCTCCAGAGATGATGCAGCTGATGGGCCGTTATCTTAAGGCGGAAGAAGACGAAGGCATCCGGGCATCACAACTTTTCGAAAAGCTCGATTCTATCGGTGGCGCCATGGCTTTGGTAGGCCAGGTGGCCGCATTGCCGCAGCAGCTGGTGGCTCCGTTGACCCTCGGTGCTCCCAAGGATGCCGCACCTTCGGATATTTATCTCGCTGCCCAGTTGAAGAAGAAAGACGGAGTGCTTTGGATTGACGGAACGACATTCTCTTTCAAGAAGCGTATCGACAAGGCACTTCAGAATGCGAAGAAGATCTATCGGCCTATTAAGGGTGACTATGCGGCTACAATGTCGGATAGCGATGTGATGGGTATGTTCATGAACGTTGACGGCCGTCAGCTTATCCGTCAGATGCAGCAGAACCCGGCGTTGACAGCCATGCTCGCCGCTATCAACGGAGCCATCGACCTGGACAACATCATCCGTGGTATTGACGGAGACCTTGCGATCATCACGCCACAGATGGCGGAGAACAGATTCCAGATGCAGATGGCCGCACGGATGCCCCGCACACCTTGGCTGGCCGATGTGGACTATTGGAAACAGAGCGTGCCTGCAGGAGGACGTATCGGTGACTGGGGGAAGAACTGCTATTACTATACGAGCGACAAGACGTCGTACTATTTCGGCGTTACCGCCGATGGTCAGTATATGAGCGGATCAAGCGAGAAGGCTGCTTTGGCAAGCATCCATCCTGCGAAGAAACCGGTCAGCAAAGGACTCATGAACGGGATCAAAGGCCGTCATTCGGCTTTGGTAATTAATATGAATGCCTTTGGAGGCGACAAGGCGGCAGCCGTGACGGGTATGCTCCGTCCGATGTTCGGTAATGTGACGACACTTGTGATCTGTCAGTAACTCGGAGGACGACGGAACGGTCCGCCATCTCCGGTTATGCGTATTATAAATAATCATTCAATGGAATCAATTCATCTTATCAATGTGCTTCCGCAGGTCTTCGCCCAGCGCGATGATCTTCATTCGGAAATCTGGAAGCAGGATGTAGTATTCAGGAAGGGACATCTCTATCTCATCGAGGCCAATTCGGGTATGGGAAAGAGTACGTTCTGCAGTTATATCGTCGGCTACCGGCATGACTATACGGGCAAGGTGCTTTTTGACGATCAGGTGACGAAGGATTTTCGTGTCCGTGATTGGGTCGACATGCGTCAGCACCATGTCAGCCATCTCTTTCAGGAGCTGCGTCTCTTTCCGGAGCTGACGGCACGTGAGAATATTCAGATCAAGAATCACATCACGGGCTGGAAGACCGACCGTGAGATAGAGGAATGGTTCGAGCGCCTGGGCATCATTGACAAGCTCGATCAGAAGATTGGCCGTATGTCGTTCGGTCAGCAGCAGCGTGTGGCGATGATCCGTGCGCTCGTGCAGCCTTTCGATTTTATCCTCGCCGATGAGCCTATCTCCCATCTCGACGACCACAACTCAGAGATCATGGGCGACATCATGATGACAGAGGCCAAAGCCCAGGGAGCAGGCGTGATCGTGACGAGTATCGGTAAGCACATGAATCTCGATTATGAGAAGACCTACCATCTCTAACATATTTCCGATTCCGGATAGCCTTATTTGAAAAGGTATTCGGAAAACCGCTTAGGAATAAAAGCATATAAAGAATGAATTTAGTTTGGAAGCTGCTTCGTCAGCATATCAGCATACCGCAGTTTATCGGTTTCTTCTTTGCCAACCTCTTTGGTATGCTCATTGTCTTGTTGGGCTATCAGTTCTATCATGATGTGTCACCGGTGTTCACGGCCGAGGATTCATTCATGAAGGCCGATTATCTGATAGTCAGTAAGAAAATCGGTATGGCCAATACCATCTCAGGCAATACCAACAGTTTCTCGCAAGCCGAGGAAGACGATCTTGCCGCACAGCCATTTGCTACGGCTGTCGGCAAATTCACCTCTACGGAATATAAGGTAGACGCACACATGGGTGTGAACGGTACCAATGTACTCAACTCGGAGCTGTTCTTTGAGTCCATACCTGACGAGTTTATTGATGTGCCGCTTTCTCAGTGGCACTATACTCCGGGAGCGTCGGAGGTGCCTATTATCCTTCCGCGTACATATATAACAATGTATAATTTCGGCTTTGCCCAGTCACATTCCTTGCCTAAGCTCAGCGATGGTCTTGTAGGTATGATCGATTTCTCGATTTTCATCCAGGGCAACGGTCATCAGCAGCGTTTCAAGGGAAAGGTGATCGGATTCTCGTCACGCCTGAATACCATCCTTGTGCCTCAGGCCTTCATGGATTGGAGCAACGGCTACTTCGCTCCCTCTCAGCATAGTGATCCCACCCGTCTGATCTGTAAGGTCGGCAATCCGGCTGATGAGAACGTGACGAAATACCTTGATAAGAAGGGTTATGAGGTGGAAGACAATAAGTTGGATGCTGAGAAGACCACCTATTTCCTGCGTCTGATGGTGACGATGGTGATGGCTGTCGGTCTGGTGATCTCTGTCTTGAGCTTCTATATCCTCATGCTGAGCATCTACCTGCTGGTACAGAAGAACTCATCGAAGCTGGAGAATCTGCTTTTGATAGGCTATTCTCCCGGCAGCGTGGCCCGTCCCTATCAGTTGCTTACCATCGGACTGAATGTGGCTGTTCTGCTGATCGCTCTCGTGGTGCTTTTCTTCGTCCGCAACTATTATATGGACGTGATACTCACGCTGTTCCCCGATCTTGACGATGGCTCGTTGCTGCCTGCCCTCATCCTGGGTCTGGTACTCTTCGTCATCGTCTCGCTCTGCAATCTCATTGCCATCCGGCATAAGATTATCTCCATCTGGAAGCGGAAGGAGTGAGGATAGATGAGGAGACGGTGAGGTCGCCGTCGTTCATCTGTTATAAGCATTCAGTGAAATCTAAGAATCAATGATAAATAATCAATACGACAGTTATACCGTTGAGGAGCCTGCAAAGCTCCTCGACTGGTTGCTTGCCCATCTACGTCAGAGCCGGACAAAGATAAAGGCGACGTTACAGGGCCATGGCATCAAGGTGAATGGCAAGACCGTCACCCAGTTTGACTATCCGCTCGAGCCCGGCATGAAGATCCGTGTCTCGCTGACGAAGCGCAACGATATGTTCCACAGCCGCTATCTGAAGATCGTCTATGAGGACGCCTATCTCGTCGTGATAGAGAAGAACGTAGGCATCCTGTCGATGGCTGCCGGTCATAGCACGCTCAATGTGAAGGCTGTCCTCGATGATTATTTCCGCAAGTCGGGTCAGCGTAAGACGGCACATGTCGTCCATCGTCTCGACCGTGACACGAGCGGGCTGATGATCTATGCCAAGGACAAACAGACGGCATTGGCTCTTGAGGCGGATTGGCATCACACCGTGTTTGGGGGGGTTGGCCCCCCCCCTGTGTTTCCCCGCCGTTATGTGGCTGTCCTCTCCGGTGAGATGGAGGATGATGAGGGCACCATCGCCAACTGGCTGATGGACAATAAGGCTTATTTCACGTTCTCCTCACCCGTTGACAACGGGGGCAAATATGCCGTGACACATTTCAGAACCTTACGGCGCACGGCCGATCACTCACTTGTGGAATTCAAACTGGAGACAGGACGTAAGAACCAGATCCGCGTGCACTCGGCCGACATGGGGCATCCGGTATGTGGTGATGTGAAATATGGTAATGGTGACGATCCCTTGGGACGTCTTTGTCTCCATGCCTACGTACTGTGTTTCTATCATCCTGTGACGCATAAGCCATTGCGCTTCTCGACACCTATCCCGGGAAATTTCCTGTCGCTATTCTAAAGAACACTTAGGTTAGATGGCGGACATAATTGTTAAACACTCATAATGCAATTATATCTTTTATGGAAAATATAGGTTATTTTATTACGATCCTGGTAGCCATCATTCTTGGTGTAATTATCATCAAGAAGGTGGCAAGTTGTCTGATCCGCAGTATTGTCGTTCTCGTGCTGTTGGCTATTCTGGGCTATATCTATTTCGGGATACTCCATTGATGGTCAGAAACTGATATGGATTACAGTTGTTGGTTCATACTATCCTTTGTAGCCGGTCGGATTCCGATCGGCTGCATTGTTTTTAGGTGTAGATAGGATAGGGATGCCTATAAAATAAGGTATGGATGGTCTTGTGTATCCTCACAATGAGATGTTATGCAAAAAAGATGAGTGTCTTTTGACATAATAAGAGAGCCTTCGGCTGCCAATGCCTTTAATTCCTGCCAGGTTATAACCGGTCAGCACCGGAAACAGGTTCCTTTGGCATCATATTTTGTTCTTAACTCTAAAAACAATGCCGATCCCGGTATTTGGCGGTTTTTGGCCTGTGTGGAGGGAATATAGGCTCACCCCGATAAATATAGGGGAGACATGCTGTTTTGTAATCTCGGGGTCGTTGGTTCGAATCCGACAAGAGGCTCTCCGAAAGGAGGATCACGGAGAAAGCTCAGAGGAGCTGGAGTGGAGACAAATGTTTAATGAATCGGGTGGTTACCAGAGTGGCCAAATGGGGCAGACTGTAAATCTGCTGGCTCTTGCCTTCGGTGGTTCGAATCCATCACCACCCACTTTTTAGAAAGAGGATTTCAATCTTGCGGAAATAGCTCAGTTGATAGAGCACTAGCCTTCCAAGCTGGGGGTCGCGGGTTTGAGCCCCGTTTTCCGCTCTAAAAACCTTGCTGTAATAGCTCAGTGGTAGAGCACTTCCTTGGTAAGGAAGAGGTCCTGAGTTCAACTCTCAGTTACAGCTCTACTTCTAGGGCAGTGTTTTTTACTAAGCTCTGAAGAAACACAATTTATCTCATAGATAATTTAATTGATTAATATAAAAAAGTAAAGCTATGGCTAAAGAGACGTACGTGCGCACTAAACCGCATGTAAACATTGGTACAATTGGTCACGTTGACCACGGTAAGACTACTCTGACCGCAGCTATCTCTAAGGTGCTGCATGATCGTCTGGGCACAGGTGAGGATGTGAAGTCGTTCGATCAGATCGACAATGCTCCTGAGGAGAAGGAGCGCGGTATCACCATCAACACCGCTCATATCGAGTACGAGACTGAGAAGCGTCACTACGCACACGTAGACTGTCCGGGTCACGCTGACTATGTGAAGAACATGGTAACTGGTGCCGCTCAGATGGATGGTGCTATCCTCGTTGTAGCTGCTACCGATGGTCCTATGCCTCAGACACGTGAGCACGTGCTGCTGGCTCGCCAGGTAAACGTTCCTCGCTTGGTTGTGTTCTTGAACAAGTGCGACGACCCTGAAATTGATGAGGAGATGATCGACCTGGTTAAGATGGACGTTCAGGATCTCGTTACTTCTTACGGATACGAAGAGGATACTCCTATCGTTTGTGGTTCTGCCCTCGGTGCACTGAATGGTGTTGCTAAGTGGGAAGACAGCGTTATGGAGCTGATGAATACTGTTGATGAGTGGATTCAGGAGCCTGTTCGCGAGGTTGATAAGCCCTTCTTGATGCCTGTAGAGGATGTGTTCTCTATCACTGGCCGTGGTACTGTAGCAACTGGTCGTATCGAGACTGGTAAGTGCAAGATCGGTGATGAGGTTCAGCTCCTTGGTCTCGGTGAGGACAAGAAGTCTGTGATCACTGGTGTTGAGATGTTCCGCAAGACTCTGCCCGAGGGTGAGGCTGGTGATAATGTAGGTCTGCTGCTCCGCGGTATCGATAAGGACGAGGTTAAGCGTGGTATGGTAGTTGTGCACCCGGGTGCTATCACTCCTCACGATCACTTCAAGGCATCTATCTACGTGCTGAAGAAGGAAGAGGGTGGCCGTCATACTCCTTTCGGCAACAAGTATCGTCCTCAGTTCTACCTCCGTACTATGGACTGCACCGGTGAGATTAAGCTCCCCGAGGGTGTAGACATGGTAATGCCTGGTGATAACGTTGAGATCGAGGTTACCCTGATCTATAAGGTTGCTATCAACGAGGGTCTGCGTTTCGCTATCCGTGAGGGTGGACGTACCGTTGGTTCTGGCCAGATCACCAAGATCCTTGAGGATGTTGATGAGCAGGGATAATTAGCTTTCTCTCTTCTTAAGTTTCTAGAATAATATTCTACGAAATATCAGTCTCCGCAACTGCGGTTGCGGAGACTTCCTTACGGGTTTAGCTCAGTTGGTAGAGCACTGGTCTCCAAAACCAGGTGTCGAGAGTTCGAGTCTTTCAACCCGTGCCAAAATAAAGATAATATGTTTAAGAGGATAGTTAATTACTGCAAGACTTGCTACGACGAGCTTGCGCATAAGACCACTTGGCCGTCGCGGGCTGAGCTTACACACAGTGCAATGGTTGTATTATCTGCTTCCCTTGTCATTGCATTGGTTGTGCTCGCCATGGACACGGTGTTCGAGTATGTGATGAAGGTTGTCTATCCAAATTAATCTCAGGGAAATGGCTCAAACAAATAATAGAATGCCAGTTGAGAAACACTGGTATGTGTTGCGTGCTGTGAGTGGCAAGGAGGCTAAGTTAAAGGAATATATCGAGGCCGAGATGAAGCTCAACAAGCTCTTAGAGGAGAATGTCTATCAGATATTGATCCCAATGGAGAAGCATGTTACGCAGCGCAATGGTAAACGAGTAGAGAAAGAAAAGATTTCTCTGCCCGGTTATGTGTTTGTTGAAGCTAAGCTCGTGGGCGATGTGGCATCGACACTTCGTTTCTTGCCTAATTGCCTTGGATTCCTGGGTGGTTTGGACAATCCTGAACCTGTACCCGAATCGGATATCAACCGTATGTTGGGCGCAGCGACAGAGACAGAGATAGAGGGAGATACCTCTGTTCCTTTCTATGTCGGTGACACTGTACGGGTAACCGATGGTTCATTCACAGGCTTTGAGGGTATCATCGAGGAGGTGAATGCCGAAAAGCGCAAACTGAAAGTGATGGTGAAGATCTTCGGACGTAAGACTCCGTTAGAGCTTGGTTTTATGCAAGTTGAAAAGGCGGTAGAGTAGTTACGGACTCTGTGCGTCTTTTATACATCAATCAAAATTATTTTAAAAAAAAATGGCTAAAGAAGTTGCTGGATTAATCAAATTACAGATTAAAGGTGGCGCTGCAAATCCTTCACCTCCCGTAGGTCCTGCTCTTGGTTCCAAGGGTATTAATATCATGGGATTCTGCAAGGAGTTCAATGCCCGTACCCAGGATAAGGCCGGCAAGGTATTGCCAGTTGTTATCACTTACTACACCGACAAGTCTTTTAGCTTCATCATCAAGACTCCTCCTGCAGCTGTACAGCTCAAGGAAGCTGCGAAGTTAAAGTCTGGTTCAGGCCAGCCCAACCGTAATAAGGTGGGTAGCGTAACATGGGATCAGATCAAGGCCATTGCAGAGGACAAGATGAACGATCTCAATTGCTTCACAGTTGAGAGCGCAATGAAGCTGATTGCTGGTACCGCTCGTAGTATGGGTATCACTGTAAAAGGGGACTTCCCTGGTAAATAATCGTTTAACACTTCAATTGTAAACAATGAGTAAGCTTACAAAAAATCAAAAGCTGGTCGCTGAGAAGGTTGAAGCAGGGAAGTTGTACACGCTGAAGGAAGCATCCGAACTGGTAAAGGAGATCACCACCACCAAGTTTGACGCCTCTCTCGACATCGACATCCGTCTGGGTGTTGATCCTCGCAAGGCCAATCAGATGGTTCGTGGCGTTGTTTCTCTGCCTAACGGAACAGGCAAGCAGGTACGTGTACTCTGTCTCTGTACTCCTGATCAGGAAGAGGCTGCTAAGGCTGCAGGTGCAGACTATGTTGGCCTTGACGAATATATCGATAAGATCAAAGGCGGTTGGACCGACGTTGATGTTATCATCACTATGCCTTCATGCATGGGTAAGGTAGGTCCTTTGGGCCGTTTCCTCGGTCCTCGTGGCTTGATGCCTAACCCCAAGAGCGGTACTGTAACCATGGATGTGGCAAAGGCCGTGAAGGAAGTGAAGCAAGGTAAGATTGATTTCAAGGTAGATAAGGCTGGTATCGTTCATACTTCCATCGGTAAGGTTTCTATGACCGCTGAGCAGATCTATGGTAATGCCAAGGAATTTATTGCCACTGTCATTAAGTTGAAGCCTGCTGCTGCCAAAGGTACATACATTAAGAGTATCTTTATTTCGAGTACAATGAGTAGGGGTATCAAGATTGATCCTAAATCAGTTGAATAACTCTAAAAGATTGGAAACATGAAGAAAGAAGTAAAAGATACTATCATTGTAGAGCTTGGCGAGAAGCTGAAGCAGTATGCTCATTTCTATCTGGTCGATGTGACCGGTATGAATGCTGAGGCTACTAGTGCGCTTCGCCGCAAGTGCTTTAAGCAGGATGTGAAGATGGTCGTTGTGAAGAATTCTCTTCTCCACAAGGCTTTCGAGGCTTCTGATGTTGATTTCTCTGAACTTTATGGTTCGTTGAAGGGTTCTACTGCTGTGTTGTTCTGCAACGTGGCAAATGTTCCCGCCAAGATCCTGAAGGACAAGGATTACGAGAAGGCTGGTGTTCCTGCCCTGAAAGCTGCTTATGCTGAGGAAGGCATCTTCGTAGGTGCTGATAAGCTTGGTGAGTTGGCAGCCCTGAAGAGCAAGAACGAACTGATCGCAGAGGTTATCGCTCTGTTGCAGTCGCCTGCAAAGAACGTTGTTTCTGCCCTCCAGTCAGGCGCAAGCACTATTCATGGTGTGCTGAAGACTTTAGGCGAGCGTCCTGAGTAAAAAATCATAAAAGTCACAAAACAATTTCAATAACGAATAATTAAAAGTTAGAATAAAATGGCAGATATTAAAGCTATTGCAGAAGAGTTAGTAAATCTTACTGTAAAGGAAGTAAATGAGTTGGCACAGGTCCTGAAGGACGAGTATGGTATTGAGCCTGCTGCTGCAGCTGTTGCTGTTGCTGCTGGTCCCGCTGCTGGCGGTGATGCTGCTGCTGAGGAGAAGACTGCATTCGACGTAGTCCTCACTGAGGTTGGCGCTACCAAGCTGCAGGTGGTTAAGGCCGTTAAGGAGGCTTGTGGTCTCGGTCTGAAGGAGGCTAAGACTCTCGTAGAGAGCGCTCCTGCTACCATCAAGGAAGGTCTGTCTAAGGACGAGGCTGAGAACCTGAAGAAGGCTATCGAGGAAGCTGGTGCTAAGGTTGAGCTCAAGTAATTGAGCTTCCCTCAACTCAAATAAACAATATGGTTAGGATTTGCCCAGTCGGTGAGTCCTAACCTTTTTGTGTCTTTCAGAGGTATTTCTTCCTTTTTTCGAGTTTATTCTTCATAGAGGACAGCACCCTCTTTTCCTTCCCATCGGGAATCATCCGGTATTATTCTTTATCCCTTATGTCGAAACTTATTAATAACAGAATCAATTTTGCAAGCGTCCCTAATCCGTATCCCTATCCGGATTTCCTTGACGTTCAGTTGAAGTCGTTCCGTGACTTCCTGCAGTTGGATACTCCGCCTGAGGAACGCAAGAATGACGGTCTGTATAAGGTGTTCTCTGAGAACTTCCCTATCACCGATACACGTAATAATTTCGTTCTTGAGTTCCTGGACTACTTTATTGATCCGCCCCGCTATACCATCGACGAATGTCTGGAGCGCGGACTGACTTATAGTGTTCCTTTGAAAGCCAAGCTCAAACTGTATTGCACGGATCCTGATCACGAGGATTTCGAGACGATCACACAGGATGTGTTCTTGGGAACGATCCCTTATATGACCTCGAACGGTACTTTTGTTATCAACGGTGCCGAGCGTGTTGTTGTGGCTCAGTTGCACCGTTCGCCCGGTGTATTCTTTGGCCAGGGACAGCATGCCAATGGTACGATGCTTTATTCAGCACGTATCATTCCGTTCAAAGGCTCATGGATTGAGTTCGCTACGGACATCAACAATGTGATGTATGCCTACATTGACAGAAAGAAGAAGTTGCCTGTCACAACGATGCTCCGCGCTATCGGCTATGAGACAGATAAGGATATCCTGCAGATCTTCGACTTGGCAGAGGAGATAGAGGTATGCGAGAAGAATCGTCGTGAGCTGATTGGCAAACAGCTTGCCGCCCGTGTGCTGAAGCAGTGGACTGAGGATTTCGTTGATGAGGATACCGGTGAGGTCGTAAGCTCCGAGCGTACTGAGGTGGTGCTCGAGCGTGAGACCGAGATCACAGAGGACAATTACGACGAGATCCTGGATAGTGGTGCTCAGACAGTGTTGGTACATAAGGATGCTGAGGCCGCTAATAAATATTCTATCATCTTCAACACCTTGGCGAAGGATCCGTCAAACTCAGAGAACGAGGCTGTGACTTATATCTATCGTCAGTTGCGCAACGCAGATCCCGTGGATGATGCCAGTGCACGTGAGGTGTTCAACAACCTGTTCTTCTCCGACAAGCGTTATGATCTCGGTGAGGTGGGCCGCTATCGTATCAATAAGAAGCTCGGTCTGGACATCGACTCTGATGTCCGTGTCTTGACAAAGGATGATATCATCGCCATCATCAAGTATCTGATCAACCTGATTAACTCTCAGGCTACCGTGGATGATATCGACCACTTGTCCAACCGTCGTGTACGTACGGTGGGAGAGCAGCTCTCTAATCAGTTTGCCATCGGTCTGGCACGTATGAGCCGTACGATCCGTGAGCGTATGAACGTACGCGACAACGAGGTGTTCAAGCCGATCGACCTGATTAATGCCAAGACAATTTCAAGCGTCATTAACTCGTTCTTCGGAACCAACCCGCTGTCACAGTTCATGGATCAGACCAATCCTCTGGCCGAGGTGACGCACAAGCGTCGTCTTTCTGCCCTGGGTCCTGGCGGTCTGTCACGCGAGCGTGCCGGATTCGAGGTTCGTGACGTACACTATACTCATTATGGTCGTCTCTGTCCTATTGAGTCTCCTGAGGGTCCTAACATCGGACTGATTTCTTCGCTTTGTGTATATGCGACGATCAATGAGCTCGGATTCATTGAGACTCCTTACCGTAAGGTGGTTCACGGCGAGGATGGCAGTGTTCATGTAGACCTTGACAACAACGATGTTGTATATCTCACAGCCGAGGAGGAGGAAGGTCATCTGATCGCACAAGGTAATGCTCCGTTGAAGGACGATGGTACGTTTGTGAATCCTACCGTTCACACCCGTGAGGATGCTGATTTCCCTGTAGTGGCTCCTACGAACGAGTCTCTCAATTATATGGATGTGTCACCTCAGCAGATTGCTTCTGTGAGTGCCGGTCTGATTCCTTTCTTGGAGCATGACGATGGTCACCGCGCATTGATGGGATGTAACATGATGCGTCAGGCCGTGCCTTTGCTTCATAATGAGGCTCCTATCGTCGGTACAGGTTTGGAGAAGCAGGTATGCGAGGACAGCCGTACGATGATTACAGCCGAGGGTGATGGTGTGATTGATTATGTTGACGCTACAACTATCCGTATCCTCTATGACCGCACAGAAGACGAGGAGTTTGTTAGCTTTGAGCCGGTACTGAAGGAGTATCGCATTCCTAAATTCCGCCGTACCAACCAGAACATGACCATCGACCTGCGTCCTATCTGCAACAAGGGCCAGCGTGTGAAGAGGGGCGATATCCTCACAGAGGGTTATGCTACTGAGAATGGCGAGCTCGCTTTGGGTCGCAACCTGCTTGTAGCTTATATGCCTTGGAAGGGTTATAACTATGAGGATGCTGTGGTGATTTCGGAGCGCATGGTACGCGATGACGTGCTCACTTCTGTTCACGTTGATGAGTATTCGCTCGATGTACGTGAGACGAAGCGCGGTATGGAGGTGTTCACCAGCGATATTCCTAATGTCAGCGAGGAGGCTACCAAGGATCTCGATGAGAATGGTATCGTACGTGTCGGTGTCCGTGTGGAGCCCGGTGATATCATGATCGGTAAGATCTCACCGAAGGGTGAGAGCGATCCTTCTCCTGAGGAGAAGTTGCTCCGTGCCATCTTTGGCGACAAGGCCGGCGACGTGAAGGATTCTTCACTGAAGGCCAATCCTTCGCTGAGCGGTATCGTGATCGACAAGAAACTCTTCCAGCGTGCCGAGAAGACACGTGAGTCGAAGAAGCTTGACAAGATTGCCCTGCAGAAGCTCGATGAGGAGTACGAGGCCAAAGGTCAGGAGTTGAAGTCGATGCTTGTCGACAAACTGATGACATTGACCGAGGATAAGGTGAGCCTTGGTGTGAAAGATTATACGGATGCCGAGATCATCACAAAGGGTAGCAGCTTCACGGTTGCCACGCTGATGAATATTGACTATGAAGGCATCCAGAGCGCTAATTGGACCGGCGATACCCGTATCGACGGTATGATTCAGAAGCTCATTATGAACTATATCCGTAAGGACAAGCAGATGCAGGCTGAGCTCAGCCGTCGTAAGTTTGCCATTACCATTGGTGACGATCTGCCCTCAGGCATCTTGAAGATGGCTAAGGTGTACATCGCTAAGAAGCGTAAGATCCAGGTTGGTGATAAGCTTGCCGGTCGCCATGGTAACAAGGGTATCGTATCGAAGGTGGTACGTATGGAAGACATGCCGTTCCTTGAGGATGGTCGTCCTGTCGACCTGGTACTTAACCCTATGGGTGTGCCTTCACGTATGAACCTGGGACAGATTTTCGAGGCAATTCTCGGTGCTGCCGGTCAGAAACTCGGCGTGAAGTTCGCAACACCTATCTTCGATGGTGCTAAACTTGCCGATTTGAAGGAATGGACCGACAAGGCAGGTCTGCCCAATCTCTGCTCTACTTACATCTATGACGGTGAGACGGGTGAGCGTTTCGACCAGCCGGCTACGGTAGGTATCACCTACTTCCTTAAGCTCGGTCATATGGTGGAGGACAAGATGCATGCCCGTTCTATCGGTCCGTACTCTCTCATCACGCAGCAGCCGCTTGGCGGAAAGGCGCAGTTTGGTGGCCAGCGTTTCGGAGAGATGGAGGTGTGGGCCCTTGAGGCATTCGGCGCCAGCCATGTGCTGCAGGAGGTGCTCACCATCAAGAGTGATGACGTTACCGGCCGTAGCAAGGCTTATGAGGACATCGTTAAGGGTGATCCTATGCCTACGCCGGGCATCCCAGAGTCACTTAACGTGTTGCTCCATGAGCTCCGCGGCTTAGGTCTGAGCATCAAGCTTGACTGATAACCGCTGCTGCCAAGACTCTTCCACCCTTTCATAGAGGGTGGAGAGGCTACGGTATCGTTTTTCACAGTTATAATTCATAGCAATATGGCTTTCAAAAAAGATAATAAGGTAAAGACTAATTTCACGAAGATTACCATCTCTCTTGCTTCGCCCGAGGAGATCAAGGAAAATTCGTATGGTGAGGTCACCAAGCCTGAGACCATCAACTACCGCACGTACAAGCCCGAGCGTGACGGACTGTTCTGTGAGCGCATCTTCGGTCCTACGAAGGACTATGAGTGCTCTTGCGGTAAATATAAGCGTATCCGCTACAAGGGTATCACCTGTGACCGATGCGGTGTGGAGGTGACGGAAAAGAAGGTACGTCGTGAGCGTTCCGGTCACATCGAGCTCGTTGTGCCTGTGGCTCACATCTGGTATTTCCGTTCGCTGCCTAACAAGATCGGTTATCTGCTCGGTCTTCCTACAAAGAAGCTCGACTCGGTGATCTACTATGAGAAGTATATCGTTATCCAGCCGGGTATGCTTGCAGATAAGGAAGATCCCAACGAGCCGGGCAAGCCCCTCAATGGCTCTTCCCGTCTGGATCTTCTTACGGAGGACGAATATATTAATATCATCGACAACATACTGCCCGAGAACAATGATGATCTCGACGACAGCGATCCCAATAAGTTCATTGCCAAGATGGGTGCTGAGGCTGTGCTCGATCTGTTGCACAACCTTGATCTCGACAAACTGAGTTATGAGCTTCGTGACCGCGCCAACAATGACGAGTCACAGATGCGTAAGACAGAGGCCTTGAAGCGTCTGCAGGTGGTAGAGGCTTTCCGCGGCTCTCGCGAGGTGAACAAGCCCGAATGGATGATTCTGAAGATCATTCCTGTTATTCCGCCCGAGCTTCGCCCGTTGGTTCCTTTGGACGGTGGTCGTTTTGCAACGTCCGACCTCAACGATCTTTATCGTCGTGTGATCATTCGTAACAATCGTCTGAAGCGACTCATGGAGATCAAGGCACCTGAGGTGATCTTGCGTAACGAGAAGCGTATGCTGCAGGAGGCTGTCGACTCTCTCTTTGACAACAGCCGTAAGGCCAGTGCCGTGAAGAGCGAGAGCAACCGTCCTTTAAAGTCTCTCTCTGATTCTTTGAAGGGTAAGCAGGGACGTTTCCGCCAGAATCTGTTGGGTAAGCGTGTCGACTATTCCGCACGTTCGGTGATCGTTGTCGGCCCTGAGCTGAAGATGGGTGAGTGCGGTCTGCCGAAGCTGATGGCTGCCGAGTTGTATAAGCCGTTCATCATCCGTAAGCTGATTGAGCGTGGCATTGTGAAGACCGTAAAGAGTGCCAAGAAGATCGTCGACCGTCGTGAGCCCGTAATCTGGGATATTCTGGAGAACGTGATGAAAGGCCACCCTGTACTGTTGAACCGTGCTCCTACGCTTCACCGTCTGGGTATCCAGGCTTTCCAGCCTAAGCTCATCGAGGGTAAGGCCATCCAGCTTCACCCACTTGCTTGTACCGCTTTCAATGCCGACTTCGACGGTGACCAGATGGCTGTCCATCTTCCTTTGAGCAATGAGGCTGTACTCGAGGCTCAGATACTGATGCTTCAGAGCCACAATATTCTGAACCCTGCCAACGGTGCTCCTATCACTGTACCTTCACAGGATATGGTGCTCGGTCTGTATTATATCACGAAGGTGCGTCCCGGAGCCAAGGGTGAGGGTCTCACATTCTATGGACCTGAGGAAGCTATTATCGCGCAGAACGAAGGACGTTGTGACCTTCACGCACAGGTGAAGTGTATGGTGGACGACCTTGATGAAAACGGTCAGCCGATTCGTCACATCGTTGAGACAACCGTAGGACGTGTGATTGTCAATGAGATCATCCCCAGTGAGATCGGATTCTTCAACGGCGTTATTTCTAAGAAGTCTCTTCGTGGTCTGATCGCCAACGTTATTAAGGCTGTGGGTATGGCCCGTGCCTGCTCATTCCTCGATGGTATCAAGAACCTTGGTTACCATATGTCTTATGTGGCTGGTCTGTCCTTTAACCTTGACGATATCATTGTTCCTGAGGAGAAGCGTGAGATCGTACAGAAGGGTCAGGATGAGGTAAACCAGATCACAGATAACTATGATATGGGTTTCATCACAGACAAGGAGCGTTACAATCAGGTTATCGATGCGTGGACACACGTAAACTCGAATCTGAAAAATGCCGTGATGAAGCATATGACCGAAGCCGACCAGGGCTTCAACGCTGTGTACATGATGCTCGACTCCGGAGCCCGTGGTTCTGCCGACCAGATCGCCCAGCTTGCTGGTATGCGAGGACTGATGGCAAAGCCTCAGAAGGCTGGTGCCGAGGGTGCACAGATCATTGAGAACCCTATCCTCTCCAACTTTAAGGAGGGTATGTCCGTGCAGGAGTACTTTATCGCTTCACACGGTGCCCGTAAGGGACTTGCTGATACGGCTATGAAGACGGCCGATGCCGGATATCTTACCCGCCGATTGGTGGACGTGTCACACGATGTGATCATCACACAGGAGGATTGTGGTACGCTGCGAGGTCTTGAGTGCCGTGCTTTGAAGAATGGCGATGAGGTGATTTCAACCCTCGAGGAGCGTATCCTTGGCCGTGTATCTGTACACGACGTGATTCATCCTACTACAGGTAAGCTTATCGTGGCTGCCGGTGAGGAGATCAAGGAAGCTGCTGCTCATGAGATTGAGGAGTCACCCATCGAGATGGTCGAGATCCGTTCTGTGCTTACTTGCGAGAGCAAGAAGGGAGTCTGCATGAAGTGCTACGGCCGCAACCTGGCTACTGCACGTATGGTACAGCTCGGTGAGGCTGTCGGTGTGATTGCTGCACAGGCTATCGGTGAGCCGGGTACACAGCTGACCCTCCGTACCTTCCACGCCGGTGGTGTGGCCGGTAATGCTGCCGCTAATGCCAGCATCGTTGCCAAGAACGATGCTAAGCTGGAGTTTGACGAGCTGCGTACAGTTGACTTCGTAGAGAATGACGGTGAGAAGGATCGCAAGTGCAAGATGGTAGTCAGCCGTCTGGCTGAGGTTCGTTTTGTCGATTCCAATACAAATATCGTACTGTCAACGCTCAACGTACCGTATGGTAGTTCTTTATACTACAAGACGGGCGATATGGTAAAGAAGGGTGATGTCATTGCCAAGTGGGACCCCTTCAACGCTGTGATCGTTACGGAATATGCCGGTAAGCTCCGTTTCCACGATGTTATCGAAGGCTCTACCTTCAAGGCTGAGACTGATGAGGCAACGGGTATGACGGAACGCATCATCACTGACTCGCGTGACCATACACTCGTTCCTACAGTGGATATCTTGAATGAGAACGAAGAGGTTATTGGTACTTACAACCTGCCTGTAGGTGGTCACCTGGCTGTAGAGGACGGTATGAATGTTTCTACCGGTGAGACACTTGTGAAGATTCCACGTGCCGTAGGAGGTGCCGGTGATATCACGGGTGGTCTTCCCCGTGTGACGGAGCTCTTCGAGGCTCGTAACCCGAGCAACCCTGCAGTCGTATCTGAGATCGACGGTGAGGTGACGATGGGTAATGTGAAGCGTGGTAACCGTGAGATTATCGTTACGTCTAAGACTGGCGATCAGCGCAAGTATATGGTTAGTCTCTCGAAGCAGATTCTGGTACAGGAGCACGATGCCGTGCGTGCCGGTACGCCGCTGTCCGATGGTCAGATCACGCCGAGTGACATTCTTGCCATCAAGGGTCCTACCGCCGTTCAGGAATACATCGTCAACGAGGTACAGGATGTGTACCGCCTGCAGGGTGTGAAGATCAACGACAAGCATTTCGAGATCATTGTCCGTCAGATGATGCGCCGCGTGCGTATCGACGATCCGGGCGATACCACATTCCTCGAGCAGGAGCTGGTCGACAAGCTCGACTTCGCAGCCGAGAACGACCGTATCTGGGGTAAGAAGGTTGTTGTCGATGCCGGTGACTCTGATCAGCTGCAAAAGGGTCAGATCGTTACGGTGCGCAAGCTCCGTGATGAGAACTCTTCTTTGAAGCGTCGTGATCTCCGTCCCGTTCAGGTACGCGATGCTGTGGCAGCCACCTCTACTCAGGTGCTGCAGGGTATCACCCGCGCTGCCCTTGGTACGAAGAGCTTCATGTCGGCTGCTTCTTTCCAGGAGACGACGAAGGTACTCAACGAGGCTGCCATCCGTGGCAAGGTCGACTATCTCGAGGGTATGAAGGAGAACGTGATCTGCGGTCACCTCATTCCCGCCGGTACTGGCCTGCGTCAGTGGCAGAAGCTCATCGTTGGCTCGAAAGAGGACTATGAGCGTATGGAGGCTAATCGTAAGAATGTGCTCGACTACAGCGATCATACGATTCAAGATTAATGACTGATGATGCCGGGCAGACATCTGTTTGCCCGGCATCAGATAGAAATAAGATAGACGTTTCAGACGCTATCTCTAGTATGGAGAGCCTGTTCCACATTGTCGGAACAGGCTCTTTTCATTTTGTTTGTAAAGCTCTGACGGAGGTAGCGTGAAGGTCGGAGAGAGAGACTTCTGCTACTGTACTTTTGTCTTTCTCGTCTAGTTTTGCATTCCTTGAGTTCCGGCAGCGCAGGGAGTACATTCGTTTCTTGTGCGTATTTTGTTTGCATATAGTGTGGCAGACCTTTATCAGTCAGGTTTTCACTCATCCGGCCTGAGAAACTTGCCCTATTACTTGTCTGTTAAAAAATTAATTCCGAAATTTGTATTCGCGTAAGGCTTAAGTCTCATTGTTTGAGGTTTGAATTGCGGCACAAAGGTAATATTTATACCTTTTCCATTTTTGAGGTTGTTATCTGTTGTGAGGCCTGCGCATATATGAATGTGGGAATTTCGTATGATGATTGGCCATCAGACATTGTCTTTGCACTTGTTATACAAAGTGATGTCTGTGCCGTAATGTAACATAGTTGATAGAGTATAGGATAAAAAATACAGTAATGGAAGAAAGAAACTTGATAAATCAGGCTAACAGGCTGTGGATGGCCTTGGATCCTACAGAAGTAAAGAATGCTGTGGAACTCTTTGATAAGGACTGGATGGTACTGGCTGCCGGTAAGCAAGGCGATTTCAATGCTATGACCATCAGCTGGGGACAAATGGGTGAGCTGTGGGGTAAGCCCATTATTACAGTCTTTGTGCGTGACAGTCGTTATACTAAGGAGTTTATCGACAAGTATGGTCATTTCACGGTGAATGCCTTTCCCGACACCTATCGTAAGGCATTGAGCTATATCGGTAGACATTCCGGTCGTGATGGTGACAAGTTCTCTGTGGTGGATCTCCATCCCGAGTTCACCGATCTTGGTAATCCAATGTTCAGGGAGTCTACGCTCTGCATCGAGTGCCGTACAATGTACAAGCATCGTATGACAAAGGAGGAATTGCCCGTTGATGTGTTACATTGGTATGAGGACAACGATCTGCATACCATGTATATCGGCGAGATTCTGAATGTGATGAAGCGTTAAGCACATATTCGGTTCGCGTCCGGCCTTTCTGCAGACGTGACTTGGATGGATCCTGATAAGGTCAATGAGGGAAGAGTATTTTGACATATGGCAGCTGATGGATGAGGTACGCGCGGTGGTGGATGCCTGTGCCCGGTGTTCCATCTGGGATCTGAATTATGATCGTCAGAGTCGTGTGATACGTCTTGAATTGGCATCCCATCTCGATGATGAGGCTTGCAGTGATTTGTGCTCCCAGTTCCCCACTGGTGGCTATTATGCTGGCGAGGGAGTTCATGGCTCACTGTTTACGATAGAGATAAGATCATGAAGCGACAGACATATATACAGGGAGAATTGTTCGGCGATATGCCCGTAGAAGACAAGCCACTGGTCATACCAAAGGCCAACGCGGCCTTTGATGATTTGTTTCATCGTCTTGCACAGTCAAAGTTCCGTAGTTCGTTCCATCTGACGGCGCAGGATGTAGCTTACATCCGTAAGAATGGTCTTGACAAGATACGTCTCCATGCCGCCGACTTCGTGAGAAGGCGCCTGGCTCCCGCAGAGCCTGTCAATGATGGTAAGCAGACGCCTTATCGTGGACATCCCGTATTCAAGGCCCAGCATGCTACGGGTTGTTGTTGCAGGGGTTGCTTTGAGAAGTGGCACCATGTTCCCAAAGGAGTGGCTCTGACGGCAGGGCAATGCGACTATGCCGTGAACGTTCTGATGGAGTGGATTGTCAGGCAGCTGACAGAACGAAACGTATGAATATAGAAGAGTTTCGTGATTACTGCCTGTCTTTGCCCGGAACGGTAGAGAAACTTCCGTTTCGGAAGTTCAAAGGGGCGGAGAGCGTGTTGGTATTCTATGTCAGAGGTAAGATGTATTGTCTTATAGATATCGACCGCTTCGACCGTTGCACACTGAAGTGTCAGCCCGAATATATGGGTGAGCTGAAAGCCCGATATGAGGGCATCATAGCACCCTATAATGGCAATCCGAAGTATTGGATAGGCATTGCCTTTGGTTCCGATGTGGATGATGAGCTGATAAGAAAGCTGATAGAGAATTCCTATTCCATTGTGAAGGGAGGTGGCGGAACATTCACTCTTGGATGTCTTGGAGAGTAACGGATAAGTAGCTGCAAAAATAGACTTATGAAAAGACTGTATGATGCACTGGTTGAGTTTGTGACGACAGTTGATGAAAAATATTGTATAGCCAACGATAACGGAAGTAACAAGAATTTGGAAGAACAGTTCAGACTACTTGCCTGTAACTTTCTCTATGGTGGATATATAAGTGTTAATGACAGGTATCGCATATATATCAGGACCGTTGAGTTCTATTTCCATTGTGAACTGGAGGGTGAGCAGTATATCCACGACCCCGGTATGTACCATCGCAACAATTTTACAAGAAAGACGATAGCGAAATGTCCGTCCTATTTCCCCATTGGAGCTCTCAATATGCACGAGTCGGGTGTTGATATCACCTTTGAGAAGCAGGATGTCTTTCGGGCTTCTGTGCTTATACGCAGATTTGATGTGTATGAGCCGTCCACCGGCAGGTGGCATAATAATGAGAGGCGCAGCACTTATATTTACGACTATATTCAGCAGGGAGCAACGCTTCTTGATGGGCTCAATATAAGGTGGGTGGACGACTGTACAGATTGTGGATATGATTTAAAAGGCGAAGGTTGGTTCGATGTTACCGCTCGTGTGAATATGGTCAGGTGGGAGCGGAAAGATGGCGACTGGGCAAAGATCATCTCTCCAGATGGTAAGACATACATTTCAGATATGCGGCAATGGAGTTATGCACGCAAGTATAGCCCTCAATTATGACTTCTCTGTATGTTTCTTTTTCTCGTCATTTTCTGACTTAAAAAGTAGCACTTGTGTGATTTCGATGCGGTTGTGGATAGGTTAGGGATAAACGCAGACGGCCCGACCGCTCATCTCAACGACGAACGGGTCGGGCAACAAGATTAGCAAAATAGTAAATGTTATAGAGTAATAGTAAATATATAGAGTAAAAGATGATAATGATACTATCTTGTCAGTCGTCTTTTCTCTTTTTCGTCATAGACGGCGAGTGAGATGAGGGTGACGATGGTCACAACGATCATGAGCACTGTCTGAGGCGTGATGTGGTGTGCATGTGTCGTGAACAAGGTCTTGGCGATGGTTGCCAGATAGTGGAGTAGGAAAGCCTCTCCATCCTGCAGAAGGGTCGGGAGATCTTCGATCAGCCGCGTCATGCCGCTGATGAGATGGGGCCATTCCTTCCATAGATGATAGCCTAGTCCGATGACGACACCTCCAAGCCCGGCAAGCCAGGGCCACAGATCGGCCAGCCAGCTGGGAGTCTCCTGTTTGGGCAACCGATGCATCACGCGCTTCGTAAATCCGTTGTCTTCCATTTCTGGCATGTTGGCAGCGAAGAACTGTGCGAGCAGCTCGTCATCGGTCTTTATGTCTGGTGATAGATACTTGTTGCTATCCATACTGCTGTGATTTTTTAAGGTTGGATGCTACATGTTATTTGTATCCGTTAGCTCTCAGAAAGGCAGCCATCTTGTGTTTGCCGCGTGCCAGATAGCTTTTGATCGTGTTCTCGGGTATGCCGGTAATCTGAGCTATCTGCAGGATGGGCTGT
Organism: Prevotella sp. CAG:924; assembly: GCA_000431975.1. Classification (GTDB taxonomy): domain Bacteria; phylum Bacteroidota; class Bacteroidia; order Bacteroidales; family Bacteroidaceae; genus Prevotella. The sequence continues at coordinate 5,399 of HF988608.1, read as the reverse complement.
CCTTCCATGAGCTGTAGGGTGATGCAGGTACGTTCGTTGGGCGTCAGAATGTCGAGCGCGTCCTGCAGGTCGAGTCTGAGTGCGGTGTTGTCATGCCGTGAGGGTGTATGCAAAGCCTGAGGTGTGTCGAGGTCGGTTGTCGTATGGTGAACGCGTACGTAGTCATAATGCACATTATAGGCGATGCGGAAGAGCCATGTGGAGAAGGCCGAGCGCCCCTGAAAGCTGTCGATGTGGGTGTATGCCTTTACAAAGGTGTCTTGTGCGAGGTCATCAGCCAGTTGCCCGTTGCCATGAGTCTGCGCGAGAAGGAATCGGCGTATGGGCGATTGGTACTCCGCGACCAGTCTGCCAAAGGCATGCCGGTCGTGGTAGCTCCTCACCCGTGCGATTAATGCTGTCTCTTCGTTGCGATCCATGACAGTGCGTTTTACTATGTTTACTTGTTCTCTTCGTTTTTATTCTCCTGTGTGGGCTGCTCGCTCATATCCTGATATCTGTGGGCTCCCTGATAGTCGGTGTCCATGTCCTCCTCGAAATCGGCGTCCTCGATGGGTCGCTCCTGATGACGCTTTGCGGCCCTCGATGCCGAATAATATTGTCCGGCGCCAATGCAGGCAACAAGCAGGCCGATACCCACCGCAAAGTCCCAGTCGAAGAAGAAGAACATCAGTGCAAGACCTATGCCGACGGTAATCTTTGTGATGGCACGCTGCATGAGCGCCTCTGGCGAGTAGTTACTTTTGATGCTGGCAGAGGCATAGTGGTAGCGATGATAAGGCCGGCCTTCCTTGCGTGCTTGTTCCTCATAGGCGCGTTCGGCTTCCAGTTCCTTCTCCATCATCTCCATATGTTGGTTGTGACGTTTGATGAGGTAGCGAAGGATTAGTGCGACGATTACTATGGGAGCGATAATGGCGATAATTACCGTCATGAATACCATGAAGATCGCGAATCCGCCAAGGAGACCGTCACCGAAAGTCTCTGCGAATTCGCTGCGGAGACTATGGTCGTCTGTATAGTCATAGCCGTGGCTGGTATTGGCATCATAGGCGGGAGAAGCCGTGGCAGAGCTGGTGCTGTCGACGTCGGTCGTGTCGGAATAGGCTTCGATGGTGTTGCCTTGCCCTTGAGTGTTCTGCTGTGTCGTGGAGGAGGCTGGGGCCGTTTGCTCGGTCTGTGGCTGGTGTCTGTGACGCGGTGTAACAGCCGTGGCTGTGGTGCTCAGTATGAGTAGCAGGGCCAGTGTCGGGATTATCTGTCTTGTCTTCATATCGTGATGTTTTTTGTTTTATTTCTGTTGATTAGACGAAAAAGATGGGCTAACAGTTGCAGGGATATGAAAAAAAAAATAGTTTTGCAGTGTCGTTCTGGGTAAGGGAATATTTCTTTATCCCCTATTTGGCGACTGATAACTACAGCACAAGAGCAATGAAGATATTATTGTTAGGAGAATATAGCAATGTACACTGGACGCTGGCTGAGGGCCTGCGCCAGTTGGGCCATGAGGTGATCGTAGCCTCTAACGGCGATTTCTGGAAGGATTATCCGCGCGATGTGGATCTCAACCGCCGTCCAGGCGCTCTTGGTCGTCTGGACTATATGCTTCGTCTGCTGTGGTATGTGCCCCGTATGACGGGATTTGACATCGTGCAGCTCATCAATCCTATGTTTCTTGAGCTGAAAGCCGAGCACATCGCTCCTGTCTATCGTTATCTGCGGCGTCACAACAGGCGGCTGGTGCTGGGTGCGTTTGGCATGGACTATTATTGGGTGCATGAGAATTCCACGCGAATGCCGTTGCGCTACAGCGATTTCAATATTGGCAGTCAGCGTCGCACAGATGCCGTCACGATGGAATATTACAACGATTGGATAGACACTACAAAGGGAAGGCTCAATGTCGACATGGCCGAGGACTGCGATGCCATTGTTGCCGGGCTGTATGAGTATTGGGCCACATATCAGCCACTATTTCCCGACAAGACCACGTTCATTCCTTTTCCCATCCGGCTTACCGAAGAGACAGAGGAATCCACTAACGTATCTGATGGAACCGCCCCGCATCCTTTACGTCTTTTTCTTGGTATCAACCGCTCGCGCTCGGTCTATAAGGGTACTGACATCATGTTGCGGGCGGCTCAGGACGCCATGCATGACTATCCCGATAAGATAGCGCTGCAGGTCGTGGAGAATGTGCCGTTTGCCCGATATCGTCAGCTTATGCAGGAATCAGATGCCATTCTCGATCAGCTCTATAGTTACACACCTTCGATGAATCCTCTCGAAGCCATGAGCCATGGCATTATCTGTATCGGAGGCGGAGAGCCTGAGAACTACGAGATACTCCATGAGACGGAGCTGAGGCCCATTATTAATGTGCAGCCTAACTATCAGAGTGTTTACGATGCTATTGTCGGTCTTGCCACCCATCCCGAGAGGATCAGTGGATTGAAGCGGCAGAGTATCAGATATGTCCGTAAGCATCACGATTATGTCAAGGTAGCCCGGCAGTACGAGCAGTTGTATCGGTCATTCCTTGACCGATCGTAGTGTTTCCGTTGTGTATGTTACGATATCTCAAGTCGGTATGTTTTCTATATATCGTCTGTATACAGAAGATCATCGTCTAAATGGTTAATACTCAAGGAATGAGGATTTAGATAGTAAGCAGGATCGCAGGTTTAATATCTAAATTCTTATTATTTACTTATTTATTCAATAAGAATGTGGATATTCACAGCTATGTTCTATGAATACAAAAGATGTTCCGAATTTGTCGCCATTTAAGATTCAGAGTAGGAAACAGATGTCTATTTTTGTGGTTCAAGAAGGTTGAAAATAGACAAAGAATGAATGGAACTGGCCAATTTATGGTACATCTAGCTTTTATCCGACACTATTTTAGTGTATTTCCAGTCTTAATTGATGATGTAAAAGATACTCCGAATTTGTCGCCGTTTAGGATTTTTTTAGGGAGTTGGAGGCTGTATCCTGCTGTTTGGGAAGGTCAAAAGCAGATCTGAAGAAGCAGAATGTAGTCGATAATGAGCGTTTTATGTGTTTATCAGATGATGTTTCAGTATATTCCCGATCTTGATTGGTGGATGCGAAAGATGTTCCGAATTTGTCGCCGTTTAGGATTTTTTTAAGGGAGAGAGGCTGTTTTTTGCTGTTTAGGAAGGCCGAAGTGGGTCTGGAGAAGGAGGGAAGAGGCCGGTAAGTATCGTTTCTTTTGTATTTATCCATTGATATTTCAGTGCATCTCACTTTTGATTTTACGGATGCGAAAGATGTTCCGAATTTGTCGCCGTTTAGGATTTTTTTAAGGGAGAGAGGCTGTTTTTTGCTGTTTAGGAAGGCCGAAGTGGGTCTGGAGAAGGAGGGAAGAGGCCGGTGAGTATCGTTTCTTTGTATTTATCCATTGATATTTCAGCGCATTTCACTTCTGATTTTACGGATGCGAAAGATGTTCCGAATTTGTCGCCGTTTAGTATTTTTTTAGGGAGAGAAAGGCTGTTTTTTGCTGTTTAGGAAGGCTGAAGTGGGTCTGGAGAAAGGGGGAAGAGGCCGGTGAGTATCGTTTCTTTGTATTTATCCATTGATATTTCAGCGCATTTCACTTCTGATTTTACGGATGCGAAAGATGTTCCGAATTTGTCGCCGTTTAGTATTTTTTTAGGGAGAGGAAGGCTGTTTTTTGCTGTTTAGGAAGGCTGAAAAGCAGATAAAAGAGAGGAATGTGGCCTATCGGTGTCGCTTCCTGTATTCAGCGGGTGATATTCCTGTACGTTGTTTAAAGAAGTGGGTGAAGGCAGGTGGATCGTTGAAGCTGAGCAGATAGGCGATCTCGCCCACCGTCTTATCAGAGTCGGCGAGCAGTGTACAGGCTTCGTTAAAGGTAAGGTGTGCGAGATGTTCACCGACAGTATTGCCCGAGATTTCTTTCACCACACGCGAAAGATAGGTGGTGGAGATACAGAGTTTGTCGGCATAATATTGTATCTGTCGCTTCTCCCGGAAGTGCTTGGTAGCTAGGTGCATGAAAATCTTGAAGATATTGCCTTTATGTCTGGGATCGGGTATTGGGTGGTGTTCTCTTGTGCTGAGGCCGTTGAGGAAGAGGAGCACGTAATGGACAAGCGAAGTCAGCATTTCGTTTTCATAGGTGTGCGGTGAGCGGATTGTTAGGCGTATCTGTTTGAATAGTCCCGATAACAGGTCAGCCTGCTCCGAGGTGAGATGGTACACGCGGTGGGCTGTCTGCGGAACGCCCTGAAGAGAAGTTTTGTAGTCGTCTATTCGCAGGCGTGCAGCTGTATAGGTTGCATTATCGAGAAGTAGTCCCTCGCAGACGGATTCTTTCTGAAGGCGGCATTCTATGGGGCGGGTGGGTGCGAGTACTAACAGATCGCCTGGTTGCAGAAACGTGGGCATACCGTGTAGTGTTGTGTGTGCTGTGCCCTTGTGGATGAGCAGTAGCTCATGGCAGGATATGTGGCAGACATCGGCCGGGAGAGCCGGTAACCCGTTTTCTGCCGAGGCGAAATAGGCTACGCTGGCTCCATACATATCGTGGGTATGGTAGTGTTCCGCCAGTTGGAGGAGGTTGAAGTTGATAGGCTTTGTCATAGTCCGGCAGTTAGCTGATAAGTCTTTTGTAAGTTGTGTGGTCTTGAGATGTGGCAGGGGGTGTTGACGGCAGGATGTTGTCAACGGCAAAAATAGGAAATTGTTTCGTATTCTACAAGCGAGGAACTGATAAACATTTGTATTCTCCTTTATTTTTGTTTTATTTCTTTCGCATTCTCGGTCTCTTATGTGAGTTGTCTGGTGTGTCTTGCTATGGGTATAACCTTACCGATGTAATGCAGACACATTCCAGGCGGTGGTTGGTCTCAGGTAGTATATATATAAGGTAGTGATGAGAGAGTTGGTTATTCTGTCATCTTTATGGTTTCGCTGCTTACCTTTCTAGGAATAGTCTGCAGAAAGACGATCCTATATTGTTTTGGCGAATAGGGTAGTCGTTAGGTATATTGATTTGTGGGCTCCAAAGAATTCTTCTAAGTACAAAGATGACGTTTCCAAAATATAGAGAACTGGTCATTGGGCTTTCTAAAGGCGACTTCATTTCAGATGCCGGCAATGGATTTTGGATGAAAGTACAAGCGGACACTATTGATCAAAATAGAATATCCATCGAAAGCTATATCCACTTTCGGTGAACTTCAGGTTTTTGGCTCTTGCGTATCTGAGGCTATTATATGTCAAGAAAAATAGTACGACTATTGGTTAGTGGCTTACTTCTTTAGGATGACTTTCCGTAAGGTGCCTATGGTTTCTGTTTATAAGAAGAAAAACAGCGCAAGTTCAAGATAGAAGTGCAATCGGTTGTC
>HF988607.1:1722-8509 GCA_000431975.1 Prevotella sp. CAG:924 | reverse complement strand
TTCCCCGCATTCATTCCATACACGCCCCCTTTGAACCATTCCTCTGCTTTTCATCCCCGTACTTCATTTGAGCAGCATATCTTCCCCCATATTTATCGGGTGAGCCGAACCTACCCCTCTCGTATCTAATGGACAAGACAGAAAAACCCAAAAAAGTATTGATTCACCAACAAAATGGATTTATAAAAACAAAAACCGGACGCATCCCTGCGCCCGGCTTTCACAAAATTAGAGAGATATAAAAAAATTATTGTTCGGTTTCTACCTTTGAGATAATCTTCATTCCTTCCTCTAATGCTTGCATATTAAGAGGAATAAGATGATGATAACGTTCGGGAAGCGACTTATAGAGTGCTTTTTGCAGTCCCTCTGTGCTTACTACCGGATAGACTTTGAGCAATCCACCCAGCACGATCATATTGAACACCTTTGAATTCTTCATCTCCGCAGCTTTATCCATTGCGTCGATGCGGTATACATTGATATCCTTTCTTGTCGGTGGGTTGAGCACTCCATATCCATCATAGATAAGCGTACCGCCCGGCTTCACCTTCGACTCGAATTTATCAAGAGAAGGCTGGTTGAGCACAATAGCCACATCATACCGGCTGAGGATAGGTGAAGAAATGCGCTGGTCGCTGACAATAACCGTCACATTGGCTGTTCCGCCTCGTTGTTCCGGTCCATAAGCAGGCATCCATGTCACTTCCTTATCTTCCATCAGACCAGAGTAGGCCAAGATCTTTCCCATGGAAAGAACACCCTGACCACCGAATCCACTTATAATTAACTCTGTTTTCATTCGTCTATTGTGTTTTTAAGGTCACCAGGGACATATTTTTTAAACATATTCTCCTCCATCCACTTATTGGCATCGACAGGAGAGAGCTTCCATCCACTGTTACAGGTAGATACGATCTCTATCAGTGAAGAGCCCTTCTTGTCCATCGAAGCCTGGAAAGCTTTCTTTATGGCAGCCTTCGCCTTGCGGATAGAAGCCACTGTCTCGACACTCTGACGTGTGACATAGCAGGTACCCTCAAGGCGTGCTGCCAGGTCAGAGATATTCAAGGGGAAACCATGCAACTTAGGATCACGGCCGTAGGGACAGGTAGCTGTCTTCTGACCGATCAGCGTGGTAGGAGCCATCTGTCCACCCGTCATACCATAGATGGCATTGTTGATGAAGATAATGGTGATATTCTCTCCACGATTGAGTGCATGAAGAGTTTCTGCCGTACCGATACATGCCAGATCGCCATCACCCTGATAGGTGAACACCAGGCGGTCAGGCCATACGCGCTTGATGGCTGTTGCGGCGGTCAGGCCATACCCGCTTGATGCCTGTTGCCACGGCAGGTGCACGGCCGTGAGCAGCTTCCTGCCAATCGATGTCGAGATAACGATAAGCAAAGACGGCACATCCCACAGGACATACGCCTACGGCTTTCTCCTCCATCTGCATCTCTTCAATGACCTCTGCCACCAGCTTGTGCACCACACCATGTGAACAACCAGGGCAATAGTGCATCGGAGTATCATTCATGAGCGTCGGTTTCTTGTAAACCAGATTCTCGGGGGATATGATATCCTGCGTTGCGCTCATATCATTTTTCTTAATATCTTCCATCACACCAGCTTCTCCTTTAAAACATTAACTATCTCCTCGGGCTCTGGCACAATACCACCAAGACGTCCGAAGTGTTCTACGGGCAGTTCTCCATTGATGGCCAGGCGTACATCCTCGACCATCTGACCAGCATTGATCTCACTAACGAGAATTCCCTTCTTGCCTTTGGCAATCTCATGCAGCTGCTTGGAGGGGAAGGGCCAAAGAGTGATTGGACGGAACAGACCGGCCTTAATGCCCTGCTCGCGTGCGATCTCTACTGCTTTCTCGCCGATACGCGCTGCCGAGCCAAAAGATACGATGATATAGTCGGCATCATCGCACTGCTGTGCCTCATACCGCACCTCGTTGGCCATGATCTGCCGATACTTCTCCTGCATGTGGAGATTGCGCACCTCCATCACCTCCGGCTTGAGCTCCAGAGAGGTCAGGATGTTAGGCTGCCGGTCACGTGTACGACCGATCGTAGCCCAGGGGCACTCCTTCTTGATCTGCTCTTCCGTACGACGAGGCTTTACCGGCGGCAGGACGACTTTCTCCATCATCTGTCCGATCACGCCATCCGAGAGAATCATCGTCGGGTTACGGTATTTGAATGCCAGGTTAAAAGCCAGGTCAACAAAGTCGGCCATCTCCTGTACAGAATTCGGTGCGAGTACGATGACATTGTAATCTCCGTTTCCGCCGCCGCGTGTAGCCTGGAAATAATCCGCCTGCGAAGGCTGGATCGTACCCAGTCCGGGACCGCCGCGCATGACATTGACGATCACTCCGGGGATCTCAGCTCCGGCCATGTAGCTGATGCCTTCCTGCATCAGAGCGATGCCTGGAGAGGACGATGTGGTGAAACAGCGCTTTCCGGCACCGGCTCCACCATAAACCATATTGATCGAGGCCACTTCGCTCTCCGCCTGCAGCACCACCATACCTGTGGTTTCCCAGGGCTTAAGCGCAGCGAGCGTCTCAATAATCTCACTTTGAGGTGTGATTGGATAACCGAAGAATGCATCGGCTCCACAACGAATGGCAGCGTGTGCAATGGCCTCGTTGCCTTTCATCAAGGTTACTTCTTGTTCTTTCATACTTCAGTCTTCCATTTTTTTACGATACACAGTGATACAACCGTCGGGACAAACGATAGCACACGAAGCACATCCGATGCAATCGTCCGGTCTAGCGGGTTCCACGTAGGGGTATCCATGCAGATTGACCCGTTTGGGGGCTAAAGCTATCACCTTCTTCGGGCAAGCCACTACACAAAGCTGACAGCCTTTGCAGCGGTCGCTATTGACGACGATAGCGCCTTTAATCTTTACCATAGTGTTTTTGATTTAGGTACTCTTGTAAACCGTCCGACAATATTGTCAAGGATTATAAGCGTCCTTATTATAAAAGTTCAAGATATTTTCCAACATCTGTTTAGCCTCCACTGCCGGTGAGGAGGCATCGAGATCGATAGCCTCCATATAGCAGTGTAGGGCTTCCTGCCAATCTCCTTGCTGGCGGCAGGCATTACCTGCAAGATACCACTCGCGGGCTGTTTTCTTTCCTTCAGTTGTCATTTTCCTGGATTCTCCGGGAAAACTGTCGCATCCCAAGATTGTGGAACGAACAGATTTATTTATAATATTCTTTCTTACCTGCTGCCAAAGTATTCTTCATCAACGAGCAGATCGTCATAGGACCGACGCCTCCGGGGACAGGAGTGATGAAAGAGCACTTGGGAGCTACCTCATCAAACTTCACGTCACCATTGAGACGGAAGCCTTTCTTCTTCGTAGCGTCGGGCACGCGCGTCGTACCAACGTCGATCACCACGGCACCTTCCTTCACCATGTCTGCCGTCACGAAATTGGGCTGTCCGATAGCGGCAATGATGATATCGGCCTGTGCACATTCCTCTTTGATATTAGGAGTATGTGAATGACATACGGTCACCGTGGCATCACCGTACTGCTTCTGCATCATCAGCTGCGCCATAGGCTTACCTACGATGTTACTACGACCGAGCACGACACACTTCTTACCTGAGGTGGGGATATTATAATGACGCAACAAGGTAAGGATGCCCAGCGGCGTTGCAGAGATGAAGCAAGGAAGTCCGATCGCCATGCGTCCTACATTAATAGGATGGAAGCCGTCGACATCCTTACGATAATCAATAGCCATGATCACCTTCTGCTCGTCGATATGCTTAGGCAAAGGCAACTGAACGATGAAACCGTCCACATCGTCGTCCTTGTTCAGCTTATCTACACAAGCGAGAAGCTCCTCTTCCGTCACGTCATCTTCATAACGAATGAGGGTAGACTTGAATCCACACTGCTCGCAGGCGATAACCTTATTCTTCACGTAGGTCTCAGAACCTCCGTCGTGACCTACCAGTACGGCAGCCAAATGAGGCTGCTTACCACCGGCGGCAACAATCTGTTTCACTTCTTCGGCGATCTGGGCCTTAATAGCTGCAGCCGTCGCTTTTCCGTCTATCAGTTGCATTATATATCGTTTTATTATCTTGTCATCCTAGGATCCCCCAGGTAGCCCGGCACCCTCCCGGTTCTTGGATGTTGAGGAAGAATGCCCGGTTTGTTTTTCTCTCTCTTACAACTTAGGCATTCCAGGCATGCCTTTCATGCCCTTCATACGTTGCATCATTCCGGCCATTTGCGATCCCGTGACCATCTTCATCATCTTACGGGTCTGGTCAAACTGCTTCAGCAGACGGTTGACCTCCTGGATCGAAGTGCCCGAGCCCTTGGCGATACGCATCTTGCGGCTCTGGTTAAGGATCTCCGGATTGGTGCGCTCTTTCGGCGTCATCGAGCGGATGATAGCCTCAATGCCATTGAAGGCGTTATTATCGATATCAACATCCTTTATGGCCTTACCTACTCCAGGGATCATCGAAGCGAGGTCTTTGATGTTACCCATCTTCTTGATCTGCTCGATCTGACGCAGGAAGTCATTAAAGTCAAACTTGTTCTTCTGGATCTTTTTCTGCAGCTTCCGGGCCTCTTCCTCATCAAACTGCTCCTGTGCACGTTCCACCAGCGAGACGATATCACCCATGCCGAGGATACGGTCGGCCATACGGTCGGGGTGGAACACGTCGATAGCCTCCATCTTCTCGCCCGTTCCGACAAACTTGATGGGCTTGGTCACTACCGTACGGATGGAGAGAGCGGCACCGCCACGGGTATCACCGTCCAGCTTCGTAAGCACGACTCCATCAAAATCGAGACGGTCGTTGAATTCCTTGGCTGTGTTGACGGCATCCTGACCCGTCATGGAGTCGACGACGAAGAGCGTCTCGTCAGGATGTACGGTCTCCTTCAACGAAGCGATCTCATTCATCATCTGCTCATCGATGGCCAGACGGCCGGCAGTATCGATGATCACCACATCGTGACTCTTGGCTTTTGCTTCCTGTATGGCGTCAAGGGCGATCTTGTTGACGTTCTTCTCACCCTCTTCCGTATAGACAGGTACACCGATCTGCTCACCGACTACCCGCAACTGCTCGATAGCGGCAGGACGATAGACGTCACAGGCCACGAGTAAGGGATTCTTATGCTGCTTGGTCTTGAGCATGTTGGCCAGCTTACCACTAAACGTGGTCTTACCCGATCCTTGCAGACCCGACATCAGCACGATGGCAGGCTTTCCGCTCAGATGAAGCTCCGCTGCCTCACCGCCCATCAGCTTGGCGAGCTCGTCGTGTACGATCTTCACCATCAGCTGGCTTGGCTTCACAGCCGTGAGCACATGCATACCCAAAGCTTTCTCCTTCACCGTATCGGTGAACTGCTTGGCAACTTTATAATTCACATCGGCATCGAGCAACGCGCGGCGTACGTCCTTCAGCGTCTCGGCCACATTTATCTCAGTAATCTTACCCTCGCCCTTCAAGATCTTGAAAGAACGTTCGAGGCGATCACTTAGGTTTTCAAACATAGTACTATCGTTTTTTATTCTTTCTTTGCAAAGTTACGGATAAGCACTGAAATTCAAGAAAGAGCATTTAGGTTTTTAAAGATAATTAAAAGACCAAGTAGCAGTAAATGCGCACACTGAGAAAGAGTGTGCAAAAAATTCCGTTTCCTCAGAAAAATGTCTTATTTTCTGTCCTTTTTGTCGATTTGATTACCCAACTTGATCGATACTTCCCCTAATTTTCGGTTGATCCTGTCCACCACTTCATTTACTTTCCGGTTCTTCTCATGCTTCCGGGCATCAAAATCAAACAGACTCGCCTGCACTCCCTCATCGCTGATGAGATGGTCTACGACGACGCCGGCCCGTTTATACCGGTAGCCTTCGCGGAATATTTTCTTTAATAAATGGAGGGCATGTACGGATAGCTCATTAGTAAGATTAGTAGGTGTTTCCAGCTTCAGTCGCAACGACTGAGAATATTGCGGCAGATCCTCCCGGTAGGGATTCGTAGCAATAAAGACACTGATGGCGCACGCCACGCTGTGCTGCCGGCGCAGATCCTCCGCGCAGTCGGCAGCGAACTCGCTCACATAGACACTCAGATCGTCCAAGGACGAGGTCATCTTCGAGAAGGTGCGTGTGCTGGAGATGCTCTTCTTAGGACCGGGATCACGCATGGGGATGCTGTCGATGCCACACAGCTCATTGCGGGTGTCAAGGATCGCCTTCGACGCTCCCTGCAGACGCAGCCAGCTGACAGAACGCTGGGCGAGATCATACGCCGTACCGATGCCCAGGCGCTGCATGCGCCCGAAATACTGCCGGCCTATCCCCCATACGTCCTTAATCGCCGTACCCTGCAAGGCCTTGCGGCGTTTCTCCTCGGTGTCGATCACACAGCAGTGATGGTATCCTTCATAATGCTTGGCGAAATGGGCCGCGATCTTGGCCAACGTCTTTGTCGGGGCTATCCCGATACTCACGCTGACGTGGATCTTATCGCGCACATTCTCATAGAGCTGCTCTCCCCATTGCTTCAAGTCCACCCTCACGCCCGTCATATCCATGAAAGCCTCATCGACACTATACTGCCAGAATGCTGGAGCCTGGCTGCGCAGATAGCCCATGAGCTCGGAAGATGCCTCATGATACCATCGGTGATCGGCGGGAAGGAAGCAGATCTGCGAGTCGGCCGGCAGCCGCTCTCTCAACTTGAAGAGC
>HF988607.1:0-1687 GCA_000431975.1 Prevotella sp. CAG:924 | reverse complement strand
TCCCCACGACGGACGCCCAGCGCCTTCGCCTCCCGTGAGATCGCTACGACGGCAGCCTCACCCGCAGTCACCACTACGGGCTTGCCAATAAGTTCGGGGCGCCGTTTGCGCTCAAACTCACAAAAAGCCGAATCGACATCAACGAGAAGATACAATTATAAGGCTCCTTTCGTGGAAGGAAGTTCAAAATGGAAGATATCACAACGAACCGCCATCTTGAGCGAACGGGCCAGCGCCTTGAAGATGCCCTCGATCTTATGATGCTCATTGGTGCCCTCGGCCTTGATGTTGAGATTCATCTTCGCGGCATCGCTCAGGCTCTTGAAGAAATGAAAGAACATCTCCGTGGGCATCTCACCGATCTTCTCACGCTTGAACTCCGCATCCCATACCAGCCAGGGCCGTCCGCCGAAGTCGAGAGCCACCTGGCACAGGCAGTCGTCCATGGGCAGACAATAGCCATAGCGCTCGATGCCGCGCTTGTCACCGAGCGCGCTCAGCAGGCACTCGCCCAAGGCGAGCGCCGTATCTTCTATCGTATGATGCTCATCCACGTGGAGGTCGCCCTTCGTATGGATTGTCAGGTCCATCATGCCATGCTTGCCGATCTGGTCCAGCATGTGGTCGAAGAAGCCCAGACCGGTGTCCACGTCGGTCTTTCCCGATCCGTCAAGATTGATCTTCACGTACACATCCGTCTCTTTCGTCACGCGGTGCACCTCAGCGATACGCTCGCCGGCAAAAAGCACTTGGGCTATCTTGTCCCAGGTCATGCCATCCTTGTCCAGTATGAGCGCCCCGCAGCCCAGATTGGCAGCCAGTTGGGCGTCCGTCTCCCTGTCGCCGATGACATAACTGTGCTGAAGATCATATTGCGGATTGCCGATATATTCCTTCAGCATCCCTGTCCCCGGCTTGCGCATGGGCGAATTGTCCTCGGGGAAATGGCGGTCGATGAGCTGGTCGTCGAAATGGATGCCCTCTCCCTCCAATGTCTGGAGTATAAAGTTGTGAACCGGCCAGAAGGTGTCCTCGGGGAAGGAGGCGGTGCCCAGCCCATCCTGATTGCTCACCATCACGAGCTTGAAATCGAGATGGGAGGCAATGAATCCGAGATTGCGGAACACGCCGTCCCGAAACTTCAGCTTCACAAAGGAGTCGATCTGCTCGTCCTCCGGCTCTTCTATGAGCGTGCCGTCACGATCGATAAAGAGTATTCGTTGCTGCTTCATACATTCTATGATCTTATCAATAACTAAAACTTGTCCTGATCCGAACGCCTCCGGCCTCACTCTATCGTAAAGCGGATATACGTACGGTCGTCAAAGGAATGATTGCCCAGCATCAGTCCCTTCGCCGACTTATAGCGGTCAATGCAATAGGGATCGCTGACCAGAAGTGCCTTGAGCGCATCCTCCGTAGCCTCCAGCGTGGGATAGAGGAAGGGATAGCCGTCTGATGCCAGCACCACCTCATGGGTATCCGCATCCGGTGCCACCACCTTTATGCCCTCGCGATAAATGGGAAAGCCGTCTATCACGGTGTAGGTGACATTCTCACCCTTCATCGTATCGACGATGAAGGGGACGATCTGGTCCCTCGCATAATCATGACGGATGGCGGGGATCTCCGTGCCGGGATAGCAATGCTCATGATCCAGCATGTCGGGATGGTCCTTGCAGGCCTG
>HF988606.1 GCA_000431975.1 Prevotella sp. CAG:924 | reverse complement strand
TTTATCCTATGATGAGTGTGTTTAAGGTTCATCAGGCATTAGCTCTTTGTAATGACTTTGACAATAAAGGAATTTCACTTGATACCTTAGTAAATATAAATAGGGATAAACTTGACCCAAAGACTTGGAGTCCTATGCTGAAAGATTATTCAGGGCCAGTCATATCATTGACAGTGAGAGATTTGCTGCGTTATACTCTTACTCAGAGTGACAACAATGCAAGCAACCTTATGTTTAAGGATATGGTTAATGTCGCTCAAACAGATAGTTTTATAGCCACATTCATTCCTCGTTCAAGTTTTCAGATAGCTTATACGGAAGAGGAAATGTCGGCTGACCATAACAAGGCTTACTCTAACTATACATCTCCTCTTGGTGCTGCAATGTTGATGAATCGTTTGTTTACTGAAGGTCTTATCGATGATGAGAAACAAAGTTTCATTAAGAATACGTTAAAAGAATGCAAAACAGGTGTAGATAGGATAGCAGCTCCACTTCTTGATAAAGAAGGGGTTGTTATAGCGCATAAGACAGGTTCAGGTTATGTTAATGAAAATGGTGTTCTTGCAGCTCACAATGATGTTGCCTATATATGTCTGCCTAATAATATCAGTTATACCTTAGCGGTATTTGTTAAGGATTTCAAGGGAAATGAATCACAAGCGTCACAATATGTTGCGCATATATCAGCTGTAGTATATTCTTTATTAATGCAAACTTC
>HF988605.1:21777-28273 GCA_000431975.1 Prevotella sp. CAG:924 | reverse complement strand
CATTTACCTCCTACCCGATTTTCATATTGTTTCTTTATCCCGGGCTTCTCATGAAAGCGTTTGGGGATTATTTCTTCAATGGGTACATTCACTTTGCCTTATCTGTTGGCCTAAGACTTTTATTTGGTTAAATATTACTTAAATTACTTATCAGTCTGCATTCATTTTACTAACTTTGCAGTGTATTATATACTGATGAAAGCATAGAAAACAGACATGGTGAACGAAAATAACGAGGAACAAAGGATCAATCCTTTTATGGCGCCTTATGACACGCCGCATGATACTGTACCATTCGATAAGATACGTTTTGAAGATTATGAGCCGGCCTTCATGGAGGGCATACGGCGTGACGACGAGGAGATCGAATTGATAGTCAATGATCCTGCAGAACCGACGTTTGACAATACGATCATTCGTGAGGAGAACGGGAAAGGTGATCATTATTATGATCTCCTTGATCGTGTGTCTACAGCCTTCTCGTGTCTGATGAGTGCCGAGACGAACGACGAGATGGAAGCGCTGGCCCAGAAGCTCAGCCCGATTCTGACGAAGCATCAGAACGATGTTATTCTGAACTCCAAGTTGTTCAGCCGTGTGAAGCATGTGTATGAGCATCACCGCGATCTGACCCCTGAGGAGCAGACGCTTCTGCAGAAGGAGTATGACGGCTTCGTCCGCAGCGGAGCCCTTCTCGACGAGGAGGGAAAGAAGAAGCTGCGCGAGCTCACCGAGGAGTGCAGCATGATGACGCTGAAGTTCTCGCAGAACTTGCTGAAGGAGAACAAGGCGTTCACCCTTCATATCACGGATAAGGATCAGCTGGAAGGACTGCCGGAGTCGGCGATGGACGCTGCTGCGACGGCTGCCAAAGAGCAGGAGAAAGACGGTTGGCTGTTCACGCTGGACTATCCTTCCTACGCTCCGTTCATGACGTATGCTAAGAATCGTGAGTTGAGACACCGTATGTACATGGCGCGTAACACCGTCTGTACGCACGACAATGATCAGAACAACCTGGATATCTGCCGCCGCATCATCAATCTGCGCAGGGAGATCGCCCAGCTGCTCGGCTATAAGACGTATGCCGACTATGTGCTCCAGCACCGTATGGCCGGCAATGTCGACAATGTATATAAGTTGCTCAACGACCTTCTCGCCGCCTATAAGCCTACTGCTGTGGAGGAGGTGAAGGCCATCGAGGCGAAGGCCCGTGAGATGGAAGGCGACGATTTCCATCTGGAACCATGGGATTTCAGTTTCTATAGTCATCTGCTTCAGGTCGAGCGCTATCATCTCGATGCGGAGATGCTCCGTCCCTATTTCCGGCTCGATAGAGTCATCGACGGCGTGTTCGGCTTGGCCAACAGGCTCTACGGCATCACCTTCCGTGAGAACAAGGATATTCCTGTGTATCATCCCGATGTGAAAGCCTATGAGGTGTATGATGAGAATGGAGAGTATCTGGCCGTGTTCTATGCCGACTTCTTCCCCCGTAAGGGCAAGCAGGGCGGTGCCTGGATGACAGAGTTCCAGGAGCAGTACATCTCGCGTAAGGGTGTGAATGTGCGGCCGCATGTCAGTGTGGTGATGAATCTGACAAAGCCGACGGCAGAGAAGCCCGCCCTGCTGACGCTGGGAGAGGTGGAGACATTCCTGCACGAGTTCGGCCATTCGCTCCATGGCATGTTTGCCAACACGCGTTTCTCCTCCCTGTCCGGAACGAATGTGTATTGGGATTTCGTGGAGCTGCCTTCACAGTTCATGGAGAACTATGCGGTGGAGCGTGAGTTCCTCCGCACCTTTGCTTTCCATTACCAGACGGACGAGCCGCTTCCCGATGAGCTGATCGACCGGATCGTGAAGAGCCGGAATTTCAATGTCGCCTACAGCTGTCTGCGACAGGTGAGCTTCGGTCTGCTCGACATGGCTTACTATACACAGGAGAAGGAGTTCACCGACGACATCATTCCTTTCGAGAAAAAGGCATGGGCTCCGGCCATGGTCACCCCTCAGCTTTCCAATACGTGTATGACAGTGCAGTTCTCGCATATCATGGCGGGAGGATACGCTGCCGGTTATTATAGCTACAAGTGGGCAGAGGTGCTCGATGCCGATGCCTTCAGCGTGTTCAAGAAACATGGCATTTTCAACCGGGATATAGCCCATCGGTTCCGCGACATGGTTCTTTCCAAGGGAGGCACGGAGCATCCGATGACGCTCTACCGTCGGTTCCGTGGCGGCGAGCCCACCATCGAGGCCCTGCTGGAACGCAACGGCATCAAGGAGAACGAGCAGGAGAAGCAGCATCAGCTCGATGGCCGTTATCTGCGCATGGCACAGATATGGAGCGAGAACTCCTATTGCAAGCGTCGGCAGGTGGGCGCCCTGGTGGTGAAGGACAAGATGATCATTTCCGATGGTTACAATGGCACTCCCAGCGGGTTTGAGAATGTGTGCGAGGAGAATGATGTGACGAAGCCTTACGTCCTTCATGCTGAGGCCAATGCGATCACGAAGCTCGCCCGTTCGAGCAACAATTCCGATGGTGCCACATTATATGTCACGGCCTCTCCTTGCATGGAATGCTCAAAGCTGATCATCCAGGCAGGAATCCGAAGGGTGGTCTATGGCGAGAAATACCGTATAGAGGACGGCATAAAACTGTTGGAACGCGCTGGTGTGGAGGTAGTACATTATGAAGAATAATACAAAAATGACAGATAACAAGAATAGGTTTACTCCGTTGCTGATGTCCCTCTGCGTGGTCATCGGTATAGTGATCGGTTCGTTCTACGCCAATCATTTTTCGGGCAACCGGCTCAATATCATTTCCAACGGAAGCAATAAGCTGAGCAACCTGCTTCATATCATCGACGACCAGTATGTGGACAAGGTGGATATGGACTCGCTCGTGGAGAAGGCCATCCCCCAGATATTGGCCGAGCTGGATCCGCATTCCGTATACATTCCCGCGGCAGATGTGGAGAAGGCCACCGATGAGCTGAAAGGCTCGTTTACGGGAGTGGGTATAGAGTTCACGATTCGTCAGGATACGATCCATGTGCAGAATGTGATCAAGAACGGCCCGGCAGAGAAGGCCGGCATTATCGCAGGCGACATGATCATTGCCGTTGACGGAAAGAAGTTTGTCGGCAAGATCGTTACGGAAGATGAGGCCAAGCACCGCCTGTTGGGTCAGAAAGGCACGAAGGTGAAGATCACCGTGAAGCGTTTCGGTCATGCCAAGCCCATCACTTACACTGTGACGCGTGGCGAGATACCTACAAAGACCATCACGGCCACCTATATGCTTGATGAGAACACCGGATATATCAAGGTGAACAGCTTTGGTGAGAAGACCTATCCTGAGTTGCTGATCGCTCTGGCTGACCTGTCGCAGCAGGGCTTCTCCAATCTTGTGATAGACCTGCGTGACAATGTGGGCGGCTATATGCAGAGTGCCGTGCAGATGGCTAATGAGTTCCTGCCGAAGGGCAAGCTCATCGTCTATATGGAAGGACGCAAGCAGCCGCGTAAGGAGTTCCGCACGGATGGGCACGGCGCTTATCAGAAGATCCCGCTCGTGATCCTGATCAATGAGGAGACGGCTTCTGCCGCAGAGATCTTCTCCGGAGCCATGCTGGATAATGACCGTGCTACCATCATCGGCCGCCGCTCTTTCGGTAAGGGACTTGTCCAGCAGCAGATCCCGTTCCCCGACGGAAGTATGATCCGCTTGACGATCGCCCGCTACTACACTCCATCGGGACGCTGTATTCAGAAACCGTACGTGAACGGAGAGGACGAGAACTATGCTCAGGATCTGCTGACGCGTTATCAGCGCGGAGAATATTTCTCGCAGGATAGCATCAAGCATACGGGCCCTGCCTATCACACCGGTCTGGGACGTATCGTGTATGGCGGAGGTGGCATCACGCCCGATATCTTCGTGGCTGAGGATACGGCCAATGTCACATCCTATTATAAGCAGGCCATACTCAGTGGTCTGATCCTGCAGTACGCTTACACTTATACGGACAATAACCGTGCGAAGATGAAGCAGTTCCAGAAGATGCTCGATCTGGCTAAATATCTGGAGAAGCAGAATCTCGTGGGCGACTTTGTCGACTATGCCGACCATCGTGGCCTGCAGCGCCGCAACCTGCTCATACGTAAGAGCTACACGTTGCTCGACCGTTTCATCAACTCGCGTATCATCTACAATATGCTGGATGAGCAGGCACTGTACGAGTACCTTAACCAGGATGATCCTGCGATCACCATGGCTCTCAAGGTGTTCCGTGATCATGCGGCCTTCCCCAAGGCCCCGGCCAAGAAAGCCGCTACAAAGAAACGGTAGGTATGGACAAACGGGAAGTAAGAAAGATGATCCGCAGCCGTAAGGCTGCACATACACAGGACGAGCTGGCAGTGATGTCTTCCGACATCACTGCCCGTCTCCTTGCCCATGTGCGGGTGAAGGCTGCCCGGGTGATACTCGTTTACTATTCCTTGCCGGATGAGGTGGGGACGCACGAGCTGGTCGACCGCCTCGTGGAGATGGGGAAGACGGTGTTGTTGCCCCGGGTGAGGGATGCGCATACGATGACCCTCCACCGCTACACCGCGGCGGACGACCTGCAGGAAAGTGCGTTGCATATCTGGGAGCCTTCCGGCCCGGAATATACGGATTATGACTCGATAGAAGTAGCGGTTGTGCCGGGCATGGCTTTCTCTTCTGAGGGCTGGCGTCTGGGGCGTGGCCGTGGCTATTACGACCGTATGTTGCCGCTTTTGAGGAATGCCTATAAGATCGGAGTGGGATTCGGTTTTCAGATAGTCAGTGAGATTCCTACCAATAAGTATGATGTCCCTATGGACGAGGTGATAGTCAGCCGGTAGGTATATAGGTGCGGCGGTGACGGGGGATGACAAGCCTGAAACCGGTCTGCCGACAGTTTCTTATAGATCAAGTGCAATTATGTTTAAGAAGCATCCTGAGGCTCTTCATGATATTTTAAAGCGCTTTCTCCGTGAGGAAGGGCTGGAGACCCCTTTGCTGCAGCAGAGGGCCCTGGCCGCATGGGAGAAAGTGACAGGGTCGTTGGGTGCCCGTTATACGGCGGAGAAGTATATCAAGAACCAGATCCTTTTTGTGAAGATCACCAATCCTGCCCTCCGTCAGGATCTCTTGATGATGCGCTCGCAGTTGACGCGACGCATCAACGAGGCCGTCGGAGCATCCATTATCACCGACGTCCGTATTTATTAGATCGTCCGGAGTTTATCTGTCCCCAATCGGTAAGCCGATGAAACGAATGTTTGCGGCCTGACGCGGTTGGGGATTATTGTGCCCTTTCGGAGATCTCTCCTCCTTCCACATCGAAAAGTTTGTAGTCGTGGTGGCTGTGGGAGAGGATCTTGTCGAGGTGGTCACGGTTCGTGTCGGTGATGAAGATCTGTCCGAAGGTGTCGCCGGAGACAAGATCGACGATCTGTTCCACGCGTCGGGCGTCGAGCTTGTCGAAGATGTCGTCGAGCAGAAGCAGGGGAGTGGTGGACGAGGCTGTCCGGCGGAGAAAATCAAACTGGGCCAGTTTCAGGGAGAGTACGAAAGTCTTTGTCTGTCCCTGACTGCCCTCGCGCCGCATGGGATAGCCGCCGATGAGCATCTCCAGATCGTCGCGGTGAATACCGTGGAGCGAATAGCCTACGGCACGGTCCTTGAAGCGGTCGCGTTGGATCACTTCGAGCAGCGGACCCCGTTGGCAGTGGGACACATAGCGGAGGGTCACCTCCTCGTGCTGTCCGGATATTTTCTGATACACCTGTTGGAAGATGGGTATCAGCTCATCGACGAACGCGTCGCGCCGGTGATAGATGCGCTCTCCCTGTACGGCCATCTCTTCCTCCCAGATCTCCAGGAGCTGTGGGTCGGGCTCCTGTTCCATCTTGAGGAGCACATTGCGCTGTTGCAAGGCTTTGTTGTAGCGCATCAGGGCATCGAGATAGGTATGGTCGAGTTGTGAGATGACGATGTCCATCAGCTTGCGCCGTTCCTCTCCGCCACCTTCAACAAGAATGTTGTCAGACGGGGAGACAAAGATCAGGGGAATGAGTCCGATATGCTCTGCATACCGTTTGTATTCTTTCTTGTTCCTGCGGAAATGCTTGCGTTGCCCGCGCTTCATGCCCACATTGATTTGCAGCTCCTCGTCGCGGTCGGTGAGGTAGCGCCCGTCAATGGCGAAGAATTCCTCGTTGTGTGTGATGTTCACCGAGTCGACATGTGTGAAACTGCTATGACAAAAGGAGAGGTAATAAATGGCGTCCAGCAGATTCGTCTTTCCCTCTCCGTTGCTGCCGATGAAGCAGTTGATCTTGGGAGAGAAGTCGATCTGTGCCGATCGGATATTTTTATAATTAAGGATGGATATATTCTTGAGTATCATAGTAAGAATGAGCGTGAAAGGCCGCGGACGGCATTCCTGGC
>HF988605.1:0-21749 GCA_000431975.1 Prevotella sp. CAG:924 | reverse complement strand
GGCATTCCTGGCAAGGCCGTTGGGCGGTAATCTTTTTGCAAAGTTACTGGATTTGGGATTGAAAAACGAAAAAAGGATGCCATAAATTTCAATATGTGAAGGAAAAGTACTAATTTTGCCACGTAATACGCGGAAGCTGAATTTCGCTCCAAAGAAGAAATAATAAAATATAACAATACTAATGGTAAACTACAAAGAACATGCAGCCGTGGGAGCTGCAACGAAAACGGACTTGTTCTTCGAGAACAACCGGAAAATCATTCTCGGTGTTATTGCAGCTATTATTATCATCGTGGCCGCATTCTTCCTGTATCACACGTTTGTAGCTGTTCCCCGTGGTGAGAAGGCCAGCACGGCTCTTGCACGCGGTCAGGAATACTTCAACGCCGAGCAGTTCGACAAGGCTCTTAACGGCGACGGCGCCGGTTATGCCGGTTTGGTAAAGATCGCCGATGACTACAGCTCAACAGAAGCCGGCAATCTGGCTAATCTCTATGCCGGACTCTGCTATGCCAATCTGAATAAGTGGAATGAGGCCGTGACCTATCTGGAGAAGTTTTCTCCCGAAGGCGATGCCATGATCAGCCCTGCTGCCATTTCAGCCCTGGGTAATGCCTATGCTCATGTAGGTCAGGTGGATAAGGCTATCAGCAAGCTGGAGGAGGCTGCCGAGAAGGCTGACTCTAAGGCAAAGGACGGTGTGAACAATACGATCGCTCCTTATTTCATGTTGCAGGCTGGCGAGCTCTTGGAGTCTCAGAACAAGGTGGCCGATGCCAATAAGGTGTATCAGGACATCAAGAAGAAATATGTGAATTCCGCACTCGTTCAGAGCAGCGAGATTGACAAATACATAGAAAGAACAACCAAATAATGGCTACAGAACTTCATAATCTCTCAGAGTACGATGCCTCCAAGGTGCCCGATGCGAGCAATATGTGCTTCGGCATTGTTGTGGCAGAGTGGAATCCGGAGATCACCACGGCTCTTTTGCTCGGTGCTGTGAATACCCTGAAAGCTCATGGAGCCCTTCCGGAGAACATCCATATCAAGCATGTCCCCGGCAGCTTCGAGCTGATCTATGGCGCGGCACAGATGTGTAAGAACGACGGATTCGATGCCGTCATCGTTCTCGGTAGCGTCATCAAGGGTGAGACACCTCACTTTGATTATATCTGTCAGGGCGTGACTTATGGTATCGCACGTCTGAACGCCTCACAGAATATCCCCGTGATCTATGGTCTGCTGACCACTAATGACCTGCAGCAGGCTAAGGACCGGAGCGGCGGACGACTCGGCAACAAAGGTGACGAGTGTGCCGTGGATGCTATCAAGATGGCAAAATTTTAATTTGTATCATAGTATTAGAAATATTCCTCAGTCTTTCGTACTGGGGAATATTTTTGTTTCTCAGACAGGAGCATGAGGCCATCGGCTGTTCCTATGTGACTGGGAATCCCTATTTACTGACTTTATCCATAATAAGGAGGAGCTTATGAAATTATACGATTTGCTGGGGGCATACGATTTTGATGAGATCATGCCCGTGATTGTCGATATGTTCCCTGGAACGGGCAAGTTCCGTCATCAGTTGAAGAACGCTTACCGATTGCTGATGGGCATGCGTCCCGTGCCTTCCAAGAAGTCGATCCGTTTCCGCGTCATTCACATCCCCGACTCTAATGAGTCGTACATGGGTGCCGTCGATGCCGACTTTGCCACCACTTGGGAAGTGTGCTTGGGCAAGGAGGTGTCACGCGAGCGCGGAGTGAATCTCAGCGATCTGGAACTGGCTGCCAACTGCCTTGTCAACGTAGCCCTTACAGGCCGCCATCCCAAGGTGTTCGATGATGATTATAAGGTGCTGTCGACACCCGATAGATAAGGGGTGAAGGCGTCGGACCATGGATTGCTCAGACTTGGTCGTAGGTCCGGGATGGTCCGACAGGTGACAGTCTATAAAGAAGCAGGCGTGTGCATACATGCCTTTATATAAGACGACCGCAGGCCGGAGAGTGTGTAGCTTAAGCTTCTCTCTGGCCTGCGGTCGTTTGCTGTTATTGCTATCGTCTTGTTCTGGCGGTTGAATGGGGATGGATCGCCTTTTTCCTTATTATTCTTCGGCACTGTCGTTGGCGCCGGTGTCCAGTTGCGTGTCTTTCGATACGCTGAGTGTGCCGTTGGGCGATATTTTCAGGACGAGCGGTACATATTCATCGCTGGATGCGTCGGGGTTGCCTACGCTGGCGGCAAAGACGAGATTGTCGGAATTAGCCTTGAAAAACACGATGCCGAGGAGTGCGCCGTCCTTATAATAGATGTCATCGACGTATGACTGGAAGAATGTCTTGGTGAAGGTGCGGTTGAAGAAGGTGCTGCCGTCGGGCCGTGTGATCTTTAGTTGGATCCGGTTGTCATAATAGCGGTTGTTGGCCTCACCCGTTAATGGCAGGGAGCTGTCGGCCTTGCGCGACATCTGTATGGTGTATTTCGTCCCACGCCATTCTACGCTACGTGTCTGCTGATAGTCGCCGGTCTTATGCGGTTTGCTGGGAACCTCCTTCTTGGGCTTCTCAGTGATGATCATGGTCGTACTTTTCTTCTCCTTGCAGCCCGTGAGTGAGATGGCGAGCAAGGCCATTCCGGCTATTGTATATTTATTTATTGTCATCGTAGAGGATATAGTGTGTTGTTGTGTCAGTCTTGTTGTGTCAGTCTGTTTATTTATTTATGCTTTATGCAAGTACTTTCTCGAAGGCAAAGCGGCGGCCGCGTTTTCCGTAGTCGATCTGTCCGCAGATGACATATCCCAGTCGTGAGAGCAGGTTGATCATCTCTCGATTGTCATAGTTGGTGTCTACCTTGATGCTGTGGATGTTCATGGCCCTACAGAGCTTCTCCGTCTCGCGGAGGAACTGCTTGCCGTGTCCGAATCCGCGGGCATCTACTGCCACGGCCAGCCGGTGGACAACCATATAAGTCTGTTGGGTCTGCCATCGGCCGATGATATGGGCATATTCCGGTTCACCGTTGACGATACAGGCACCATACGCTATGATGTGTCCATGATTGTCGAGCACCCAGGCATTCTGTTGCCGGATGTCATTCTCTATCGTCTCTCGCGATGGATAGGAGGCTGTCCATTGATGGCGGCCGTCGGCAATCATTTTGTTGCGCACCAGATCGATCATCTCATAGCACTTATCTGCTTCGTCTTCTGTTACTTTGCGAAATTGCATGGTTCTGACTTTTTCTGTTGTATATGCAAAGTTAACGTTTTTTTTTAAAACAGGGTGGCTTTTGGGTAGGAAATAACATGGTCGGATAAGGTGAGTGGGACAAGGCTGTGAGATATTTTGGCATATTCTTATCCGCTATGGCATCTGTTCGGATTACAGGTGGTATTGGGTATGTCGTGGAATATGTGCGGGATGGTTGTATGCCGCATGGACTGGCATACCGGTCATTTTTTATGAATCTGGTTATGTCTCTCAAGAATATAACGGGTAGAGAAGACAAGTCAGTTAAATGGCTGCGCAGTAGACGCGAAGAGCGTACCGGCAGAAACGGATCCGGTACGCTCTTGTGGTTATGCGAAAAAAGAAATGATAAATCTGTCTAGCAGATGCCTTGGGCCATCATGGCCTTGGCGACCTTGATGAATCCGGCTACGTTGGCACCCTTTACATAGTTGATGTAGCCATCTGGCTGAGTACCATACTTCACGCAATTTTGATGGATGTCATCCATGATGTCGTGTAGCTTGGCATCCACATCCTCCCGGCTCCAGTGCAGGCGTTCCGAGTTCTGGGTCATCTCCAGTCCCGACACGGCCACGCCACCGGCGTTGCTGGCCTTTCCGGGGCTGTAGAGCAGCTTGGCATCCTGGATCACCTTAATGGCCTCGGGGGTCGTAGGCATGTTGGCACCCTCGCAGATGGCGAGAACGCCATTGGCCACCATGGCCTTGGCGGCTTCCTCGTTGATCTCGTTCTGTGTGGCGCAGGGCATGGCGAGATCGGCCTTCTCATACCAGGGCTTGGCGCCGGCCACATATTTCACGCCGTATTTCTCGGCATACTCGCTGATGCGTCCCCGCTCAATGTTTTTCAGTTCCATGATATAGGCGAGCTTCTCCTCATCGATGCCGTCGGGATCATAGATGTAACCGTCGGAGTCGGAGCAGGTCACGGGCTTGGCTCCAAGCTGGATGAGCTTCTCAATGCTGTACTGAGCCACATTGCCGGCACCGCTGACCAGGACGGTCTTTCCCTTGATGTCGATGTTGCGGGTCTTCAGCATGTTGTTCAGGAAGTACACGGCACCATAGCCGGTGGCTTCAGGACGGATGCGGCTGCCGCCGAACTCCAGGCCCTTGCCGGTGAGGATGCCCTCAAAACGGTGGGTGAGCTTCTTGTACATGCCAAACATATAGCCCACCTCACGGCCACCGACTCCGATGTCACCGGCCGGTACATCCTCATCAGGTCCGATGTGCCGGTACAGCTCAAGCATGAAGGCCTGGCAGAAACGCATCACTTCGGCATTCGATTTGCCGCGGGGAGAGAAGTCGGAGCCACCCTTGGCGCCACCCATGGGGAGTGTGGTCAGGGAGTTCTTGAAGGTCTGCTCAAAGGCCAGGAACTTCAGGATGGACTCTGTCACGCTGGCGTGGAAGCGGATTCCGCCTTTATAGGGGCCGATGGCATTGTTGTGCTGTACACGGTATCCCATGTTGGTATGGACATTGCCCTTGTCGTCCACCCAGTTCACGCGGAACTTGATGATGCGGTCGGGAATGCAGAGACGCTCGATGAGATTGGCTTTCTCGAATTCCGGATGTTTGTTGTATTCGTCCTCGATGGTGCCTAATACCTGGCTTACAGCCTGAATGTATTCAGGCTGTCCAGGAAATCTTTGTTGAAGCTTTTCTATTACTTCAAGTGCTTTCATAAATCTATTCTTTATTGGTTGTTGTTTTTGTTCAGAATGTGTAGTTTTGTTAAGCTGATGACAAAGGTAAATATAATAAGTGAAAAATCAAACAAAAGAGTAGATTTTTATTTGATTTTATAAAGAAAAGGAAGTTTTTCTGCAAAACAAGATCTTGTTTAAGGCAATTTTATCATGGAATAATAAGAATCCCCGGGCAAATGTCTCATGGAGGATTTGCCCGGGGATGATATTGTCTGTTTGTCGGAACGGCTACGACATGTCGTTTCGTTCGTCAGGTTATTCTTTGAGCAGGTTGTCGGCCATGTGTGCGGCAGCCCTGCGGCCGTCACCCATGGCGAGGATCACGGTTGCTCCTCCCCGGACGATGTCACCGCCGGCGAAGATGTCTGCGCGTGAGCTTTGCATGTCCTCGTTCACCACGATGGTGTTCTTGCGGCCGAGCTCAAGGCCGGAGACGCTCTTGGGAACGAGCGGGTTGGGAGACACGCCGACAGCCACGATCACCTGGTCGCAGTCGATGGTGACCGTCTTACCTGTGGCGACAGGACGACGGCGCCCGCTGGCATCCGGCTCGCCGAGCTCCATGACGTCGAGCACGGCAGCCTTTACGCGGCCTGCCTCGTCACCGATATATTCTTTCGGGTTATGGAGGGTACAGAAGTGGATGCCTTCCTCTTTGGCATGCTTGACCTCCTCAAGTCGGGCGGGCATCTCTGCCTCCGAGCGTCGGTAGACGAGGGTCACGTCGGCACCCAGGCGGCGTGCCGTGCGGCATGAGTCCATGGCTGTGTTGCCGCCACCGACGACGAGCACCTTCTTACCTATATTAATAGGTGTGTCGGTCTCGGGGTTCGCTGCGTCCATGAGGTTGACGCGTGTGAGGTATTCGTTGGATGAGGAGATGTTGATGAGGTTCTCGCCGGGGATGCCCATGAAGTTGGGCAGGCCGGCACCGCTTCCGACGAAGATGCCTTTGAAGCCGTTCTGTTCCAGCTGGTCGATGGTGATGGTCTTTCCAATGATGACGTCGGTCTGGAAGTGCACTCCCATCTTCCTGAGATTGTCGATCTCTACGTCCACGATCTTATTGGGCAGTCGGAATTCGGGAATGCCATATTTGAGCACGCCGCCGATCTCATGCAGTGCCTCGAATACGTATACGTCGAATCCGCGCTTGACCATGTCGCCGGCAAAGCTCAGGCCGGAGGGGCCGGAGCCGACGACGGCCACCTTGATGCCGTTGGAGGGTGCGATGTCAGGGAGGGCGGCCTTTCCGCTTTCACGCTCGTAGTCGGCGGCAAAGCGCTCCAGATAGCCGATGGCGACAGCCTTCTCGTTCATCTTCAGATGGATGCACTTGCTCTCGCACTGCTTCTCCTGCGGGCACACGCGGCCACAGACGGCCGGCAGGGCGGAGGTGTCTTTCAGCACGCGGGCGGCATCGAGGAAGTGGCCTCTCTCGATATTCTTTATGAACGAGGGGATGTTGATGTTGACGGGACAGCCTTCCACACAGGTGGGCTTGCCGCAGTCGAGGCATCGCTTGGCCTCGGTCATGGCCATCTCCTTCGTGAGGCCTTGGTTCACCTCCTCGGTGCGCACATGGGAGCGGTAGTCGGGATCGAGCTCCGGCATCACCACGCGCTCGATCTCGCGGCGGGCCTTGGCGTTCATCCCGGTACGCAGCTCCTTGCGCCAGTCGGCGTTGCGGTCGGTGAGTGTCGCAAAGGGCGCGGTGCCGTCCTCTGCCAGGGGAGCGTCCTCTGACGGGTGGCTGTCATGGCTGCCGGCGCTGCTCTCGTGCTGCGCGGTCCGGCTGCTTTCCTGCTCGTGCAGGTAGTGCTCCATTTCCTCTTTCTCTACCCCCTTGAAGGTTCCCATGCGCTTGAACATCTCATCCCAGTCGACGAGGTCGCCGTCAAACTCGGGACCGTCGATGCAGACAAACTTTGTCTTGCCGCCGATGGTCAGACGACAGGCACCACACATGCCCGTACCGTCGACCATGATGGTGTTCAGGCTGACATCGTTGGGAATGCCATATTTATGGGCCATGAGTGAGCAGAACTTCATCATGATGGGAGGACCGATGGCCACCACCTTGTCCACGTGCTCACGCTGGATCACCTTCTCCATGCCTACGGTGACGACACCTTTCTCGCCCCACGATCCGTCATCGGTCATGATGATCACCTCGTCACTGTATTGGGCTACATCGTCGACCATGATGACGAGCTCCTTCGTGCGGCCGGCCAGGACGCTGACGACCTTGTTGCCGGCTTTCTTCAGGGCCGTGAGGATGGGGAGGATGGCCGCGATGCCGATGCCGCCGCCGGCACAGAGCACCGTTCCGTAGTTCTCGATCTTGGAGGGATTGCCCAGAGGACCGACGATATCGTGCACGGCGTCACCGACATTGAGCTGGCAGAGCTTTGTCGACGACAGGCCGACTTCTTGAACGACGAGGGTCAGCGTGCCCTTCTCGGGATCACTCTTGGCGATGGTGTATGGCACACGCTCACTGTGTGCATCCACGCGGATAATGATGAAGTTACCCGGACGGCAGCTGCGTGCGATGAGCGGCGCCTCAACTTCCAGACAGAACACTTTCTCGGAGAATTGTTCTTTCTTTACGATTATGTTCATAGTGTTTTTATTGGTTTTCAATGCTTTTCGATTAGTGCAAAGTTAACAATTTATCCCAAATCGGTCATTAGGAAATGTGTATTTTTTGTGGTATCGTTTGTAATTCATTAATATTCAATACTTTGCAAAATCAATTTCTAATGACCGCCATTAGAAAATTACAATCATAAATTGCTATATTCCCAATAATTACAACTCACACCACGAGAAATTAGCTTCTAATGACCGATTTGGGTTTATATTGCTACTATAATTGCTTGTTTATTCGATACTTAAAACTAATGATCACACAATTATTATGACGCATAATCATCATTACGGCTTCCTCATCTCACTTTCTGTAGGAGGATGCCGGTCGGACGTCTCCCGAAGTCGGTACCGGTTGGGAATAAAGCGACAAGCGTTGCAACCTCCCTGCGGTAGGAGGGTTGCAACGCTTGTCAGAAATAGGAATGGGGTATGGATTTAGGCGGTCTTGATCTCGCCGATGTCCATGCTGATGTCGAGGGCCTTGACGCTGTGGGTGAGGGCACCTACCGAGATGACGTCGACACCGCTCTTGGCGGCAGCTACGATGGTCTCTTCCGTGATGCCACCCGATGCCTCAACGACGGCCTTGTGGTCGATGACCTTGACGCACTCTGCCATGCGGTCGGCGCTCATGTTGTCGAGCATGATCACGTCGGCACCGGCAGCAAGCGCCTCTTTCACGCCGTCCATGTTCTCGACCTCGATCTCGATCTTGGTCATGTGTCCGGCATAGGCGTGTGCGCGGTCAAGCGCAGCGGTGATGCCGCCGGCCACCTTGATGTGGTTGTCCTTGATGAGCATGGCGTCATAGAGGCCGAGACGGTGGTTGGCGCCGCCGCCTACGCGCACGGCGTATTTCTCCAGTCGGCGCATGCCCGGCGTGGTCTTGCGTGTGTCCACCAGCTTGGCGCGGTAGGGCTTGATGAGCTCTGCCAGTTGGTGGGTACGCGTGGCGACGCCTGAGAGATGCTGCAGGAGGTTGAGAGAGAGGCGCTCGCCGGTGAGGATGGCCTGTGCGTCACCCTCTACGGTGGCGATGACGGACGTGGCGTCCATCTCTGCTCCGTCTTCGAGGATTGCAGTGAACTTGAGCGAGGGGTCGAGGGCGTGGAATACCTCGCGGGCGAGGTCAACGCCGGCCAGGATGCCGGGCTTCTTGGCGTGGATGATGGCACGTGTGGTGCTGCCGGCCGGTACGGTGGCGAGCGTGGTGATGTCACCGCTGCCGATGTCCTCTTTCAGCCACTGCTTGATCTCGTCTTCTATTCCGAATAGTGAAAGCGATGTTTTCATTGTCTGTATGTTGGTTGATTGATGGTTAAAGTGTTGTCGCCGTGGCCTTGCTGATGATGCTGTGGCGTTTCCATTCGTCCTTGGTCTCGGGGAAGTCGGAGCGGTAGTGTGCGCCGCGGCTCTCCTCACGTGCCAGGGCAGAGCGGGTCACCAGACCGGCAACGGTGATGCGTGCCCGCAGGTCGAGCATGGGATATTGTGTGGCGGAGCAGCCGTCGTAACGCCGGGCCAGCTCGTCGATCTCTTTGAGCGCCTGGGTCATGCCTTCCTTGTCGCGGCGGATGCCCAGATAGGTGCTCATGATCTGCTGGAGCCGTTGGGTCTGCAGATCGGTGTCATCGTCCTGAGCGGGCCGGAGACCTTCGTTCTTCCACTGCTGTCCGAGGTCCAGGGGCAGGTGCTCGCTGTCTTGCCGGATGGCAAGGGCCGTGCGGCGGCCGAAGACGAGGCCCTCGAGCAGGGAGTTGGAGGCCAGGCGGTTGGCACCCTGCAGGCCGGTGCAGGCTGTCTCGCCGACGGCGTACAGTCCGTCGATGTTCGTGTGTCCGTCGGCATCGGTCCTCACGCCGCCCATCATGTAGTGGGCTGCCGGGGCGATGGGGATCATCTCCTTCGCGATGTCGATGCTGTATTCCTTACACGTGTCGGCGATCATCGGGAACATCTTTTCCACTCCCTCGACCTGGGTGGCGTCGAGCCAGATATGGTCGGCCTTGTCCTGTTGCATCTCCTTGAAGATGCAGCGTGCGACGACGTCGCGGGGCGCCAGCTCTGCCATCTTGTGATATTTCGGCATGAAGCGCTCGCCCTTGTTGTTGCGCAGCACGGCACCGGCACCGCGCATCGCTTCGGAGAGCAGGAAGTTGGGCAGTCCCTTGATGGCAAGGGCCGTGGGATGGAACTGTACGAACTCCATGTCCATCATCTCGGCACCGGCGCGGTAGGCCAGTGCCATGCCGCTGCCCGTCGCGCCCTCGGGGTTGGTCGTATGCAGGAAGAGACGGCCGATGCCGCCTGTGGCGAGGACGGTGGCCTTGGCACGCAGGCACACCAGCCCGCCGTTGTTCATGGCGATGGCTCCGTAGCAGTGGCCGTCACGTGTCAGCAGGTCGATGACGTAGCAGTGCTCCATGGGTCTGACGTGCTCGTCTTTGGCGACGACCGCGTTCAGCGCGCGTGCCACCTCGGCGCCGGTGGCGTCGCCCTGTGCGTGCACGATGCGGTTACGGCAGTGGCATCCTTCGCGTCCGAGGTTCAGGCTTCCGTCGGCCTTGCGGTCGAAGAGGGCGCCGTTGTCGATGAGGTTTAGGATGGCCTTGGGTCCTTCCGTGACGGTGATGCGTGCAATGTTCTCGTCGGTGAGGCCGGCGCCGGCGATCAGGGTGTCCTGCAGGTGCAGCGTGGGATTGTCGTCATCGCCGAGGGCGGAGGCGATGCCTCCCTGGGCCTTGTTGGTGTTGCTGTCAAAGAGGGTGTCGCGGACGACGAGGAGAACGGACAGGCCGGCCTGGCTGGCAAAGTGGGCGGTCGTCAGGCCGGCTACTCCCGAGCCGATGACCAGCACGTCGGCTGTCTCCTGCGGCAGGGTTGCCGTATCAAAATTTGTCAAGTAACGTTGTGTGGTTCCTGCCTCTGTCTCTCCTGTCTGGCAGGCATTCTCATTGATTGTATCTGATTTTTGCATGATGGGTCTCTCTTTATCCTTTGATGCTCAGCATCTTGTTCAGTGCAGCGACAGCTTTCTTGCGGATGTCGGCCGGAACGATGATGCGGGGCTCAAGCGTGAGAAGTGCCTGGCGTACTTCCTCCAGGTGGGTGTATTTCATGTCCTGGCAGACAAGGCGGTCGCTGGCCATGAAGAATCGTTTGCCGGGACAGCGTCTCTTCAGCTCGTAGAGCACGCCGCACTCTGTGGCGATGATGAATTCCTGCTTGTCGCTTTGCTCGGCATATTTGATGATTCCCGTGGTGCTGCCCACATAGTCGGCCATGTCGCGGACCGCCTTCTTGCATTCGGGGTGCATGAGCACGGGTGCTCCGGGGTGGAGCTGTTTGGCTTTTTCAATATCAGCGGGGGAGAGCTCGCCGTGGATGGGGCAGCCGCCCTGCCAGGGGAGCACGTGACGTCCCGACTGCTCCATGGCATACTGGCCGAGATTGGCGTCGGGGACAAAGAGGATCTCGGTGTCCTCAGGCATCGAGGCCACGACGGCCGATGCGTTGGAGGAGGTGCAGCAGATGTCGCTCATGGCCTTTACGGCGGCAGGAGTGTTCACATAGGCTACGACCTTTGCGTTGGGATGTTCGGCTTTGGCTTTCTTCACTTGCTCCACGATGGTGTCGTCGAACATGCGGCAAGTGGCATTTGCTGCGGGGAGCAGGGTGATCTTATCGGGCGAGAGGATGTTGGCCGTTTCTGCCATGAAGCGGACTCCGCAGAAGACGATCACGTCGGCATCGGTCTGTGCGGCTTTCTGCGACAGGGCAAAGGAGTCGCCACTGTAGTCGGCAATTGCCTGGATCTCGTCCGGTTGATAGACATGTGCAAGAATGATAGCGTTTCGTTCGTGTTTCAGGCGCTTGATCTCAGCTACCAGAGCGTCTTCGTTCTCCGGCTTCTCATTGCTGTCTAAGGGCGCTGTCTTTGTCTTATCATTCATTATTGATATTTTATAAAATGGTATTTGAAATTGAATTTTTCTGAGTAATTGATATATGAGCGCAAATTTACTGAATATTTTTATGATAGAAAACTGTTTACGAACAAAATTGCACACTTGTACGGCTTTGTGCTTAAATTTTGTGCCGTCTTATTGAATGTTCCGAACTTTTGTTATCAGCAGTTGACAGAATGCGAGTAATAAAAATAGGCAGGGAGGAGCCTTGCTTGTGGGACCGCAAGGTCTTTGAGGACGGGAAAGTAAAGGAGGGCATTGTCCCTTTACGGACGAAATCATGGATCTCCGGCCGGTCCTTGGATTTATGGAATTCATCTATGGAAAGCTTGTCGGGGACAGGAAATATGTAGGCAGAGATCTCTTCGAGAGGTTGCTAGTCGACAACATACGACTTATCGCCAAATGGAAAAGTAATTTGAAAGGAATATTGATGTCGCGGTCAGATTGATCTTTTCTTAGGAAACGGGCCATTGCCAAATCCGTCATTGACGAACTCAAGAAGATTGCACAAGGTGGAGTATTCAAGACATAGGACTTTTGATAATTTTATAGTCAATTTCTTGAATGCTATCGTAGCGTACTGCTTTTCGAAAGGGCTGTGTATTAATGTTATGAGAATGATGGATACACAACTTGCATTGTTCTGAATTCAGTTTGCATCAGAAAACAAAAGATCTCAAAAACGATTTTTTGAAATGTTCTCTGATCTTTCTAGATTGTATTGATAAGTAGGTCTAATAGAAGATTTATATAATGCCATAACGCTTTTTGGTAGCGTTGTCAAATATATCAGTTTCTTTCAGAAACTTCATCACTCTCTCTTTGTCTTCAGCAGTCAGGCATCCTTTCAGTTTCCCGTTTCTCCCCGTAATTTTTGATTTCGAAAGTTCGAATATATCCGAACAGTCCAGCCAGCTGTCATAGTCCAGAATGCTGCGGTAGTTGCGCACCAATAAGGGATATTGGTAGTTTAGCAGTTCTTCAGATCTCTTCTTGAAAGCAGCTATTCTTGAGTTGATGAGTAAGGCACCGATAGCCATTCCCTCTGGAGTGAACCCGATAATGACAATGTATTTTCTACGGTTATCATATCCGTCTTTCAGTGTGAGCCCATCCTCTTCATCCAGAGAGACTAAATAATGTCGCCAATTTTCACGGATGACATATCTACTTGTTCAGCTTCATCCATTGCAATTTTCAGCTTTCCAAGCGCATTGTTTTTATCGTCCATCTGATTTTAGGATAAAGCGTTTCTGATAATTTGTTTTTCGCGGATATAATTTACCATTTCTTCACTTGCTTTCCCGGCTCTTGCCATATCTATAATGGTAATGAAATTCTTTTGGGGGTCATCCAGAATACGTTCCATTGCTTCTTTCCATGCCGAGTCATGCGACAGGTTTGATAAATCATAAGGATCTATATCTTTGTATTTGGCGATAGCGGCATCCAGGCAACGCTTATCTGCACCTGAGATGTAATCCATATCAGGTTTGGCAGAAGTATAAACCTTTTTGTCACGTACTTCTATACCGGTAAGAAATTCTTCAAAATTTCCTTCCAGTGGCTTTCCCTCTGCTATTTGCAGCGCCTTGTAAGTATAGGTCGGTACAGGGCCATGTTTCAATGCCTTGAAAGAGTCTTCTACAAGCACCTTCCCATATTTGACAAGATGATCCTGCTGGGCGAAATAAAGTATCTTGAATAACTTTATATAGTCCACTCCCTGAGGAAAACTCTGCATGATATAGAGCAACACTGCTTTTATTTTTGCTATCTGTATAGAAGTTTTCATTTTCTCTTGTTCAATTGTTTTGCAAATATACAACTAATTTATTGAATAACACGTTTATAATCAGGTATATTTATTTTGATTCTTAGCTTTTTATATTTTTAAATTTTATTTGGAGATATGGTATTTCTCCCTTATATGTTCGGCTACATGTTCTACTTTGGGGAACAAAGTGGATTTGTCTATACCGAGAGCCTCAAGTTGCTTGTTCTGCTCTATCTTCTTGCCTTTTTCTGTGCCATCTCTAAAACCGGTAATACCAATTTTAGGATAGAGATTAAATCCGATTGGCTATCTTGTTTCTCGAGCAGCCAGTCGGATAATTCTTTATAAAATGGTGTCCATGTGAATGCCATGGTTTCTTGTTATAAGGTCTTGTCTTTTTATGTTTTGTATATTAATTGTAGCTTCCTGATTTTTGGATGTCTCAATGCAAAATTAAGTATTTTCCAAAAATAAGAGACGGAGATTTGTGTATTTTGTCTTTTATTCCGTTAGGCTTAACCCTTATTGCGATTAGACGGGCGGTTGCAAATTGTATGTCAGACCCCAAAATGGAGTGGCTGTGGTAGTCAACTGCGTTAATCCTGATTCATTCGTCAATGACGAGCTCAAGAATATGACATAAGTAGGATATTCAAGGCATAGGAATTTTGACAGCTTTATCGTCAATCTTTTGATTGTAATCGCAGCTTCCGCTGCTTTTCAAGAAGCTATGCATCGATGTTATGAGAACGATGGATGTACAGTTTGTGTTGTCCTGGATTCATCGAACTCACATGAGTTCTTATAGGCTTTCCAGGCAAGTGGCACGAGATCCGTCGGGCGTTGGATGATCGGTTGGAATCGGACGGGAAGGGGACATTATTTCATCTGATTGTAATACCGGCACGGTCATCAATTGTTGTGAAAATATTACCTTTGCAGGCGTTTGAAAACTTATGGTTTACCTTGATTGAAGTTAAGATGAATAAGATGAGAATGATCGTCCTGGCCTGCATGGTGGCACTGGCCTCGGCAGGCTGGGCTCAGACACCTGTCCGGGCACAGCGGGAGATCGCGCACGATCCCCGCCTTGCCGCGGGAAAGTATCTGGCCTATGAGGCGCCCACGCAGCCGTTGACGCCTGCTCCCGATGGCTACATCCCTTGTTACATAAGCACTTACGCCCGGCACGGGTCACGTTATCTCACGGGAGAGGACAAGTACAAGCCGGCGCTCGACCTGCTCAACGAGGCGGCACGCTGCAAGGGACTGACGCCGGTCGGTCAGCGTGTGTTAAGTGTCCTCACGTCGCTGGCCGAGGCGTGTGGCGACCGTTATGGCGAGCTCACGCCCAAGGGTGTGGAGCAGCACCGCGGGCTGGCCCGGCGTATGTTTGTCAATTATCCTGAGATATTTGTCGACGGCGCGCACGTGGATGCCCGTTCCACCTACAAGACACGTGCGTTCCTTTCGATGACGGCGGCCTGCGTGGAACTGAAGGGACTCAACCCGCGTCTCAATGTGACGGCCGACGCCAGTGAGCACGATGCCTACTATCTGAAATACAAGAATCCGATCTATTCGGACAGTTGTCAGGCCAATGCCGACTCGGTCTTCGCTGTCGCGCGCAGCCGTTTCGTCCATCCCGACCGGATGATGCGCCAGCTGTTCACGAAGGCTTACGCGTCGCAGGTGAAGGACCCGCAGCAGCTGATGATCGATCTCTTTGAATACCACGGCATCAGTCAAAGCTCCTATGGACAGCCTGATCTGAGTTTCCTGTTCACGGAGGATGAGCTGTACGAGCTGTGGCAGCTCAACAATTTCGAGTGGTATTATGAGCAGGGGCCGTCGCCGCTGAGCGGTGGCCACATGCCCTGGCTGGCCTGCAACCTCTTGCGCAACATCGTGGAGACCGCCGACACGGCCTTGTGCTCCGTCCGTCCCTCGGCCTCGTTGCGCTTCGGCCATGACACGAACCTGGCGCCGCTGGTGTCGCTGATGCAGATTGAGACGTTCGACAAGGCTACGGCAGCCTGGGACTCCATACCCGAGTATTATCAGACCTACCGCATCATCCCGATGTGTGGTAATATGCAATTGGTGTTTTACCGGAAAGAAGGCAGCAGCGACGTTCTGGTGAAGCCGTTGCTCAACGAGCGGGAGGTGCGGCTGGCCAATGTCGCTACGGATCAGTGGCCTTATTATCATTGGGCCGACGTGCGCCGCGTATGGATGCAGACGGTGGAGCGTATCAAGCTGCCTTCAAAGCCCAAAGGGATGAAGACCGACTGACACGCTTACAACCCAAGCGGGGACTTCTCAAAAGGGAGACGGGGGATGATCAGGTAAGCATTCTCGGGTGAGGAGATAAGGACTGTCGGAATTACGGCAGGAGATCCTGTCTTCGTCTGGATATGCGATGACCGATCTTGTCGGCTCCTCCGACAAATGGATGGGATCGCTTGGCCTGGGCCCGAAAAGGCCATCGTATCCTTGCAAAGACCGGACGACCGGTCTGGGATGACGCTGAAGCCGTGCACGTCCGAACGGCTTCAGCGTCATCCCAGAATAGGAAAGATTCTTTCCACGACCTAATTCCCTTCGGTCTCTTGTGTCTATCACCCGTCTGTTGAAACGATTCGGGAAGCCGGGCTGCCGCTCCACCGGAGTCCTGAGCCGCCATGATTTCCAAGACTTATAGGATCCGCTGTATATAAGCAAACTATTACCCTGCAAAAGGTCAGACGGAACAATACAGGCAGAAGATAAGCGAACTGGACAAGGAGAAAGACAAGGACGAAAAGGAAATAGAGAAGCTGAACAAGAAAATTGAGAGTCTGAAAGAAAGGAGGATGACGATTCTCGGCCATGGACGCATGCTTTACGATGAACTGGGAAAAGGAGGTAAGACCATAACATGGAAAAAGGACGACTATGAGGCCGTGATAGAATATTACAGGACTATAGACCCTAAAACGATAGAAAGCATAGAGCATAACTACAAAAAGCTGACTCCATACAACACATTCATCCTGTTAATGGCTAATAAAGGTAAAACCAACAACGAGATTATGCAAACCACCGGCATATCATACAGCGCACTGAGAACAATGAAATACAGAATAAGTAAAATGAAGAACGAAGAGTGAAGAAACAGCGTTCGACTTTAGTCAATTCGAATGCCATGGTACTCACCAATAAAAAAGGCTCATCCAATATTTGGAGTGACGGCACGGGATATGCTGTCACTCGAGATATCGGATGAACCGGTTTGGTGTATGCCTTGCTGTCTTGTCGCATTTTCCGGTCCTGGTGTGGACGATGCCGTATGCCCGCAGGCTCTTGATGTGGGGGCGTAGAGGACTGTCGGATCAGACGGGATGACTTGGACATTAACCAACATTCCCCGGGCGGATGCACGCTTGTGCGGCATCACGGCCCGGGGAATGTTTCTTGTGTCTTTATGAATAAGGGTAATTCTTATGACTTGTGGGATGAGCTCCGATTATTCGAAGTTCTTGTCGTCGAGCATCTCGAATCCGCAGTAGGGCACGAGTACGCGCGGCACCTTGATGCCGTCGGGCGTCTGGTTGTCCTCGAGGATGGATGCGACGATGCGGGGCAGGGCGAGGGCCGAGCCGTTGAGGGTGTGGCACAGCTCGATCTTCTTGTCGTCGGCGTGACGGTAGCGGCAGTGCAGGCGGTTGGCCTGATAGCTCTCGAAGTTAGACACGGAGCTTACCTCGAGCCAGCGGCCCTGGGCGGCGCTCCAGGTCTCGAAGTCGTAGCAGATGGAAGAGGTGAAGCTCATGTCACCACCGCAGAGACGGAGGATGTGATAGGGGAGCTCCAGCTTCTGCAGCAGTCCCTCTACGTGGGCCAGCATCTCCTTGAGCGACTCGTAAGAGTGCTGTGGGGTGTCGATGCGTACGATCTCCACCTTGTCGAACTGATGCAGGCGGTTCAGGCCGCGCACGTCCTTGCCGTACGAGCCGGCCTCGCGGCGGAAGCAGGCAGAGTAGGCGCAGCGCTTGATGGGCAGGTCCTTCTCGTCGAGGATCACGTCGCGGTAGATGTTGGTGACAGGCACCTCGGCCGTCGGGATGAGGTAGAGGTTGTCAAGGTTGGCGTGGTACATCTGGCCCTCCTTGTCGGGCAGCTGGCCGGTGCCCAGTCCGCTGGCCTCATTCACCACGTAGGGCGGCTGTATCTCCAGATAGCCGGCCTTGCGGGCCTCATCGAGGAAGAAAGCCTCCAGCGCGCGCTGGAAGCGGGCCATCTTGCCGATATATACCGGGAAGCCGGCGCCGGTGATCTTCACGCCGAGGTCGAAGTCCACGAGGTTGTATTTCTTCAGCAGGTCCCAGTGGCACAGGGCGTCAGGACCCAGCTCGGGCTTTACGCCGCCTTCTTTCACTACCACGTTGTCGGATGCGTCCTTACCCTCGGGCACGTCATCATTGGGGATGTTAGGGATGGTGAGGAGCACCTCGGTCATGTCGTGCTGTGCCTTTTCCATCACCTCCTGGAGGGCCTTGTCGTCGGCCTTCAGCTGGGCAACCTCTTCCTTTATCTTGGTGGCTTCGTCTTTCTTGCCTTCTTTCATCAGACCGCCGATCTGCTTTGACAGCTGGTTCTGCTGCTGCTTGTTCGCATCGAGCTTCTTCTGGCTTTCACGACGGATCTTGTCATATTCCAATACCTTCTCAATGGCCTCGCGCGCACCGTTGAAGTGCTTCTTCTCCAGACCTTTGATCACACGTTCAGTTTCCTCACTGATGAGTTTGAGTGTAAGCATATTGCTGTATCTTTAGTTATTTAATTTCTAAGTTGCAAAGTTACAGAATTATTTTCGTATTGTGACAAGAAATGGGTATAAAAAGCAAGAAGCCCATCTTCCGGAGGGAAGACGGGCTCTCGTGTTTGTTTGGAATAAGTGTTTTTTATTATTTATGCTTCAGCCTTCTTGGTCTTTTCAGCGTAAACCTCAGGAGAGAGCACGGATACCGTCGACTTGTCGCGGCTACCCTTGTGGAAGTACACCACACCGTCCGTCAGAGCGTACAGTGTGTCGTCCTTGCCCTGTGCTACATTCTCACCGGGGAAGTGCTTGTTGCCACGCTGGCGAACGATGATGTTGCCGGCGATAACCTTCTGGCCACCCCAGATCTTTACGCCTAATCTTTGTGCGGCTGACTCGCGGCCGTTCTTAGAACTACCTACACCTTTCTTATGTGCCATTGTGTGTTCCTCCTTTAAGCGATTACTTGTTTAACTTCTACCTGAGTGAACTGTGTGCGATGACCGCGCCATTTGCGCTCATCCTTACGACGGTGCGTGCGGAACACGATCACCTTGTCGCCCTTCACGAGCGGGTTCACTACTTCAACTACTACTTTTGCACCTTCTACAGTGGGTGCACCGACAGTCACTGCGCCGTCCTTGTCAACGAGCAGCACCTTGTCGAACTCAACAGTCTTACCGGCTTCTACATCCTTCATGTGGTGTACGAAGAGCTTCTTGCCCTCTTCTA
Organism: Prevotella sp. CAG:924; assembly: GCA_000431975.1. Classification (GTDB taxonomy): domain Bacteria; phylum Bacteroidota; class Bacteroidia; order Bacteroidales; family Bacteroidaceae; genus Prevotella. The sequence goes on along the minus strand of HF988605.1, from coordinate 2,833 downwards.
CCTTGAACTGCTGACCGTTAATCTCTACGATTGCGTACATTTTTTAATTTATAAAACGGGTTTTTCCGTTAGGCGGCTTAGCATCAAAGCACTTATTCGAGCCTATACGGACTAAATCTGTACAAAGTTACAACTTTCCTGGAATTCTACGCGCGTCAGGGTGAATGAATTATAAATTATTTAAGAAAGATTAAGGGATGGCTTGCGGGAACAACGACATTTTCTTACCTTTGCGCCCGATTTCACGAAATCAATCATTCGTATTTATGTATCAACCCACATTCAATGAGCGTGAGGTGCTGCGGTTCCATCAGTTTTCCCGCAGGCCCTATGCGCTGTTCTCTTGTCTGGGACGTGAGGTGCTCATCGGTGTATTGAGCGTGGCCTCCCTGACCTATGCCAAGGCGAATGGCATAAGCACGCGCGTCGATCTGGCCGACGACTCTGTGGCTTTCAATTCGGTGAAGCTGGACGAGGTCGAGGTGACAGGATCGCGAGCGCCGCTTACGGCCATTGAGAGCGCGCGCGTCGTTGAGGTGATCACCCGTGATGACATCCATCGTGCGGGTGTCACTACGATCAATGATCTTTTAAAACTAACTACCGGTGTCGATGTCCGTCAGCGCGGTGGTTTTGGCGTACAGACGGATATCTCCATCGATGGCGGCACCTTTGACCAGATCACGATTCTGCTCAACGGCGTGAATATCACCAATCCGCAGACGGGCCACAACACGGGCTTCTTCCCTGTCGCCTTGAGCGACATCGAGCGCATAGAGGTGCTCCGGGGTGCCAGCTCGCGCGTCTTGGGCACGTCGGCCTTCAACGGTGCGATCAACATCGTGACGCGGTCGGGCGTTCCCGGCCGCAGCCTCACGGCCCGTGTGGAGGGCGGCTCCTTCGGTTCCTTCGGTGCCGAGGGCACGGCCTATGCCGGCACGGATGCGGCGGCCAGGGTGTTGCCCCGCAGCTCCATCCTTGTCAGCGGAGGCTATCACCGCTCTGACGGAGGCACGGACAACAGCGACTTCGAGCGCGGCCACGTCTTCGTCCAAGGCAGGCTGAGGCTGGGCGCAATGGCCGATCTGTCGGTGCAGGCCGGCGGCAATCAGCAGAGCTACGGTGCCAACACGTTCTACAGCGCCAATTACAATGACCAGTACGAGAAGACCGACAATCTCATGGCGGCGGCCCGCCTGTCCCTCCACGACAGGGAGCACCGGTGGGAGGTGGCGCCCCAGCTGTATGGCAACAGGTATTATGACCACTATCAGCTCATCCGCGGCCGGCACGGCGCGGCCAACGGCGAGAACTATCACGACCTGCTGGTGTATGGCGGTGGCGTCAACGCCTACCTGAAGTGGCTGGCGGGCAGGACGTCCGTAGGCTTCGACATCCGCAAGGAGGACATCTATTCCACGGCCTACGGCGCGCCTCTCGACTCTGCCGACATGAAGGAGATCGGAGACGGCAAGGGCCTTTATGACCATCGTGGCGGACGGACGAACACGAGCTTCTTCCTGGAGCATAATGTCGTCGTGGGCGGCTTCACGCTGTCGGCCGGTGTGATGGCCAACCGCAACACAGGTCTCGACGGCGACTATCGCTTCTATCCCGGTGTCGACGTGAGCTACCGGCCCGATGATCACTGGAAGGTGTACGCCTCTTACAACAAGGCGTTGCGCCTGCCCACCTACACTGATCTCTATACCAGCAATGTGGCCCAGCAGGGAGATGTCAATCTCAAGCCGGAGAAGAAGGACGAGGTGCGCATAGGCACGCGCTATCGGCGCGTGGGCGTCGATGTCGTGGTCAATGCCTTCTACTCCCATGGCACGAACATGATCGACTGGGTGTACGAGACGGAGGACGCGACGAAGTATCACGCGCTGAACATCGGCCTGCTGAACAACATGGGAGCGTCCCTGGATGCCACGCTGCGCCCTGCCGACCTGATGGCAGGCTGTCCGGTGGAGAAGGTGAGCATCGGCTATGCCTATATCCATCAGCACCACGAGACGACGGCGACGATCTACCGGTCGCTCTATGCGTTGGAGTATCTGCGCCATAAGTTTGTCGTCAGCGTCGACCACCGCATCTGGAGCCTCCTCTCCGCCCATTGGGATCTCCGCTGGCAGCAACGCATGAACGGCTACACGCCTTATTGGAAGCTGGACGGCAAGCTGCAGTGGACGGCCCGGCATTACGATCTGTATCTGTCGGCCGACAACATCACGGGGCATCGTTATTACGACCTCACTGCCGTGGAGCAGCCCGGACTTTGGATCATGGCAGGCGTGAAAGTGAAACTATAATAACCATATTTATAATAACTCCATTCGTGAAATCAACATAAAGGAAGGCGGGAGTGACCCGCCTTCTTCCGTTTCGTTCCTTGAAGAGCCCGCGGGGATGGGGTAGTGCAGACGGCAGGGCCTGCCCTTTGTGTGGGAAGTCTTTGGCGGTAACCCTATAAAATAAGGTGGCGATCCTGTATGGCCGGAAAGGATGTCGGGCTGCCCTTCCTTTCTTCCGGGGCAGGGGAAGGACGCGGAAGTGCGGGGCGAGACCTGCCCGAAGGAAGCAATCTCTTGAAATTCATTCTATTTTTCTTTACAGTCACAAATCCCGGATACAGAAGCCCGCCGGTCTGTTGCAGGCTATTTTCAGCCTCCTTCTCGGTGGCTGTCCGCCCGATTTTTAGGCGGTAGGAGGCCCCGACAGGCCCCTTTGTTGCCGGGTTTATCTGCTGCCTTGCAAGATGTTGAAAATCAGTGTGTTGCAGAATGTCTGTATTTTGGGAAAAGTTACCATATATTACTTGGCAAAGTAA
>HF988604.1 GCA_000431975.1 Prevotella sp. CAG:924 | reverse complement strand
TCATGGGATTCGCATCGGATGCGGCAGGACAGATTGGAGCCGTACTCGTCATGGCCGTGGGCGTGCTCTATCTCTTCACTTACATCCCGAGAATGCACACTAAGTAATCCTTAAATGCAAAAAACGCAAATCAAATTTAATATAGAAATATGAAACAAGTTATAGTAGGACTCGGCGAGGCTCTTTGGGATTGCCTTCCCGATGGAAAAAAACTCGGTGGCGCTCCCGCCAACTTCGCTTACCATGTAGGTCAGTTCGGCTTCGATACGATCGCTGTAAGTGCAGTGGGCAACGACCGCCTGGGCGATGAGACGATCGCTTCTCTGGAGGCTAAGGGACTTAAATATATGATGCCGCGTGTGTCTTATCCCACAGGAACCGTACAGGTGACCCTCGATGACAATGGTATCCCCACCTACGATATCCGTGAGAACGTGGCATGGGACAATATTCCTTTCTCTCCCGAACTTGAGGATCTGGCTCACAACTGCCGTGCAGTGTGCTGGGGCTCACTGGCCCAGCGTAATGTAGTGTCCCGCGATACCATCAACAAATTTCTCGACACAGCACCTAAGGACTGTCTGAAGATCTTCGATATCAACCTTCGTCAGAACTTTTACACGAAGGAGGTGATCAGCGAGTCGATTAAACGCTGCAATGTCCTCAAGATCAATGATGAGGAGCTCGTCGTGATCGGCCGTCTGTTCGGCTATCCTGGTCTTGACATGGAGAACAAGTGTTGGCTGATTCTCGGCAAGTACAATCTCGACATGCTCGTACTGACCTGCGGTGTTAACGGCAGCTATGTGTTTACTCCCGGTTCTGTATCGTTCCAAGAGACTCCTCTCGTAGACGTAGTGGACACTGTTGGTGCAGGCGATTCTTTCACGGGCACTTTCTGTGCAGCCATCCTGAGTGGTATGTCAGTGACGGAGGCTCATGCTCTGGCTGTAAAAGTATCAGCATTCGTGTGCACACAGAGCGGTGCTATGCCTGTACTGCCTGAGGAACTGAAGAATAGAGTCAACCATTAAAATATCTATTATGGCCGGAAGGGACGCAGCGATGCGTTTCTTCCGGATATAAAAACCACTTGTTGGCAAGGCAAATTGAACGGGATGGTCTTATGTGATCGACTATCGGATGAGGCATTACCTATGCGTGCCCACAAGATAGCCTTCCGGAACCGGTCATTGACAACAAGGATTATAATGAAAGAGCTTATATAGTAGACACCTAAAGCAACCAACCGACAAAACTGACCATTCCTGATGATAACAATTCTCGGAAATAAGGATGTTTTTTTAGTTAGGTAATTTACATTGATAAAGTGCCCTGTTACGGCCTACCCTGCATGTGAGCAGAGTGGGCCGGAGGGCCTTTATTTCAGGCTAACGGCATAATAACACGGCTATGAGCTGTGTTCCCATGATTCGGCTATAGCTCCGGGTCATGGTTTCCAGATGTCTCTCTACAAAAAATAGTTTCCTCCATGAGCGCATGGGGAAAAATCTATGCTCATATTAAGGGCAACCGACGTTATGTAAATTTTTCACCTTTTGTATATTGAGACATCTGGAGTGCCGATGTCTGCCTGAAGCAATATGTATAACAGCTTATTTCGTCTATTTCTGTCCTTTATGACAGGTGGTCGTTCTCCGTGTCGTACGATCTGAATTAAAAAGGACGAATGATTCTTGAGATGGTAGGGAATCTTCTGATCTCATGTCTTCATAACAAACAGGTTATAACCAGGCGAAATCCGAAAGGCTGAACTTTGGGTGCTATTGTACCTCCTTATCGTTTAAGAACGATGTCATCCTTTGTTTTTAAGCGGATTTTTGCCTATGTTGAGGGAATATAGGTGACTTGCCTCTTGCAGCTAGGTGCATTTGCCTTTGCCGTAAGCTTTATATTATTACTTTTTTAGGGCACGTAGGAGCCGAATTACGGATATATTTTCTGTTGTACCTGCGTACATTCAACATCAAAACAGTGGAATGCAGTTGACTGTTTATTAATCCCAAAGACTATGGAGCATGTTTCGTTTCCACTTTATGACATTAGAAAACGGATCATTCAATAGGCTTTTGATTTTGCATATTTCATCGATTTCGTGTTAACATATAGCTTCTAGCTTCCGTCACGGAGCTTTATTTCATTATCAAGTATACGGAAGGTAGATGTGGGAAATTTATGATGGAAAGAGGAGAGTAGTGTCATTGAAGGAATCGGAAAAGGCTTGGTGTGTTTTTTCTATTGAATTCGCGAAAGAAATGTAATATCTTCAATCGGCCGTTAGGGATCTCCGTAAACAAATTGTAAGCAGCAATGTCTTCGTGAATTGCTTGAGCAACATATCACTTAAATCCTGTTGTAAAAATCACGTATATCAGGCAAAAGGAAAGTGTGCCCTTCTGATGATGAATTGGGACCGACCGCCTGATGTTATTGTAAAGTGATGATTTTTCTGTTTTATATAGCTATTGATCTTACCCTAATATAAATAAAATTAATTTTTTCATGAAGATTCTTGGTGAATAAATCTTAAAATATTTGGATGGAATTATTAAATGCGCTAACTTTGCACTCGTCTTCGTGAGAAGATTTACTTATAAAGTTTCATTAGGTTAGTAGTTTGATAGATTTTTAAGGTAAAATTAGAATTATGTTCTTGATTTTTTGAATCAGGCGACGGTCACAAATTTCTGACCATCGTATAACATTAATTCTGCAAAAAGCGGTGCGAGTGATCGTATCGCTTTTTTCCTTTTAGGTGATAGCGGTCGGTGAAGGTGCCTATATTGTATAGACTATACCGGCCATAAACAAAAAAAATGGCTTATGTTACAGCGTGATTATTTCCTTCGTGTGATCGAAGAGTTTGCGAAGGCCTTGTCGGCCTTCCTGGAGAAGAAGGAAGACGAAAGGAAGCGTGATCATACCTTACGTGATCTCTATCGTCAGTATGTGGGTCCTTATGAGGATCTGCGCAATCTGTCGTTTGAAGAGACTCTTCAGTACGCAGATGATCAGTGGTCGGCAGCGGAGCGTCTCGACCGTCTCGACATGCTGGCCAACCTGCTCTATGCCGAAGGCGGCTATAAGGGGCGGGCACTCTCTTCGTTGCTCTATGAGAAGGCTCTGAAACTGTTTATGTATGTACAGGCTAACAAGGTCGGTGAGTTTAACATTGACCGTCAAAATAAGATTCAAGAGATTAAGAAACGGATTGGCGAATAAGACATTAATGATGTCGATAAAAGGATAACATATTAATTATAAAGCACAATGGCGCAGATCAATGATATGACGGTAGGTTCACCGTCACGTGGAATCCTTAAGTTTGCGATACCTATTATATTAGGCTACATCCTGCAGCAAATGTATCAAGTGATCGATGCTGTGATTGTCGGCCGCTGGGTAGGTGTTAATGGTCTGGCTGCCGTGGGTGCATCTACGTCTGTGATGTTTATCATCATGGGCTTCTGCAATGGCTCTTGTGCTGGTTTTGCCATTCCCGTGGCGCAGGCCTTCGGTGCGAAAGACTTCAGGAAGATGCGCTGCTATGTGGCCAATGCGGTACGTATAGCTTTCTGGATGGCGATAGTCATCACGGTAGTAAGTGCGATGCTGTGTACGAAGATTCTTCAGTTGATCAATACGCCGCAGAACATATTTGACGGTGCATGGATTTTCCTTTTTTTGCAGTTTCTTGCCATTCCCTTTACGATCACTTACAACCTTCTGTCGGGTTTCATCCGTGCGCTGGGTGACTCGAAACAGCCGTTCTATTTCCTCATCGCCTCGGCGCTGGTCAATATCTTGCTCGATATCGTACTCATCATGTTCATAGGGATGGGAGTGGAAGGCGCCGGTCTGGCAACGTTGCTGGCCCAGTTGTTTGCCGCCAGTCTGTGCGTGTGGTATATTCTGAAACACATGCAGCTGCTTATCCCCAAGGGTGAGGAGCGGGAGCTGGACAATAAGCGCATATCCATTCTGCTCAACAATGGCATCCCGATGGGATTGCAGTTCTCCATCACAGGTATAGGCAGTATGATGCTGCAAAGTGCCAATAATGCGTTGGGAACGGTTTATGTGGCTTCATTTACGGCTGCCATGCGTATCAAATATCTTTTTACGAGTGTGTATGAGAACACCGGTGTCGCCATGGCTACCTATTGTGGTCAGAATCTGGGCGCCCGCAATATGATGCGTGTAAAGCAGGGCGTGAAGTCGGCTGTAATGATCATGTTTATTTTCACCCTCTTCTCCACGGCTGTGATACTTCCCTTTGCCGACACGATGATGCTGCTCTTTGTCAACAAAGGGGAGATGGAAGTGGTGAGCAATGCGTCACAGCTCATGCGTATAGCATGTCTGTTCTATATTCCCCTTGGTTTTCTCACGATCTTCCGCTATTCCATCCAGGGGCTTGGCTATTCCAATCTGAGTATGCTCAGCGGTGTGATGGAGATGATAGCACGTATCGGCGTGAGCCTGTGGCTGGTGCCGGTCTTTGGCTGGCTGGGTGTCTGCTACGGCGATCCTGTGGCCTGGGTGATGGCAGACATCTTCCTCTTCCCGGCTTTCTTCTGGCTATACAGCCATCTGAAAAAGAAGATAGCGCGGCAGTGAGGCATTATGCCTCCAGCTGTCGTGTCTTTTCCTTGAAGAAGGCCTTAGCACGCTTCGAACGTTTGATCCGGTCGAAGCCTTGACCGTAGACGCCGATAACGGAGCTTTGGGCTACGAAAGCATCGGGATCGATCTCTTCGATCAGTTCGAAGATGAGGCTCGATTCGTTTTTCTTTGCGATGCAGTAGATCACATGGATATCCTTTTTCGAGTAGAAGCCGTTGCCATTCAGTGTGGAGCAGCCACGGGGGATAAGCGTGTTGATAGCTTCGCCGATCTGTTCGAATTTGTCGGAGATGATGAAGAACTGTACGCTTTGATGGAATGTATTGACGATATGGTCGACAACAAAGCTGATGACGAAGAGCAGTACGTAGCTGTAGAGCACTTTGTTCCAGTCGCGCAATACGAGATACGATGATGTGATCACTGCAAGATCGCAAAAGAGGATGATGTGTCCGAGCGACATGTCACGGTATTTGTGCACCATGGCGGCCACCAGGTCGGAGCCTCCCGTCGAGCCTCCCACGCTGAGTCCCAGTCCGACGCTTGAGCCCATAAACACTGCTCCTACGATGAGCGCCATGAACTTCTGGTCGGTCAGCAGGTGAACATTGGAGAGGATAGGCTCCAGCAGACTTGTTGCAAAGGTGAAGATGATAACGGCGAAGATGGTCTTCACACAGAATCGCCAGCCCAACACCTTCAGGGCCATCAGGAGCAGGGTGGCATTGATGGCGAAATAAATATCCTGGAGAGGGATGCCTGTGCCCCAATAGATGACGGTGGCGATACCTATCGTGCCACCCATCGTTATTTGATGGGGGAGTAGAAACAGTTGCAGGCCGAGTACACCGAGGAGCATCGCAACGGTGATGATAAAATAGTCGTGTACTGTGCGGTACAAGAATTTTTTGGTGATCTTACCTGTATTCATAAGTTATTTATTGTATTTGTATGCAAAATTACGCAATAAAACCGTAACTTGTTGCAACTTATGTATTTTTATTTCTTGCCTTGCCGCCTATGTGCTATCTTTTTCGTAACTTTGCAAGAAACTAAAAGATAGTAAATAAACAATATGAATATCGAACAGACGATCAATCAGGCCGCCCTCCAGGTGACGAGGGAGCTGTACGGACAGGACGTGTCCGAGAAGATGGTGCAACTGCAGAAAACACGTGCGGGCTTTGAGGGCCACCTCACACTCGTTGTATTTCCCTTCACCAAGCTCTCCCACAAGCGGCCGGAGGAGACGGCGCAGGAGATCGGCGAGAAGCTGCAGCAACAGTGTGAGGCCGTGGCTTCGTTCAATGTAGTGAAAGGATTTCTCAATCTTGTCATCGCTCCCCAGGCATGGGTCGCACTGCTCAATGGTATCCATAGTGACGAGCACTACGGATTCAAGAAGGCCGGTGAGGACGCTCCGCTGGTGATGATCGAATATTCCTCACCCAATACGAACAAGCCGCTCCACTTGGGTCACGTGCGCAACAACCTTCTCGGCTGGTCGCTCTCAAAGATCATGGAGGCCAACGGCAACCGTGTGGTGAAGACAAACATTGTCAACGACCGAGGCATACATATCTGCAAGTCGATGCTTGCCTGGCTGAAATGGGGTAATGGTGCCACACCTGAATCGACAGGGAAGAAGGGCGACCACCTCATCGGCGATTTCTATGTGGCTTTCGATAAGCACTACCGCGAGGAGTGCAAGGCACTCGCCGAGCAGTACAAGGCTGAGGGCATGAAGGAGGAAGAGGCTGAGGAGAAGGCCAAGCAGGAGGCTCCTCTGATCAAGGAGGCACACCAGATGCTCGTGAAGTGGGAGCAGGGCGACCCTGAGGTACGTGCTCTGTGGACCAAGATGAACGCGTGGGTGTATGCCGGTTTTGATGAGACCTATAAGGCGCTCGGTGTGAGCTTCGATAAGATCTATTATGAGAGCAACACCTACCTTGAGGGAAAACGCAAGGTGGAAGAAGGACTGGAGAAAGGACTCTTCTTCCGCAAGGAAGACGGATCAGTGTGGGCCGACCTCACAGATGAAGGCCTCGATCAGAAGCTGCTGCTCCGTGCCGACGGTACGAGTGTGTATATGACGCAGGATATCGGTACGGCCGAGATGCGTTTCAACGACTTCCCCATCGACAAGATGATCTATGTCGTAGGCAACGAGCAGAACTATCACTTCCAGGTGCTCTCTATCCTGCTTGACCGTCTGGGCTTCAAGTGGGGCAAGGATCTCGTACATTTCTCTTACGGAATGGTAGAGCTGCCCAACGGAAAGATGAAGAGCCGCGAGGGAACGGTGGTCGATGCCGACGACCTTATCGCACAGATGGAGGACGATGCTCTGAAGATGACGATGGAGGCCGGCAAGGGCAAAGACATGACAGAGGAGGAGCGTCGCGAGATTGCCCATATCGTAGGCCTTGGCGCATTGAAATATTTCATTCTCAAGGTGGATGCCCGTAAGAACATGATGTTCAATCCAGCTGAGTCGATCGACTTCAACGGCAATACGGGTCCTTTCATCCAGTACACCTATGCCCGTATCCGTTCGATCATGCGCAAGGCGCAGGATGCCGGCCTGACCCTTCCCGATGCTCTCTCTACGGACATCGCCCTGAACGAGAAGGAGACGGAGCTGGTACAGAAGATGAGCGAGTTTGGTGCGGCTGTTGCCGATGCCGGTCAGAACTACAACCCTGCAGGTATCGCCAACTACTGCTATGAGCTGACAAAGCTCTTCAACCAGTTCTACCACGACTATTCGATCCTGAATGCCGACACCGACGAGGAAAAGATCAAGCGTGTCGTCCTTGCCCGTGCGGTAGGTCAGGTGATCAAGAACGGTATGAGCCTCCTCGGCATCGAAGTGCCTGAGAGAATGTAATTTCATTAAGAAAGAGATAGATTGATCGGCAGTGGCTGGTGTGCAGCAGACTGAAAGGGCTTCTGACACCAGCCACTGTTGTCGTTTGTACAGACAGCGGTCAATGAGCAGACAGTCCGGAGATTCAAGATCTACGGACGTGTGCGGCCAGCCGTTGCCATAAGTATATTCCAGTTATTCCACGTTACGTATGAAAGAAATAGTCAATCCGCCAGATTATCGTCATGACACAGTGCTGCCGTTGCCTCCCGAGGTGAAAGCCAATGCCTGGGCTGTAGATGCCGGCTGCTCCGGCAATCCGGGAAAGATGGAGTACCAGGGGGTCGACTTGGCGACAGGCGAGCGCATCTTCCACTTCGGACCGGTCTTCGGTACTAATAATATAGGTGAGTTTCTTGCCATCGTCCATGCCCTGGCGCTGATGTGGCAGCAGGGCATCCATGACAAGGTGATCTACAGCGACTCCTATAATGCCATCCTCTGGGTGAGGAAAAAGCAGTGTAAGACGAATCTGGAGCACAGTGAGAAGACAGCCCGTCTCTATGAGATTATCGCCCGTGCGGAGAACTGGCTCAAGACCCATGCCTTCAATACTCCCATCATACAGTGGGACACACGTAAGTGGGGGGACATCCCTGCTGATTTCGGAAGGAAGAAATAATAGTAAATCCAAATAAGAATGAGGGAGAAAAATTATTTCTCCCTTATTTTTTTGCCTTTTTGCATAACGTTTACTATATTTGCCCATAGAAATACGAATAAACTATTAAACCTAAGTCTATGGATACAAAAGACATAGAGATACAAGAATTGAAGGATGTCGTCGTACGTTTCTCTGGCGACTCCGGTGACGGCATGCAGTTGGCCGGCAACATCTTTTCCACCGTGTCGGCTATCGTCGGCAACGGCATCTCCACTTTCCCTGATTATCCCGCAGACATCCGTGCTCCCCAAGGCTCTTTGACAGGTGTGAGCGACTTTCAGGTGCATATTGGCGAAGGACGGGTCTACACGCCCGGTGACAAATGCGATGTGCTGGTAGCGATGAATGCTGCTGCCTTGAAGACACAGTACCCTTATGCCAAACCGGGAGCGACGATCATCATCGACACCGACGCCTTCCAGCCCATCGACCTGCAGAAGGCAGAGTTCAAGACACGTGATTATCTCGCTGAGGTGGGTGTAAACCCCGACAATGTCGTCGCGGCACCCATCACGCAGATGGTGAAGGAGTGTCTGAAGGATACCGACCTGAACACGAAGACAGTGCTGAAATGCCGCAATATGTTCGCCCTCGGCATTGTATGTTATCTGTTCCATCGCGATCTCAACCTGGTCTTTAATTTCCTCCGTGAGAAGTTTGCCAAGAAGCCGGCCATCGCAGAGGCCAATGTCAAGGTCGTCGAAGCCGGCTATGACTATTGTGACAATGTGCAGGCCAGCGTACCGAACACTTACCGTGTGGAGAGCCGTCACAAGATCCCCGGCCGGTATATGGATGTGACAGGCAATAAGGCGACGGCCTATGGTCTCATCGCCGCTGCCGAGAAGGCTGGCCTGAAGCTCTATCTGGGGTCGTATCCCATCACGCCGGCTACGGACATTCTTCACGAGTTGTCCAAGCATAAGTCACTCGGTGTCATCACCGTGCAGGCAGAAGACGAGATCGCCGCTTGTGCGAGTGCCATCGGTGCGTCCTTTGCAGGTGCACTGGCAGCCACCTCTACATCAGGTCCCGGTATCTGTCTGAAGAGTGAGGCGATGAACCTGGCGGTCATTGATGAGTTGCCGCTTGTCGTCATCGATGTGCAGCGTGGTGGTCCGTCAACGGGAATGCCTACAAAGGGCGAGCAGACCGACTTGCTGCAGGCACTCTATGGGCGCAATGGTGAGAGCCCGATGCCGGTCATCGCCGCGACATCGCCTGTCGACTGTTTCGATGCCGCGTATATGGCGGCGAAGATCGCACTCGAGCATCTCACACCCGTGGTGCTTCTCACCGATGCATTCATAGCCAACGGATCGGGTGCGTGGCGGTTGCCCGACCTGAAGAAGATGCCGCCGATCCATCCCCATTATGTCACCGTGGACCAGAAGTTCCATTACACGCCCTACCGGCGCGATCCCAGCACGCTCGTCCGTTGGTGGGCCATCCCCGGTCAGGAAGGCTATGAGCATATCCTCGGTGGACTGGAGAAAGACAGCGATACGGGAAAGATATCCACCGATCCGGAGAACCATTCGAAGATGGATCGTCTGCGCTTTGAGAAGATTGCACGTATCCCGGTTCCCGACCTGCAGGTGCAAGGCGATGCCGAGGATGCTGACCTGCTCATAGTCGGCTTCGGAAGCACGTACGGACATCTTTATTCTGCCATGGAAGAGCTGCGGAAACAGGGACACAAGGTGGCTCTGGCACAGTTCAAATACATCAATCCGTTGCCTAAAAACACAGCGGAGGTGCTATTGAGTTATAAGAAGGTGGTCGTGGCCGAGCAGAATCTCGGACAACTTGCCGCCTTCCTGCGTGTCCGTGTCAATGGATTCGCACCTTACCAATACAATCAGGTGAAAGGACAACCCTTTGTCGTGGAAGAGTTGGTGAGGAGTTTCACCAGTCTGCTTGATGCTAACGATGCGGAGTTTGCCGGTCTTACATTCGATACTAAAGTCGTGCTGTAGCTTATGGAAACAACACAGAAAACAGATAAACGCAAGTTGGCCCGCTGGTGTCCGGGCTGCGGCGACCATTTCTTCCTCGCTTCATTGAAGAAGGCAATGGCCGAATTGGGTGTGCCGACCTATGACACCTGTGTCATCTCAGGTATCGGCTGTTCGAGCCGTCTGCCTTATTATGTAGATACCTATGCCATGCAGACCATCCACGGACGGGCTGCCGCCGTGGCAACGGGAGTGAAGGTGGTCAATCCGGCTCTTACCATCTGGCAGATCAGTGGTGACGGTGACGGACTGGCTATCGGTGGCAATCATTTCATCCATGCCATGCGTCGCAACATCGATCTGAACATGATCCTTCTCAACAACCGTATCTACGGACTGACGAAGGGGCAGTATTCGCCTACGTCGCCCAAGGGCACCATCTCCAAGTCAACTCCCTACGGATCGGTGGAGGAGCCGTTCTGCCCTGCAGAGCTCTGCTTTGGTGCACGTGGTACGTTTTTCGCCCGTGCGGTGGCCAATGACAGCTCGCATACGATATCAGTCCTCAAGTCGGCCTATCATCATCACGGTGCGGCTCTCTGCGAGATCCTGCAGAACTGTGTGATCTTCAACGATGGTGCCTATGCACCAGTCTATACACGTGACGGCCGGAAGGAGCATGCCATCTATGTGGAGCATGGCAAGAAGCTGACGTTTGGTCCCAATGATGAATATGGTCTTGTACAGGACGGTTTCTCGTTGAAGGTGGTCGAGATCGGCAAGGACGGATACACGCTCGATGATGTGCTTGTTCATGACGCTCATTGCCAGGACGACACGCTGCAGCTCAAGCTGGCCATGATGGACAATGAGCATGGCTTTCCCGTTGCCCTCGGCGTGATCCGCGATGTGGAGGCACCGACGTACAACGATGCCGTGAATGAGCAGATTGAGGAAGTGAAGGCGGCCAAACCGTATCATACCTTTGCAGAACTTCTCGAGACAAACGATATATGGGAAGTGAAATAAGTGGACACTATCTCATGCGTATCTGAATGGGCGTTCGTACCACGGAAGGATAGGGGCTCATCCGATAAATGCAGGAGGAAGTATGCTGTTCAAATGAAGTACGGAGATGAAAAAATGGCTCAGCATGTGTGCGTATGGAATTAACGTAAGGTATGGAATTTGATTCATGTGGCATGAATCCTACCGGCTGCCTGTGACGGTCGTCTTGATTTCCACCCTTCAGGACAGATAGGATGACAGGGGCGGAAACGTTCACGGGCACCGGTTGCACTGGGGATGAAAGACTGTAAATAGTCGTCCCTTAAAAATGTACTTATCTATAGGTGATGGTCCCTTCCTCACCGACCTGCAGTCCCGGCATTTTCTTTATGACGTCGGCTATCGGGTGGTTCTGTTTTTGCTTAAAGCTGTTCACGAGGTATGTGGGTGTGTCGCCACGCTGTGAGACGTGTGTCGCCCTTATCTTAATTTCCTTTTACCGACTTCCCGTGCATCACTATCGTCTGTCCTTGGCGCTGACCGTATCGCGGGCATATCCTACATAAGA
>HF988603.1 GCA_000431975.1 Prevotella sp. CAG:924 | reverse complement strand
GTGTCTACCTATGTCAGTATAAGACATTCCGGTTTAGATGCCGAAAAGAGGAGAGAAGAAGGCGACTGGCAACCGGATGAGAGTCATCCGGAAAGGTGGACGGTAAAGGATAATGGAAATATTTTTGTTTACACTCGATATAACAGAGAGATTGGTGATGATGTCTGTCGACCGATAAAGACGAGAGCACCCGGAGGGGTGGATTGCCAAGAATGCGGCCCAGTCGGGGCCGTGGATGTGACGGCGGAAAGACTAAATCGGACGTCAAAAGATCGGGGATCTCCGTATGATGGTCGGACCCTCAACGGGGAAGGCGCAACGGATGATGTCATAATGGAGTTACGGGCGGTCCGGCAAGGGAGCTGAAGGCGTTGGACAAGCCAAGGATATGGCATTCAGATGGTCACAATATGTCAAATACTTTCCAAGAAATCATTTCCATTGTGACGGATTCCGTACCCGGTTTTGGATAGAGGACTGCCCCGGTTGCCTCAATGAGGCTGCATTGGGAAGGCGTTTCAATACGGGCTGATGCAAGCCAAAAGGGAAGTGCAGCATATCTCCAAGCTGCCATCAGGGAAACCTATCGAAGGACAGGACTACACGTGCGTGAACCCCGCGAACATAGATAACCGGACTATCGGGGATTGGCCCTTACATGATTTGATATCCATATTTGATAGTATGCGTGAAAAAATCACGTGTAAATTTCACAGAATAGGAATATATTTGTATCTTTGTTGGTGAACGAAGATTTATATCTTCTTAGTGTATTGCTAATAAAGAGTTTAACTTACAATAGTTGATGACAATATGATACTTCGGGTTATACTAAAAAACTTTCTTTCATTCAATGATGAAGTTCAGTTTGATATGTTTCCGAATATGAAAAGGACAACCCTATCAAATCATATTACCATGGTTGATGGGAAACTCCCGGTTCTGAAAATGGCAGCCATTTATGGTTCAAATGGTGCAGGAAAATCAAATCTCCTGAAAGGGATTCATTTCTTGAAAGCTATTGCGACCAACAAAAAATTTCTGAATAAGGATAGGGTTGAAAGATATATGTTTGCATTGAAAGAAGACGCAGGCAATAACCCCATTGAGCTGACTATTGAATTCGTAACGAAATCAGGAATTCCTTTTATCTATTCTATTGAAATTGCCAAAACCGGGATTACATTTGAGACTCTGCAAGTATCCGGTTTAGGATCGGAGGAGAATAGGATTGTCTTTATTCGCAGGGATGAAACTGTGAAATACTCGGTTGCACCTTCTGCTGAGATCCACAATATGGTGTTGGGATGGATGAAAAAGAATCCATTTGCAAGTTTACTGACCATTAATGACGATATGCCGGTATTGACAGATGCGCATATCAACATTGCTCAAAAATGGTTTGAGGATGAACTTACCATAATAGGTTTACATTCGTTCAATCCAAAATTGATAGGAATATTTAAGAACAACGAAGAAATTTCTCAATTTGCTTCTAATTTATTCAAAAACATAGACTTAGGCATTAATGATGTGGAAGTGAAGACGGAGAATTTCGAGGATTGGGTGAGTTCTCATGAGGTCAGCGATCTGCCAATGAATGAACTTAAGGGAATACGTTCCGGGGTGTTGTCAGAGATAGTTAATTTCAGAAACACTATGTCCGTCAGTGTTGAAAACGGAGTACAAAAAATAAGTCAAATGATGTTCCGTCAGTTTGGAGAGAATGGCTTTTCGAAGGAGATGGACATTGAGGCACAGTCAGATGGTACAGTTAGGTTGCTGTCACTCGTGCCGGCATTATATGCTGCAATGAAATCAGCCCAAACTGTGGTCATAGATGAACTTGATCATAGCATACATCCTCATTTGGTGCGCAAACTTGTCTGTTACTTTTCCTCTCAGAATACAAATGGGCAACTTATTTTTACAACCCATCAGACTTGCCTGCTCAATCAGGAATTCTTGCGTACCGATGAGGTGTGGATGGTTGAGAAAAAGAATGGAGGCAGCCACATGTATTCATTAAATGACTTCAAGATTCATAATACAATCAATATTGAGAATGGATATATGGAAGGGCGGTATGGTGCTATTCCATTTATTGGTGAACTGAATATGTAAGATATGCCATGGACCTATCGAAACTGAAATATTCAAAGAAAAATTCAGATAGAACCCCGGCTGATGTTCCCCTGCATAAGCTTGCCATAGAAGGTAAGGAAGAGGGCGGTACATTTAAGACTTTAGATGTATCACCAGCTTATCAGAAGTTGGAGGGTTTCCTTCCTACGAGCCTTGTTTTCGTCCTTTCCGGAGGTGAGAAACGTGAAAAAGATTTCCTTCATGAATTGATGAACGACTTGCACTCGCTAAGGGTCGCTTTCATGTCGGAAAAAGGACAGGGATTACAGCCATATCAGATGCAGGATAAATGGTTACAGATTCAGTCGAGCGGTGAGATTAAAATAGGAGATAGGATTTTTCATTTGGAGAATATGGACAAAGTATTTCTCCTTACGGATGTAGATGAATTCTATGATCAGTTGAAGAAAATATCTAAAGACAATTCAGACGAAGCTCAAGGTCAATGGATAGTGAGCAATCCTTGTTTTGAAATATGGTTGTATTATTGCTATTTGAATGATCCAGAAAAAGATTTAAAGTGCTTGGAAACAGAGTGCGTCGCTATACGAAGTCAAAAGCTGAAGGCTTTGTGCAATACTCTTGTAAAAGGAGGAATGAATCCTCGTCGGGCTTTTGAGCATATGAATGAAGGGATAGAGCACAGCAAAGTACATTATAATGTGGACACAAATGGAATTCCTGTACTATTTGCTACACAAATGCATGAAATGGCCCAGTATCTTGTTGACACCATGAATAATAATGCCAATGAGTACTTGAAATATGTGGAGATGCAAAAAGAGAGAAGAAGATCGATGAAGGAAAAAATATTAAGATAATAAAATCATTCAATGTGAAAGACAACAAGGATAACGCAATGCGGCCACGGCTTGTAAGCCGTGGC
>HF988602.1 GCA_000431975.1 Prevotella sp. CAG:924 | reverse complement strand
GGTTTGTATGTTTAGTGGTTTGAACACTCCTAAACTACAAATACCGGGCCGGCACACAGGTGTCGGCCCTATTTGACTTATCAGACAGGCTTTAGGGGGCGGTAACGTTTTCTTTCATAAGCCGGTGAGGGACTCTCATGAGTATCGAATTCTACCCCGTATGCCCTACCCCATCCGGGTCGTATCCCTACAGCCACTACATTCCTGCGTTGTGATATATTGGACGCATGTGCTCACGCACATCATATTTGAACACATCACGGGGCCTCTCTGCAAGATATGCCAAAAATATATAATAATTCAAAATATTACGACTGACATTATTTAGGCATTAAGGTTATTTTTTAACTTTACTCATTAAAATAGAAGCAAAGGTAGATATTTTATAATATATGGTTTCGCTGCATATTAAAAACTTTGGTCCGATATCGGATTCTACCCAAATAGAACTCACTCCGTTGATGTTGCTCATCGGCCGTCAGAGCTCTGGTAAGAGCACCTTCATGAAAGTGTTGTGTTTCTGCCGTTGGATAGAGAAAAAGATCATGACCTCGACCGAGGACCTGATAAATCAATATACTCACTATAACCGCTTCATAAAGGAACTGAAGTCGTTTCACAGGTTGAATGATGACTATTTTAAGGACGATACGGAATTAAAGTATGATGGAGATGTCCTTACCATTGTGTATACGGGCAGAACCGGCAATGCCAGGATCGTACGTAAAAGATCCTTTGCGGAACAGCGGTATAATAGTAAACTGTGTTATATCCCTGCAGAGAGAAATCTTATTTCAGCGATCCAAAATGTGGACAAGACCTATAAGGCAACCGAAAGGGACATCCTTTTTAATTTCATCTATGAGTGGAATGAAGCCAAGGAGCCTTATACTAGAGAGCATCCCTTCAGACTGGCTGCCACGGGTGGATTCAGCTATGTGAACCAGTCGGGTGCTGATATCCTGTTGCGGGAAGACGGATACGAGACGCCTGCGTTCTATGCCTCCAGTGGTATGCAGAGCGTGATGCCTCTGGATGTGATGACAAATTACATCACCAATTGTGTAGGCAAGAATGCGCCGCTCTCGATGGTTGAGTACAATGAGATAAGCAAGACGGACCATGAGCGCGCCCTGCGCAGGCTGGTATACCAGTCGGCACAGCTCTTCATTGAAGAGCCGGAGCAGAATCTATATCCGGAATCGCAAAGACTTGTGATCATGAGCATCGTGCGCTCCCTGAACCAAGCGTTGGCGAACGGATCGGAACAAAGCATGGCCGTGATAACCTCTCACAGTCCATACGTCCTGTCGGTGGTGAATGTGCTCTTGGCAGCAGCGAGAGTTGCCCATGAAGGGCTGGATCAGGACGTGATAGACAAAGCTTGTGTACTGCCCGCTTCTTCTATCTCAGGGTACTACATCGATGAAAAAGGATATTTTCAGAATATCCTCGATGCAGAAGTGCCCATGCTCAGCGGAAATGATCTGGATGGCGTGTCGGACTGGGTGGAAGAGAGCATCAGCAAATTGAACGAGAAATTATATCCAGAGATATGACACGAGATCATGATACCTATCAATCGACTCACGAACGGCTGAGTGCCGAGAGCTATATTCCAGAACAGCGGCTTGAAGTCCGTCCGATGGTGAGTGTGGCTGAGAAGGGCAAAAAATATATGGTCGTGATAAACGGCATGAAAGAATCGGTGGTATATGCCGTAGATGGGAATATCGTGAAAGACGGTCAACGCTGTGACAAGCTGGTGCTGGTAAAACGTTCAGAGCAGGGAGTGGAGCCAGAACAATGGACAGAGATCTTTGTTGAACTGAAAGGAAGAGATACCGGACATGCCATTGACCAACTGCGTTCCACTCTGGAGAAGCCAATCTTCAGACATCCATCGAATGATGAGATACGGGCCCGAATCGTGGCACAGTCGTTCCCCTCGCATAAATCAAATCCCACAATGGAAAAAGCCAAACTGGAATTTCGCAGGAAGTATCATTGTGATCTCCGCGGGATGAAGACCGGTCAGAAAGACAAACTATAAAGACGGCATCGCGGCAACGGTAGGACAAAAAAACTCTAATAAGAAATGGTCATATAGAGTTCTGCAAAAAACTTTGTATGGCCTTTTTTCTTCAGGTAGTATTTCACTGCGTGTGTCTGAAGCAAGTCGGCCTTAGGAGGGAGGATGCAAAGGCAATGGAGAATTTTAGGTCTGCATGCTTGCGTATG
>HF988601.1 GCA_000431975.1 Prevotella sp. CAG:924 | reverse complement strand
AGGGTAGACAGGCGTTTACGCACAATAGCCGGAAGACTTGTCAGGGAGCTGAGGCGTAATCTTAAAGAGAATCACAACTATGACAAGTTGCCCGGACTCTTTGAGACCATTAAAGGCGTAACAGCCGGAAAAAGTCTATTCCATTCATGAGCCTGAAGTACAATGTATCAGTAAGGGCAAAGAGCATAAGAAATACGAATTCGGCAACAAGGTATCCATCTATTCTTGGAGCCATGTCCTTCCGCAATGAATATGACGGGCATACAATGTCTGGTTGTCCTTCCTTTCTTCCGGGGCAGGGGGCGTGGAGGTGCAGGGCGTGACCTGTCTGAAGTGGACGATTCTTCGAAATTTGTCCTATTTTTCTTTACAGTCAAAAATCCCGAATACAAGAGCCCGCAAGTCCGTTGCCGGTCGCAGCAAGTCCCTTCGCAGTGGCTCTCCGCCCGATTTCTAGGCGGTAGGGTCGCCCCCCCCCTGATTTCTAGGCGGTAGGAGGCCTCGGCCCGCCTCTTTATTACCGGATTTATCTGCTGATTTGCAAGATATTGGAAATCAATAAGTTGTAGAATACCTGCGTTTTGGAAAAAGTTACCATTGGATACTTCGCCAAGTATCCAATGGTAACTTGTCCCTCGAGCATAATACTACTTTGCCTTTTAATATATATTACTTTGCCTTTGCAAGTATATTCCTTCGCGGACGCACCTATCTTCCTATTTTGACCCACCTTGTTTGCCGGTTGGACGGAAGCCATGAACGCCTCGCGGAAAGGCTTTTTGAAAGGAGAGAAAGAAGCGAAAGTCGTACTAATTTTCTTTACTTCTCCCTTGACTCCGACTTACAGGTATCACCACTGTCTTTCCGGCTCTGCCGTTGCGTATGCCCTCTGTCTGGGAAGCTACGGCCTCCTTCCTTTTGTTTCCCTTTTTCCCGGCGTACCCTTTCCCTTTTCTTTCTTTATTGCGTCTGTGCCCGTGTCTTGCATCCGATGTCGGTTGATGG
>HF988600.1 GCA_000431975.1 Prevotella sp. CAG:924 | reverse complement strand
CCCGAGCTAAACAATCCCCTATATTCATCGGGTGGGCAGAGTCCTGCCTGTGATTGGGGATTTGCATGAAAATATCAGGGTTGTGACATGACAAGCGATATAAGTGCTTGTGTGTCTACTAAATATTTCCTATCTTTGCCGTTAATAAGAAATAGGGAACAATGACACAGAAAGAAATAGACGAGATGTATATGCGGAGATGTCTGCAGCTGGCGGTCAATGGCCGGCGCCACGCCAAACCGAATCCTATGGTGGGGGCTGTGATCGTGAGTGGTGACGGAAGGATCATCGGTGAGGGATGGCACAGAGTGTGTGGCCAGGGACATGCCGAGGTGAATGCCTTTGCTTCCGTGCGGCCGGAGGATGAGCCGTTGTTGCCGGGAGCAACCATCTATGTGAGCCTCGAACCCTGCAGCCATTGGGGCAAGACGCCTCCCTGTGCCGATCTGATAGTCCGTAAGGGAGTGCGCCGTTGTGTCTGCGGCTGTATCGACCCGTTTGCCAAGGTGAAGGGAAGGGGGGTGCAGCGCATTCGGGAAGCTGGGATAGAAGTTACTGTCGGCGTGCTTGAGAAGGAGTGCCTTGCCCTCAATAAACGTTTCATTACCGTACAGACCCATCATCGTCCGTATATCCTGCTCAAGTGGGCACAGACAGCCAATAGGATGATAGGTCTGAAAGGGGCTCCCTTGCAGATCTCCACGCCCTTTACCGCCTCACTGGTACACCGGCTCCGTGCTGAGGCCGATGCCATTGTGATAGGCAGGGGTACGCTGGAGAGCGATCATCCGCAGCTCACTACGCGGCTGTGGGAGGGACCGTC
>HF988599.1 GCA_000431975.1 Prevotella sp. CAG:924 | reverse complement strand
GACTCATAATGACGGAATTAAACGACAGTCCCTACGGTAAACTCTATTTGTAAGTTCTATATGCCAATTTTGGAAAAAGGTGGCAGCCGGATATCTCATAATTACTTTTTTTTAACCCTTAGTATCATTTAAAAATGTGTTCGCTCTTTGGCATATAGAATAAATATTGTAACTTTGCAAATGAACTATGAAGTGATGGCTTTTGGTTCAAATGTAGAATCACTTTTTTAATATTATAAAAAAATGGCAGTAGATTACAAGAAATTAGGTCTCGTGAACACCCGTGAGATGTTCAAGAGAGCCATCAACGGCGGTTGGGCCGTACCTGCATTCAACTTCAATAACCTCGAGCAGCTTCAGGCTATCATCAAGGCTACCTCTGAGCTTCGTAGCCCGGTGATCCTTCAGGTGTCTAAAGGTGCTCGTAAATATGCTAACCAGACTCTGCTCCGCTACCTCGCTGAGGGCGCTGTAGCTTATGCTAAGGAGCTGGGTTGCAATCATCCTGAGATCGTGCTTCACCTGGATCACGGTGACAGCTTCGAGCTCTGCAAGAGCTGCGTAGACTTCGGCTTCTCTTCTGTAATGATCGATGGTAGCTCTCTTCCCTATGAGGAGAACATCGCTCTGACCAAGAAGGTTGTTGACTATGCTCATCAGTTCGATGTAACTGTAGAGGGTGAGCTGGGCGTTCTCGCCGGTGTTGAGGATGAGGTACAGGCTGAGGAGTCTCACTACACCAAGCCTGAGGAGGTTGTTGACTTCGCTACCCGTTCAGGCGTTGACTCTCTGGCTATCTCTATCGGTACTAGCCACGGTGCTTACAAGTTCAAGCCCGAGCAGTGCACACGTGACCCGAAGACTGGTCGCCTGATTCCTCCTCCATTGGCATTCGACGTGCTCGCAGAGATCGAGAAGCAGCTTCCCGGATTCCCCATCGTGCTCCACGGATCTTCTTCTGTTCCTCAGGAGTATGTTGACATCATCAACGAGTATGGTGGCAAGCTCCCCGATGCAGTTGGTATCCCCGAGGATCAGCTGCGTAAGGCTGCTAAGAGCGCTGTTTGCAAGATCAACATCGACTCTGACTCTCGTCTGGCCTTCACTGCTGGTGTACGTGAGACCTTAGCTAAGCATCCTGAGTACTTCGATCCCCGTCAGTATTGCGGAAAGGCTCGTGAGTACATGGAGCAGCTCTATGCTCATAAGGTTACTGACGTGCTCGGTTCAGATCACAAGCTGGCTAACTGCGACTAATTATCGCAGAGCGCAAGCTCTATATAATATAAGCGGAATCTCTTCGGAGGTTCCGCTTTTTTGGTACGCTCGGCATGAGTATTAGCTAAC
>HF988598.1 GCA_000431975.1 Prevotella sp. CAG:924 | reverse complement strand
ACCCATTAGAATAAGCTCATGCCGAGCATACTAAAAAAGAGGGACACGATCACATGACCGTATCCCTCTTCAGTATAACTATTTGAATGATTTACTTATTCACGAACTTCTTACCATTCTGGATCAGGATTCCCTTGGCATCCTTGCTTACACGCTGGCCGGCCAGATTGTAAACAGGAGCATTAGCGTCCTCACCGTCAACTGTCACCTTGCTGACACCAGAACCCACCTCTTCAAGCTCATAGAGGAACGGCAGTACTCTGTTGTTGTCCTGCTCGGTATATACGCCGAAGGTAGTGTGGGTGCCGTCACCCCACTGTACGAAATATCCATTCTGCTCGATCTTGAACGTACCGTCAGCCTGAGGCTCTACATTCCATACGCTGGGCTCGTCACTGACATTGAATGAGTTGTAATCTCCCTTCTGATACAAATATCTTCCATAGCAGTCCTGGATGGTGTAGCCAGTGCCACTCTCTGTGAATACGAAGCCATCATCATAAGTACTCTTCACCTTGATCTCGTCCTGGAGACCATCGACCGTACCAGAAGACAGATAACCATAGGTATAGGTCTCAGAGAGAGGATAAGCATAATAAGTCTCACAGTCACGCTGTGCCACGATAAGATATTCCTTACCGCTTGTCACAGCAGCCACCTTCTTATAGTTGTTGTACACGAACACCTCGATCTCGCAAGTGGCGCTGCCTGCATAGTACTCATCGTTCTCCTCAGAAGAAGCTGTGATGACAGCCGTACCCAGTTCACCACCCAGGGTGATAGTTCCCTCGCTGTTGACAGAAGCCACACCCTCATTGTCGGATGTGAATGTGACAGGTGCTGTCGTCTCCTTCGTGAATGTAGGAGCATTGAAAGACGTGCCCTGCTCGACAGACACGTTGGTCTCGCTGAAAGCAAGGCCTGCAGCCTTCTTGGTCACACCACCCTTCAAGGTCACCACTGCTGACTTATAACGGTTCTGAGTCGCTTTGGTGGGATCGGCAACGTTACGCGAAGCGGTGAAGACCACCTCTGCGGCATCACCGGTCCAGGTGATATTCTTATTCTCATCTTCCGAAAGGGTACCTACATTGGCAGTCATCGTACCCCATGTTCCATTGCTTCCATGCTCGAGCGTAATGGTCTGCATGTTGCCGGCTGTAGACGTGAACGTCATCGTACATCCGTCAAGTACAGTAGCGCTACTACCTCCATAGAGGCGCACCTCACCCGCCTTGTTATAGGCCGGTGCATTTTGGGAATTGCCTTTAGCAAACGATACGGTGACCCCATCCAATGCCTGCGGCATTCCTGAGATGTCACTAATGGTAGCATCACCATACAAGGCAGTAAAATTAAAAGTAGTCTGGGCAAATCCTGCTCCACATATCAGGGAAAGGACAGCCATGAATGTTAAACGTAGAATTTTGTTCATAGTCATAAAATTTAAGTTACTTATCAGATATATCGCAAAAATAGATATTTTATTTATATAATGCAATGCTTTCCATGTTAAATAGATATTAAAAATGAGATACAGAAAACCGTAGCCTCCAGTCATCAACTAACATAATGATTATCAATACGTTCTATTATGGCCTGTGTTACTGTCGACAATACAAATGGCTTATCCGGAATTGGATGTGACAGGTTGTATTCCTGTGGCTGACATAGTTTTACGTATAAAAACGCCATGTCTCCCTGCGATGCGGACGAAACACTATACCTGAACGGACAACATATACTTGTGGTCGCACCGGGTGTGGTCTCACAATGTGGATAATACCCAAAACATCGAATGGCAAACAGATGATATATGATCACTTGTGAAAGTATAGAATACCCTTTTATATATAGAAAGATCGGAGCTATTGTATCATCATCTGTCATTATCTCAAAAACATCCCTCTGAATTTAAACGGATTTTGCCCATCTAGGTGTCTTGTCTTATGATGCCGGCTCCCTTTTCCGAGTATTCAGGAGCCTGATCCCCGCTATATATTTCCATGTCGTTTCCACTCCGAAACGGAAATGACAGACACCCGGCTGACAGTATTCCCGGAAATAGGAGCTGCAGATGAAATTATGCCATTTCTATTTATCCTGACAGACAGGTGTAAAAGTATCATGACCAGCATGATTTCTGCCTTTGACAGGACTGGGGTACGATGATAACGGACGCTTTATAGTGGGTTGAGCGTATATTTTGTCATCTTGCCCGAGAACGAAGAAGTTCTGGCCTGCCTTGCCCTTGGCTATGCAGCTGAAGGAAGCAAGCCATTGGCCAACCATAACAGCCGCAAACCGGTAGAAGAAACGGTCAGCTACCTCTAAAACACCAGACATACAACGATGTTGCGGAAAATTCCCGCCTCAATGACAGATGTTGAATCTTTCGGGAGTATAGAAAGTAAAAGTCTTCGACACACGCAAGACTTTCACCAAATTAAAATATACGACAGAAAGCATTCTATCTGATCGTTTCAGACGACAGCGGAAGTATGTGCAGCATCGAGCAGGCAACAGTATATCGGAACTGAACGAGACCATCCAGAGCATCAGACATGCCCAGGAGAAGCATCAGGAGCGAGAGCACTACGTGAGCCTGATGTCCTTCTTTAACAGCGAGGGACGACAGGCTCACCAAGATTGCACAGGGATCTATAGGGGCTGATGTACGAGCTTGACCTGTTCGAAACCGCATATACAAGACCGGAATGTCCGTACCGGCTCAACCAAAAGAATTGGCAACCACCATCTCCTTTGCAAAAGCAAGAAGGGGGATCGGGACATTATTCCCGCAACAGACAGACCGGTTCATCGTCATCAGAAATGATGCAAAAATAACGTAAAGTTTGTTTGCCGGAATCATCGGCAAAGTCAGCGCCCTCACCGTCCTGCAATATGTAAACCTTAAACAAACCCATCGGCAGAATTAAGCATACACTAAATTAATTCCGCCGACGGGATAATCATAAAGCATGCTTACCATCAGTCTTCCCACACATCGCACTGCTCTTTCGGCCAGTTGACAAGAAAGAGCTTCGCTGTGGCACGTGTGAAGGCGGTGTACAGCCAATGGATATAGTCGGGTGTGAGCATATCATCGGTCATATAACCCTGATCGAGGTAGACGTGGCTCCACTGTCCGCCCTGCGCCTTATGGCAGGTGACGGCATAGGCAAACTTGATCTGCACGGCATTGAAGAGCGGATCGTCGCGGAGCGCCTTGACACGGGCCGACTTCGTGGTAAGGTCGGCATAATCTTCCATCACCCTCTGATAAAGCTGTTCGCTCTGCTCGCGCGTAAGAGCCGGAGCCTCCGTGGAGAGGGAATCGAGGATGACCGTCACCTGCATCTCATAACCGTCATAGTCGGGGAAGACCAGCCACACATCGGCAAATGTGAAGCCATACAGATCGCGGATATTACGGACACGCTGTACCCGCGCCACATCGCCGTTGGCAAGAAAGGTCAACGGCAACTGCTCGCCCTCTTTCAGTTGTCTGGCCTCCCGCTCCGTCCAGTAATAATTATTCCTCACCACCATCACCAGATCGCCGGAGGAGAGACGCTCCTCGCGGTCGAGCACCGTCCGCCGTATGCCTTCGTTGTAGATATTCGCCCGCTTGTTGCTACGGGTGATGACGATGGTGTCGTCGACACCCACCTCACTATAACTGGAGGCGAGCGACTCTATCAGCTCATTGCCCGGCATGCGGACCACATCGGCAAAGCCACTGAAACGGATGACCGGCAGATGGGTGGCCTCCTCATGCGTGATGAGGGCACGGAGCGAGGTGGCATTCCACAGGATGCCGCTCTCACTCTTCTGGCGCACCACCTCATTCAGATCGGTCTGATAGACGCTCAGTCCATAGCCGGCCAGCACATCAGCCGAGAGCGCCGGTGCCTCCTCCTCGCCTACCGGCGGCAGCTGGGCACTGTCGCCCAACAAAAGGAGGCGGCAATTCTGACCACTGTACACATAGCGGATAAGATCGTCGAGCAGACTGCCCGACCCAAATCCATTGTCGGCGGTCAGCGTAGAGATCATCGACGACTCATCGACCACGAAGAGCATGCTGTGATAAAGATTGTTGTTGATGACGAACTGGCCATCGAGTCCCTGATAGGCTTTCTCACGGTAGATGCGGCGATGGATGGTGGCAGCAGGAAGGCCGCTCTTCAGAGAGAACACCTTAGCCGCCCTACCCGTCGGAGCCATGAGCGTGAGCTTCTGGCCCAGACGCCTCAGCGTCCGCACCATGGCTCCAGCCACCGAGGTCTTTCCCGTACCGGCCGAGCCGCGCATGATCATCACCACATCCTGCCGGCGGTCGGCCAGAAAATGTCCGAACACCTCCATGGCCTGCTGCTGGTCGGAGGTGGGAGCAAACCCCAGTTCTGAGGTGATCTGTTGTATGAAGTCGTGTACTGTCATGATGAAAACAAAAAGGAACGGCAGCTCCGGCAGGAAAAGCCGCAAATGCAAAGATACGAAAAGGAAAGAAATAAATTCCCGATAAGCATAAAAATCTACAGCCTATTGTTTGCCCTTTGACCAAAAGATTGTATCTTTGTCTCGTTATGACAAAGCTAAGCGGAGCCAAGCTCCTGAAAAATCAGAATATCATCCTGGGCTTTTGTGTACTGGTGCTCGTCGTCCTCTGTTGGTTGAGCGTCGAGCGTCCCATGCGGTTCGAGCGTGAGCAGGCTGAACGCGAGAAGGCAGTGAAGGCCCGGCTGCTCCACATCCGGACAGCCGAGGAGCGCTACCGTGCCCGTAAAGGCGTCTACACCGGCGACTGGGCCACGCTCATCCGTGCGAAGCTCCTGGCCGACTCCCTGCAGTATGTGCCCTTCAGCGGCAAGGAGCGCTTCCATCTCGAGGCATCCTTCGTCATGGGAAAGAGCGGCCGACAGGTACCCGTCATGCAATGCGGCGCCACCTATGACCAATATCTTAAAGGCCTCGACGAGAACGCCGTGGCCAACCTCACGGAGAAGGCCAATATGGGTGGCCGCTTCCCCGGCCTGATGATCGGCGACATCACACAGCCCAACGAGAACGCCGGTAACTGGGAGTGACCGCCTGTCACGCCCATAGATGACAAGACACAGACATTCCAAGAAAAGAACAAATGACAGATACAACAACCCCGATGAAGATGCCGCGCATCACCCTGCGCGTGAGTCCCGGCTCACTGATGTTCGCCGTGGCCGACAAGGACGTGAAAGAGCAGTTGCGCTTCGAGCCGTACGTGTCGAAGAGCGGCGTGTCCATGGCCGCCAATCTTCGCGAGGCTTTCCGTAGCGCCTCCCTCCTCCAAGGTCCGAACGACCGTGCCCAGGTGCTCGTCGACGCACCGGTGCTCCTCGTGCCCCGTGAGGAATATCAGGAGAGCGACAATGAGACACTCTACTCACACTCCTTCCCCTATACGGAAGGGTCGGTGGTGATGGCCAACCCGTTGCCCAACCTTAACTGCATGGCCCTCTTTGCCGTGAACAAGGACCTGAAGCTCGTCGTCGATGATCATTTCCGCGATGTGCGCTTCACCACACTCATGCGTCCCGTATGGAGCTACCTGCACCGCCGCGGAGCATTCGGAGAACGCCGCAAGCTCTTCGCTCATTTTCACGACGGAAAGATGGAGGTGTTCGCCTTTGAACGCAACCGCTTCCTCTTCAACAACTCGTTCAACACACGCAATGCGAAGGATGCCATCTACTTCATCCTGTTCGTCTGGAAACAGCTGGCACTCGACCAGCAACGTGACGAGCTTTACATCTCCGGCGAGATACCCGAGGGTGACGATCTGATGCAACCCCTCAAGAAATATGTGGCAAAGGTAAGCCGTATCCTGGCCAGCAGCGACTTCAACCGGGCACCTATGACAGCCCTACGCGGGATCACCTTCGACCTGCTCACGCTCTATCTGGGATAAACGCTACGGCACAACGACCTTGAAACGATAGAGGAAAGCCCATACTAAGAGACTCCCTTCTGGAAATACGCCACATATCCAAGGAAAGCCGCCAACCGGCTCGCCCTTAATATCACGCCCCACAGCAACAAGCCCCTATCACCACTGGAAAATAATAATCATTATGCGTATCATAACAGGAAAATACAAAGGACGCAAGTTCGACGTACCTCATACTTTCAAGGCCCGTCCGACGACAGACATGGCCAAGGAGAACATCTTCAACGTCATGCAGAGCTACATCGACTGGGACGGCGCCATGGCACTGGATCTTTTTGCCGGTACCGGCAGCATCTCACTGGAGATGCTCTCACGCGGCTGTGCATCGGTCACAGGCGTGGAGATGGACCGCGACCACGCACGGTGGATCAAGGCATGCATGGACTACCTCAAGGTGGACAACTATCTGCTGATCCGCGGCGATGTGTTCCGCTTTCTCAAATCGTGCCGCCAGCAGTTCGACGTGATCTTCGCCGACCCACCCTATGCCCTGGAGCAACTGCCTCAGATACCCGACCTGATCTTCCAATACGACCTGCTGAAGCCGGACGGTCTCTTCGTCTTCGAGCACGGCAAGAAGAACGACTTCTCCAACCATCCTTATTTCATTGATCACCGCAACTACGGCAGCGTGAACTTCTCGCTGTTCAAAAAGAAGGAACCGGCTACCGACACTCCCGAGGAAAACCCATCGGAAGAGCAATAACCGAATAATTCGGGGGCGTCCGTTACATCAACGGACTCAACAGACGCACAAGGCTCTCCCACAACCGGCGGAGGAACGACTCATGGCTCATCCGGCGCACCTGACTGGAAGGAACGCTTTGAGCAAGATCGTCCATAAACACCTTTTTCAAACGGAGAGCCATCCCCTCGTCGTAGAAAAACACATTAGACTCAAACATCAGTTCAAAACTGCGGAAGTCGATGTTGGTACTTCCGCAGGTACAGATGTAGTCATCCGATACAAGCAACTTTGAGTGATTAAAGCCCGGCGTATAGAAATACACCTTTATGCCGGCTTTGACAGCCTCGCGCAGATAGGATATGCTGGCCACATCGACGAGCGGCGTATCGCTCTTCAGCGGTACGATCAGCCGTATGTCCACGCCGGCAAGGGCAGCCGTGCTCATGGCGAAGAGCACCGGCTCGGTCGGCAGGAAATAAGGGCTCTCCATATAGACATAACGCTTGGCCTCGAGCAGGATCCGCACATAGCCCTGCTCTATGTCGGGCCATGGGTTGATGGGGCTCGTTGTGACGATCTGCGCCAGACAGTTGTTCTGTATCCGTGAGTCGGTATCCGGATAATATCTGCGGTCGGTGATCAGAGTACGGTCGACAAAATACCAGTCGACAAGGAACGCACGCTGGATGCCATAGACAGCGCCGCCACGGATCAGCAGGTGGGTGTCGCGCCAGGGGATCGACGTGCCCTGGACATAACGCCGTGCTATATTCATTCCTCCGATGAAGCCCACCTTGCCGTCGATGATACACAGCTTGCGGTGGTTGCGATAGTTGACCGACGAGGTGGCCATAGGAAACCGCACCGGCATGAAAGGATGGACATCGATGCCTGCCTCTCGCAAACGCTCAAAGAAGCGATTGGGCACATGCCAGCAACCCACATCGTCGTAGAGCAGACGGATCTCCACACCCTCACGCGCCTTGTCGATCAGCACATCGGTGAAAAGATTGCCCAACGGATCATCGTCGATAATAAACCAGTCGATATGGATATGGTCGCGCGCCTTGCTGAGCTCACGCAGCAAGGCGGGGAAAAAGGTATAGCCCGAAGTGAAGATCTCCACCTCGTTGTCCTTGAAAGGCAGCGCCATGTTCTGATTGCTGAAGAGATTGATCAGCGGCCGGTGACGCTCCGGCAAGTGGAGATCGTGCTGTTCGGCAAACTCGAGCATGGAGCGCTTGGTCAGCTGATCGAGCGACCGCTGACTCACATAACGCTCCTTTCGCGTGTCGCGTCCGAAAAAGAAATATAAGATAATGCCCAGTACAGGCAGGAAGAAGAGCACGAGCACCCACGCCATAGTCTTTGCCGGCTGCCGATTGTCCATCAGTATCCGGAGCATCACCAGAAAAGAGGCGATCAGATAACAAGCTATGAATGCCCAGCGCAGAATCTCCATTTACCTTTTACCTTATATTTAAAAGCTTATGCGTCTGAAGGCTCAGCCTCCATTGAGGATGGTCCTTAATGTAGCTGATGCAGGCCTCCGTGATCTGCCGATTGCGTGACGCATCACCCGTATCGCAGGGCTGCAGATAGCGGAAATCGGCCTGGATAGCATCCCAACGCATGGGATCGATCTTGGCGTCGAAGACCACTTTCAACTCATTGCAATATCTCACCGTCACCTTCTCCTTTGGCGACACCGTCAGCCAGTCGAGACGGGTGGGCGGTTCCTTCGTTCCATTGCTCTCCATGGCGACGGCACGGAAGCCGGCGGCATGAAGCTGGTCGATCAGTGCGTTGTCGGCCTGCAGTGTCGGCTCACCACCCGTAAGCACCACCATAGGAGCGGGGCTGGCAGGTACGTCCTGCTGAAGACGGGCGGCCAACGACGCCGGCAGACTGGCGAGAGCCCGGTGCACGATCTCCTCAGCCGTCAGGGGCTCATAGCGCAGAAAGTCGGTATCGCAGAAAGAGCACTGCAGATTACAACCGCTGAACCGGATGAAGACAGCCGGACGACCGGTATTGCGTCCTTCACCCTGCAGAGAATAGAAGATCTCGTTTACTTTATACATGACTGTCAATCAGAAGATAGGTGCCGCATCATCGGCGGTATAGACTGCTACATTATTACGGCTCTCCTCCACCTTCGCACAATAACATTCGGGAATGGTGTCAACGATCCAACGGGCGATATTTTCCGCCGTAGGATTGAAAGGAAGCACATCGTTGATGTTCTTATGATCGAGCCGGCCGTGGATCTGTTCCTTGATATGTCCAAAGTCTGTCACCATACCGTCCTCATTGAGTTGCTCGGCACGGCAATACACTGTCACATTCCAGTTATGACCATGCAGATGACTGCACTTGCTGGCGTAGGAAAGATGCAGCTGATGGGCAGCAGAAATTTCCAGGGTCTTTTTTATGTAATACATATTTTATTTGCGGCTAAAAATTAACTACTATACTATTAGTGATCTTACCGGATTGCCGGTTCGCTTCCTACGGCAGGCCGTACCGGGTCATCCTTTCTCTCCTTTCAGTTTCCTGATATGTGCCAGTTCCTTGAGGACAAAGGCCGTATTCTCGGGATCGTTGAGAAGCTCCTGCAGCAATGCCTCCGCCTCCTTATAACGCTGCTGTGTGATCAGCACCGTCGCCTTGCTGCGTCGAAGGAAGTTGGCAAAGGGCATCAGCTCCTCCAAGGGCTGGCTGTCATGCGCATGCTCCTCATCGTCCTCATCATCCGATGACGGTATCACCTGGGACAACAGGGTGTCGATGACATTGAGGCTGCGGATATCGCCTGCGGCCACGAGAGTGTTCACATAAGCCTCCGTATAGTTTACACGATGAAGCGGAAGAGTGAATTCGAGATAATAGGCGGCACGCTCGTACTGATGAAGCTGGGAATAGCAGAAGCCCACCAGATAGCACACCTCGAAATAGACATCCTGCATCGCATGCAGATCCTTGGCCGACAGCCGGATGATACGTCGGTAAGCATCCTCCAACAACAGCAATGCCTCATAGTAGCGGCGTTGCAGGAAGAGCTGCTTACCACGGTAGACGTTCAGACCCGTGTGTGCGTCCTTGAGTGAGAGCAACAGCCGCTCATCATCGGTCAGCGTCTCTGTTGAGCCGGCCTGCTGCTTGGCCTCGGCCTCTTTCCAGATGTATTGGAACTTGTCCGCCTGCTTGTCTGAATCCAGATCATAGCCCAGCAACACGCTACGCGACAGATCGTCGCCTTCGACGGCATCTGTCCGCATCTGCCGGTCGGCACTAAGGGGAATGCGGGTAAGCGTAGCACGATAGTAAAGGGTCTCCGCCGTCTGGTCCTCACGATTGAGAACGATCAGCAGATGGCGCAGACGGGCCGGACGGCGCGGATCATAATAGTCGAGACGGAGCACGGCCGATGTGCCTGCCCACTGATTGTCACGGATCAGGCTGTCGGCATAATGGAAATTAAGAATCCTTTCCGGATCGTCAATCACCTCTGACGGGCCTTCCTCATGAAAACGCGTCAGACGGGCCGGCACGATATCCGTCATGTTCAACGCAGAGGCCAAGAGCTGCCGAAGAGGTTCCGGCGAGCGCTCACTAGTGTGCCACTCAGCCTGTCCGGTCTGCCGTGCCATCTCCATCTCATGAAGCATATATAACTCGCGTGAGATGGAGGCTGCCGATTTCTCCTGATCACGGCCAGGCGTCTTGTCATTCTCGCCCTTGGCCTCGTTGTACCGGCGGGTGAAGGCATTCTGCCACGAGAAGATCTCATTAAGGGCACGCTGCAGTGTCCCGACAGCATGCTTCGCGGGAAGCATCAACCCTTCAAGGACATGCAAGTCGACAGTGCCCTGCTTCTCATCAATGGAATAGACCAGCTTGCTGATCTCCGTATTCTTGTTGCAGAGATTACAGATCTCCCGGACGAGCTCCAGATCGGAGAAGTCGGTCTCATAGAAAAAGAGATACATCAACTGAAGATAAGGAGTATCTTTGGTCTGACGCACCCGGAAATGACCGCTCTGATAATCGAATATTCCCTCCCACTCATCCTTATCCTTCTTCCATGTAATCTTGCTGTTGAGCTGTCGCAACGCTTTTGTAAGAAGGATACGATGGCATTTCTGATCGTCGATAATGGGCACGAGCTTATCCGGCCGGTGCGTGAAGAAGTACCAGACCAGCAAGGCAACGACAATGACTACCAGCAATCCGTATAAGAAGAATACGTCCATTATCTCACAATTCTTTATTTATACAAATATACGGAATAAATATGGGAATATGCCAATTATTAAATGTTTTTATTAATTAGAGACAATCCGTTTCCACTGATTCCGCTCATCTTGCTTTTCACCAGTTTAATATTTCCGTAATCGGTTTTCGAATGCTATGATCTACAGGGTCATACCATGATATTGCTGCCAAGCTGTTTGGCCAGCTCGTTGCGGATATGCTGCATGTCACTATACTGTTTCATCAGCCTCATCAGTTCCTCCTTGTCATCTCTCACGCCACGTATCTGAGCCTGCAGCTGCCGCAACTGTCCCTCGACATATTTCATACGGTAATCGAGCACCAAGTGAGTAGCCCGGTTACGCAGATCCTCCGTCTTCGTCACGAGACGCTGACGGGCATCCGCCTCATTGAGCGGCTCGCTCTCTTTCTGGTGGACATGGAAAGGATCGGCGGTAAGTCGGACTGCCAGTCGGCTGATCTCAATGTTAGAGTGTCCGATAAAATAAGACTCGGCCTTAAAATTCTCCTCCCCGCTATGTTCTACAGCCTCCAGAAGAATCTGATTGAGCAGAGCGTCATGGAACTGAAGCTCATCATTATGCAGCATGTAATACACATATTGGGCGACGGTAAGGTCGTACACTTGTCCGTCATCACCTTCCACATTGGAAAAGATCACCCACTCGCCATGGCGGATAATGAGTTGGGCGAGCATCATCTCCACGTTGGTCATAGCAGTGTCCGTCGCTGCCGGCTTGGCAGCAGGAGTCCCGGTGACGCCTGCAGGTGCATCTGCCTTAACAGGAGCCGGCTGACCGCCACCGGTCACTGCTGACGGGCCGGAAGCCGCGGACTGCTGTGCGGATGGTGACGCATACCCTCGGCTACCTTGCCGCTCACGGATAAAATTGTTCATCTGATTGATGAGGACCGCCTCCGTATAACCCAACTGCCGGGCGGAGTCATGGAGATAGGTATCACGCAAGATCGGGTTCTGCACCTGCGATATCGAGCGGACGATGGAGCTCACCCCGGCCGCACGCTGCTGAGGATCAGTGACGCCCTGCAGCAGCACCTGTGTCTTATACTGGATGAAGTCGGTCTGGTGCTCCTCCACGTATTTGCGGAAGTCGGCAGCCGTATGCTTGCGTGAGTAACTGTCGGGGTCGTCACCGTCGGGCAGGACGACAATCCGTACATTCATTCCCTCGGCAAGCACCTTGTCGATACCTTCGAGCGCCGCATGGTGTCCTGCCGCATCATCATCGTAGATAAGCGTGAGATCATTGACAAAACGATGTAGCAGATGGATCTGATGGGGAGAGAGTGCCGTACCCGACCCGGCCACCACATTCTCTATGCCGCACTGATGCATGGAGATGACATCGGCCTGTCCCTCGACGATGAAAGCCATGCCCTCACGGTTGATGGCCTGCTTGGCCTGATAGAAGCCATACAGCTCATGGTCCTTATGGAAGATGTCGCTGTCGGGCGAGTTGACATATTTCTGCTCCACACCCTTCGTGCGCTGGTCAAGCACACGGGCCGAGAAACCCACCACCTTACCGGCAGAGTTCATCCAAGGGAAGATGACCCGTCCGGAATAGCGGTCGATAAGCTCACCCCGGTCATTCTCATAGCACAGCCCCACCTGCCGGACGAACTCACGCTGATAGCCTTTCTTCTTGGCCTCACGGGCAAGGGCATGACGGTCAGTAACATCATATCCCAGATGGAACTTCCGGATAATGTCGTCCCTAAAGCCACGCGAGCGATAGTACTGCATGCCGATGGCCACACCGTCAGCATGATGATGAAGCAGATCCTCAAAATAACCCGTGGCCCACTCATTGACAATGAACATCGACTCACGCCGGCTCTGCTCTTCCTTCTCGCTGTCGGTAAGCTCCCGCTCCCTGATCTCGATGTGATATTTGGCGGCCAGACGCCGCAACGCCTCTGGATAGGTGATCTGCTCCATCTCCATGAGGAAAGAGATGGCATTGCCGCCCTTGCCGCAACCGAAACAATGACACGTGCCACGTGCCGGTGAGACGATGAACGACGGCGTCTTCTCATTATGGAAGGGGCAGAGACCTTTATAGTTGGCTCCCGCCCGCTTCAACGACACATAATCGCCCACCCCTTTAAAAAAAAAAAAAATCCCCCCCCACCTCCACTATATTGGCGGCTTCTTTAATCCGTTCTACAGTCAGTCTGTCTATCATCCGTTTTTATGGTTTCTTATTGCAAAATTACGCATTCTTTTCGGTATAAACAAGAAAAGAGAGGAAGGCTGCCCTAATTCTCTTCCGGCGACCTTCCTCTCAACATGATTCTTATATGCTTTCAGAAACGCGACATACTTCCTTTTGACATACGGCCACCGGCACAAGCGGTTGCCGGCCATGTCTCTTGTTCACGACAATCCACACTGACACATTACTTTACCCGGTACAGAGATCTGATCAAAAAACGAATATCGAATTTCAGATTGACATA
>HF988597.1 GCA_000431975.1 Prevotella sp. CAG:924 | reverse complement strand
ACATCATTCCTGCTCTTTGGCAACAACATGGAGTTGAAATATGGCATGGAGTATCGCCATGACAGGATCAAGGCCGTCTCAGACAGATTCATGCGAAATGAGTATCTTCTCAACAATCTTGGGATTGACTATACCATCCGCTATGCTGCCGGAGTGGTTACACTCGGCATGCCGGTTAATGTGTTCTACTCTTCCGTACCCTGGAGGCAGACGGACAGGAGCGACACGAGAGTCTATGTCGCTTCGTCCATATTTTGGAGCCACAATTTCTCTCCTTCCTGGCGTCTGAGAATCAACGGGAGGTTAAACGAAGACGCAGACAACTCCATCTTATATCCTGACAGCATCTGCACCGGTTACCGTACCCGTATGACCACATTGGACAGAATAGGCTGGAACCGTCTGTCAAGCCTCTCATTCTCTCTGAACTATGTCGACTTCATAAGAATGTTCACATGGAATATGCTGGCATCTGCGTCGTGGCAAAAAAGAGACCATCGTAACCGTTTTAGCTACGGAGAAGAATATACCGTCATAACCCCGGTTTGGGAAGACACTCATTCACGTATGCTCATGGTTCAGACTTCCGCCGACAAGACATTCACAGGCATCGGGTTCTCGATCAACGGCACCATCAACTACACAAGGAATGTACTGCCGGTCACACAAAACGACGTGGAACAGACGGTCATGTCAAACATTCTTTCCCCGTCGCTGAAGTTGAGATGGAACAAGCTGTCATGGCTCCAGCTGTCCAACAAGACGAATTTTAACCTTTCATGGCAGGACGAATACCCAAACGACGAAGGACACTCGATTAGAAGCTGGTTCAATGAGTTCAACCTGTACATCTACCCGCTGAAAAAGATCTCCATGGAGGCGGAATGCGAATACACAGCAACGGAAACGGACAAAGACAAATTTAACCGCAACCTGTTTGTTGACTACCGCATGACATATACTCCAAGCAAACGTATCGAACTGGGCATGACACTGAACAATGTCTTTAATCGGAAGGAATACGTAGAAGCGTCGTATACCGGAATTAACTACCTGTATTATTCCATGCCGTTGCGTGGCCGTGAGATACTGTTTCATATAAAATTCAACCTACAGTAACGGCATATCCGCCAGATTTCCGTTCCCAACCATCATCAGATCCCAAACATATATAGTCGTCCTGTAAAAATGTGCTTATCTACTGTTATTCAGTAATTTGATCTATAAAAGTCTTTGATGACTCTGCAAGTTTTCTTATCTTAGGCTAAGAAACTTGCAGAATTTATGATTAAAAATACGAATGACAGCCCTTCCT
>HF988596.1 GCA_000431975.1 Prevotella sp. CAG:924 | reverse complement strand
ACCTTGCGCAATCCCAGTTTCAACGACTCCATCTGCAACTCATAGCGCGTGACATCATTGCTCAAAGCCAGTCCCTCGTCAAACTTTGCCTTTATGTCGGCGATGAGCTTCTCTGTAAGCGCGATGTTCTTGTCATATACCGTCGCCGCATTCGTCAGCTTCACTAAATCAAGATACTGTCCTAACGCCATGAAACGCTGCTGGCTACGGCTCAGATCCACTCCGGCCGTGGCCTGCTCCTTACGCAGCTCGGCAAGGCGGATACCTGTATTGACCGCACCGCCGGCATAAACGACCTGCTGTGCCTCCAGCGCGAAGCTATTGCCGAGATGGGGCTGGCGGATGCCCTTCGCATGGCTGAAATCGCGGTCGGTCATCAGCACGTTGCCATTATAACTTACAGACAACGATGTATTGACATCCGGCAGCCTTTGGCTTTTAGCCTCTGACAGGGCCTGATGAGCCACATCGACGGCCGTCTTTTTAACCTGCAACGAGTTGCTTCCTGTCTCAACAAGAGAAAACAATTCGCCGATTGTCATCGCACGCTGAGCCTGTGACCATGCGTTGGTAGATGAAAGAAACAACGCACCGGACAAAACGGCATAAACAAATCTACTTTTCATCATCTCTTTATTACAAATATTCTATTAATCCTGATCCTATCTCAAACCGGATGCAAAAGTAAGACTATTTAACTATGTGATGATTTTAATTTTATCGCCAAAAATGGGAGTTTTCGGAACTATTATAGTGTTTTATCACTATTTATACCGATATTTGCAGCAGAAAACAGAATTAAGGACATTTCCCCAATTCATAAAAACAACGCAAGTTCAAGATAGAAGTGCAA
>HF988595.1 GCA_000431975.1 Prevotella sp. CAG:924 | reverse complement strand
AGGATATCGGATATATGTTTTTTTATTATAATGAAAATAAGTTTCTTATATAAGTAGATGTTGAAAATTAGTTTATATCACGATTTTTGTGTAGTTTTGCATACACATATAAATCCATACCGCTATCGCAAAGATTAAAGTAATAGAGTTAACAGCCTCCCAACGTATAGAATTGGAGAAAGGCTTTCGGGAAGGCAAAAGCCATGCTTTCCGTATGCGCTGTCGTGCCGTGCTTTTGAAATCATCAGGACTGACTTCGAAAGCCATTGGCGAACAGACGGAAATGACGCACATATCGGTCAATTCGTGGGTGAAACGCTTCGAGTCGGAAGGCATCAAAGGCCTGGAGACCCGTTCCGGCCGTGGGCGCAAGCCCATAATGGACTGCTCGGACGAGGAGGCCGTGAGGATTGCCATAGAGAACGACAGGCAGAGTGTAAGGAAAGCCAAGGAGGCCTGGCAGCAGGCTACGGGCAAAGAAGCTTCGGAGAGTACGTTCAGGGCTTTTTTATCCGCATTGGCGCGAGATATAGACGCATAAGAAAACGTCCCAAGGGCTCTCCCTCGCCGCAGCTCTATGCGTACAAGACCGAGAAGCTGCAAGAACTCGAACGGCAGGCAAACAAAGGCCTCATAGACCTTTACTTCGGAGACGAAAGCCATGTATGCACGGAAGGATACGTGCCATACGGCTGGCAATTCCGGGGAGAAGATGTCTTTGTCCCTTCCCAAAAATTCCTCAGGCTGAACATTTTCGGCATGATAGACCGCAACAATCACTATGAGGGTTTCAGTACGACTGAAAGCATTACGGCCGATAAGGTCGCAGATTTCCTCGACCGGCTTTCTTTCCGGATAAAGAAAGACACTTTCCTCGTATTGGACAACGCTAAAATACACAGGTGCAAACTCATAAACGAGCTTAGGCCCATTTGGGAAAAGAGAGGGCTGTTCCTTTTCTTCCTGCCCCCATACTCCCCGCATCTGAACATTGCGGAAACACTGTGGCGCATACTCAAAGGCAAATGGCTTAGGCCTGCGGACTATATGTACACAGAATCCCTGTTGTATGCTACCAACAGAGCTTTGGCAGCGCTCGGGACTGAACTTTATATCAATTTTGCACATGTGGCGTAGTATAAATTAATTCTTATGACTTACTTAC
>HF988594.1:2945-4703 GCA_000431975.1 Prevotella sp. CAG:924 | reverse complement strand
AGCATATCTCCCCTATATTTATCGGGTGAGCCTTATTATATATAAGGTGTAAATATATCAGGAAGTAGTGTTTCGTCTCGGAATGTAGTGCGTCCTTCCATGAATGGTGCTGATGTAGAATGTCTTTCGGCAAGGGATTGTCCCGGCTGATGTACCACATGACGAAAGTGAAAAATAGTATTGATAAAATTAGCGCCAGCTCCAACGGTTGCTTGTCAGGAGACTGGCGCCTTTGCATGCATCGATGCGTAGATGGCATTTTAGTATAAGTATATCACAAAGATATAAACTACTAATAATAAGATAGTTGTCTATGATATTAAAAGCTTTTCTGTAGCAGTGGAGGCTTCCGGGAACTTGCTCGCTTATCTGATGTCATTGCCCCGTATGAATCCGGCTATGTCCTCTGCCACATAGGCTGGCACGGGCCGTGCCTCGTTATATTCTGTCGGTGTTGACTTGCCGTCACCCTCTTGGAGTATATGGTTCAGCTTAGGATATACTTTCAGTTGAGCGTGTGGCTTTATGGCCAGGGTCATGGTCCATAGGCGATGGTCGTCCATGGTCACCTGATAGTCGCGTCCGCCTTGGAGCACCAGGATAGGGCAGGACAAAGCCGAGGCGGTCTTTGCAGCATCGTAGGTTCGCAGAAATTCCCAATACTCCTTCGGGAGTCCTAAGGGCAGAGGAATGCTGTCGTTGAAGGCTGTCGTGCCCAGTTGCTTCACATTTGCCACCTGCCGTTGGAGCTCGTCGAGCTGGGCACGTACCTGCGGACTGACGGTGCCCGTAAGGGAGGCAATATATTCCGACTGCTGCATGATGGCATCCTCAAACCGTCGTGCCAGTCCTGCCAGGATAATGATGCCGGCCACATCTTTCGACCTTTGGGCGATGCGTGGCGCCATCATGCCGCCTTGGCTGTGCCCGAGGACGAAGATGCTGTCGCGTGCTATCTCGGGTAATGTGGCAGCGAGCCGTACGGCTGAGAGAGCGTCGTCGCAAGTTTCCGTGTCCATGTCCAGCTTGCGTCCTTTCGGTACGCTGTTGTTGCCGTACACTTTCGTACGCTTGTCGTAGCGGATGACGGCGATGCCGCGCTGCGCGAGCAGCCAGGCGAGGTCGCGGAAAGGCTTGTTGGGACCTATCGTCTCATCGCGGTCGTTCGGTCCCGATCCGTGGACGAGTATCACGCAGGGCACCTTCCTGCCTTTTTCTACCCGTGGCAGTGTCAGTGTGCCGGGCAGACGGAAAGTGCCGGTCTCCACGATGATGTCGCGTTCCACTGCCTTGGTGGAGTCCAGAGCCACGGTGGAGCTGTCGGCTTGTACGGGCGCGGGGATGAGACGGATGGTGTTCATCCGTCCGTCGGCGTCAAACGCCAGGAGCAGCCGCAGGGCTGTGGTCCCGAAAGTCATGTCCCGATAATAGAACATTATTCCCTGTGTCTCTTGCTGTCTCCAGGACGAGGTTGACTGCAGTGCTCCGTATTGTGCTTCCAGTTGGCGATGGAAATCATTGAACAGCGCGGGGCTGAGCTGACTTTGCGCCTCGTCATTCAGGGCGGCATAGATGCTGTCGCCCTGTCCGGCAATGAGGTATTGGTAAATTTGTTCTGCGCGTTTTTGGTTGTCTACTTGCGCCCGTGTCACCATAGGACAGCAGAGAAGCAGGAAAAGCAATGCTAAGATCTTGGGTCTCATATTTCTTGATGTTAGTGTTTCTTGTACTTGATGAGATACAGGTCGGAAGAGCGAA
>HF988594.1:428-2911 GCA_000431975.1 Prevotella sp. CAG:924 | reverse complement strand
AGAGCGAAGTCTGGGGCGCTTTGTACGGGGCCCAGTGTCATTATCTGCCGATTTTTGGTTAGTTAACGCAAATATAAGGGAAAAAGCCGGAATAGACAAGTCTTTTATGTGGTTTTTGAATTTACGATGTCTCTGTGCGATTTTTGGGGAATTAGGCGGGATGATGGAATGTGTAGGGGCGGCAGAAAAACAATGTGAACAGGAGAAAGCGACAGAGATGGGCAGTGTCCTTTCTGATTCTTCAGTGAGGGAGGATTACGCGATGTAGAGTGCGGCCGGTCATAAAACTGATTTGCTATATTGAGTTTGCACTCTAGAGTTTTTTAATTAATTTAATAGTAAATTATGCTGTACATATAGAAATAATTTTGTATCTTTGCGCTCGGTTAGAAGGAAAAATTCTTTTTAGTTATAAACCACTTTAATAACAAAAAACAAATGATTAAGATTGGTATTAACGGTTTCGGTCGTATCGGCCGTTTCGTATTCCGTTCAACCCTCGAAGAGGCTAACAAGAACGATGTAGAGGTTGTTGCTATCAACGACCTGCTGTCTGTTGAGTACCTGGCATATCTGCTGAAGTACGATACCATGCACGGACGTTTCGACGGCACTGTTGCTGTAAAGGACGACCACACTCTCGTTGTAAACGGCAAGGAGATCCGCATCTTCGCTGAGCGCGACGCTGAGAACATCAAGTGGGCTGAGGTAGGTGCTGAGTACATCGTTGAGTCTACTGGCTTCTATCTTACTATGGACCGTGCTGAGAAGCACCTGAAGGCTGGTGCTAAGTACGTTGTTCTCTCTGCTCCTTCTAAGAAGGGTGAGGACGGCCGTCAGGCTGATATGTTCGTTTGCGGTGTTAACACTGACAAGTACGCTGGCCAGAAGATCGTTTCTAACGCTTCTTGCACCACAAACTGCTTGGCTCCTATCGCAAAGGTGCTGAACGACAACTTCGGTATTGAGAATGGTCTGATGACAACCGTACACTCTACCACTGCTACTCAGCTGACCGTTGACGGTCCTGCTAAGGGTGGTAAGGACTGGCGTGGTGGCCGTGCTGCTGCCGGCAACATCATTCCTTCTACTACTGGTGCTGCTAAGGCTGTAGGTAAGGTTATCCCCGAGCTGAACGGCAAACTGACTGGTATCTCTATGCGTGTTCCTACTCTGGACGTATCAGTTGTTGACCTGACCGTAAATCTGAAGAAGCCTGCTACTCAGGAGGAGATCGACGCTGCCATGAAGAAGGCTTCTGAGGGCGAGCTGAAGGGTATCCTGGGCTACAC
The DNA here is from genome assembly GCA_000431975.1 of Prevotella sp. CAG:924. Classification (GTDB taxonomy): domain Bacteria; phylum Bacteroidota; class Bacteroidia; order Bacteroidales; family Bacteroidaceae; genus Prevotella. The sequence continues at coordinate 1,619 of HF988594.1, read as the reverse complement.
CGATGAGGCTGTCGTTTCTAGCGACTTCCTGAACTGCCCCCTGACTTCTATCTACGACGCTACTGCCGGTGTTCACCTCACTGACAACTTCGTAAAGGTAGTTTCTTGGTACGACAACGAGTTCGGATACAGCCACAAGGTGGTTGATCTGATCAAGATCATGAATAAGTACAACAACAAGTAATTTGTTGCTTACTATATAGCATGACGCCGCTCTACCCGCAAGGGTAGGGCGGTTTTTTATGGATTTTATTTGGCACTGCCGGATTTTTCTTCTATCTTTGCTTTTGTATGAAACTGAAACTCATTACCATATTAGGCCCCACGGCAAGTGGGAAGACGGATCTGGCGGCTCATCTGGCCCATCGTATAGGAGGGGAGATCATCTCCGGCGACAGCCGGCAGGTGTACCGAGGCATGACGATAGGCACAGGCAAGGATCTCGACGACTACATCGTCGACGGTGAGGAGGTGCCCTATCATCTGATCGATATCTGCGAGCCGGGCGAGAAATATAATATCTATCGTTACCAGCAGGATTTCCTGCAAGCCTACGGCGATATTACGTCGCGTGGTGTCACGCCTGTCCTTTGCGGTGGGTCGGGATTGTACATCGAGTCTGTGCTGAAAGGCTATGCCCTTTCTCCCGTGCCCCAGAACCCGACCTTGCGTCGTGAACTTGAGGGATTGTCGCTGGAGGAGTTGACCGCCCGTCTGACAAGGCTCAAGCAGCAGACCGGCTCGGCGATGCACAACACGACGGATGTCGACACGGCGCAGCGTGCCATCCGTGCCATCGAGATAGAGACGTACAATCTGGAACATCCTGTTGACCGTCGGCAGATGAAGGCACCCGAGAGTCTTGTCGTCGGCGTGCAGATCGACCGTGATGAGCGCAGGAGAAAGATCACGGCGCGTTTGAGACAACGGCTCGACAATGGCATGGTCGACGAGATACGAGGCTTGATAGAGAGGGGCATCGCGCCAGAGGATCTTATCTACTATGGTCTCGAGTATAAATATGTGACGGAGTATGTCATCGGGCGTCTCACCTACGATGAGATGTTCCGTCAGTTGGAGATCGCCATCCACCAGTTCGCCAAGCGTCAGATGACATGGTTTCGCGGTATGGAACGGCGCGGAACGGTGATCCACTGGATTGATGCCTTGTTGCCGATGGAAGAAAAGATA
>HF988594.1:0-342 GCA_000431975.1 Prevotella sp. CAG:924 | reverse complement strand
TGCCACAGTCGGATCTGTACAGTTAGATAAGGTAGTTTACGGTCATTAAAGGAGATGGAAGATGAAGGAAGAGAGCCATTGGGGAATCATTTATTGTCCGAAATACGGATTCATAAGAGGTGACAGGGAACGGCGCCGCCGGATAGAGCGGGCGTTGAAGGCCCATCATGTGGACTACGACTGGGTGACCAGCGAGCACAAGCATCAGGTGGAACGGGTGTTTCATGTCATGGTGCGTGACGGCTATCGTACGATCGTCATCATCGGAGGCGACTCGGCCCTGAACGATGCCGTCAATGTGCTGATGGGAGAGGAGCGGCAGGTACGCGACCGGGTGTCATT
>HF988593.1:29775-33651 GCA_000431975.1 Prevotella sp. CAG:924 | reverse complement strand
CACCCATTAGAATAAGCTCATGCCGAGCATACAATAAAAAGCCCTGCGTATCACCAGGATGCGCAGGGCAAAATATTACTTACTACAAATATTTACTAATTACTCAGCAACTTTTACAGTAGCACGACGGTTGAAGCTTACCGGAGAAAGCTCGTCAACACCACCCTTACCGATAGTGGTAATGTTACTGCGGTCGATACCCATCTTCACGAGCTCGTCTGCCACAGCATTAGCACGGTTCTCTGACAGCTTCTGGTTGTACTCAGCGCTACCGGTAGCAGAATCAGCATAACCAGTTACTTCCAGTTTAGCGTTGTTGTCCTTAGCATAATTTGCAACAGCCTTTACATTAACGAGATCCTTCTGAGAAGCGATCTTTGACTTGTTGATGTTGAAGAACACGCTTACAGGAGTATTAACGAATTCCTTCACTGACTCAGAATTCTTCTGATTTGCCAGCAGATTCTTCAGACGGGCGTTCTCTGCGTTAGCATCGTTGAGCTGTGCATTGAGAGCATCGATCTGTGACTGAGAAAGAGCCTTGATAGCGTCAACATCGGGAGTCTTGTCCCAGGAAGCCTTGCCAAGCTGGAAGCTCAGACCTAACTCTGCATAGAGGTTGTTGTCACGGGAATCCCAACCGCCCTTATGAGGCTTGCTATATTCAACACCGTCAGCATCGGGCTCCATGCAGTTCCAACCTCCCTCGAGGTAAACACTAACATGCTTGCTTACTTTCCACTGCGACTGCAGACCTACACGAAGATGAGTTGCATACGTATCGTATGTCATACTACGACCGATACCGGCACCACCGAATACGATCATATTCCAAACACGCGTAGGATTGTAACCGCAGAAAAGATTACTCATGTTGAACATTACATCCTCGCTCAGCAACCAATACTTATTGCCATTGCCATAGTTGTTATCATCCGTTACGGTCTTGCCCCAAATACCCTGCAATTTCGTACGCAAACCGAGACCAGGAGTAAACCACTTACCAATAGCCAGACCTACACCAGGATTAGAACGGAAACCCTTAAAAGGACTTCTTGCCAGACCCTGTCCGTGCTCTTCATTGGAATACCATGCATTCCATTCTGCACCTACCTGGATAAACCAATTGCTCCAGAAAGAATTTGTAGCGACGCTGTACTTCATGGTAGGATCAGCTGTCGTAGTCTCCTGTGCGAAGCCTGTTGCAGCAACACCTGCAAAGGCTAATGCCATCAATAACTTTTTCATAATCTTCTATAATTTAATGTTTAATAATGATCCCAATTAGTTAATTTCTAAATTCGCAGCAAATTTAATAAGAATATCCCAAAGTTGTTCTCAAAAAGACGAATTTATTTAAAAAAAATCAATAAAATTCCCTAAATCTTCCGCTCTTTTCTTATTTTCTTTCCTAAATGACATCTTAAGAAAACAAAAGAAGCACTTATTTGCATTTCTAGTATTAATAACAAATAAGTGCGAACATTTCATAAACACTCTCTGTCCTTAATAAATATCATATACAGGCACCGGATGAGCATCATCCGGTGCCTGTATATCTATTATTTTTATGGTACACAGACTATTCCGTCTACCCCAACATCTGTTCTATCTTTTCCTGTTTCAGAATAGCCAGAATAGCCTTTCCATTAGGTGTATAATTGAAATTCTCACAGGCAAAGAGACTATTGACAATACTCTCCATCTGAGCATTATCAAGTACCTGCCCGTAAGGTGCAGCCGCTGCCTGAGCCAAGTGAAGAGCAATATTGGCATTAACCTCCTCTAATGCCTTCATACCCTGTTCCATCGTTGTGGAGAGAATATCATGAAGCAATGTATCAGCTGCCACACCTTCCATCCCTGCCGGTATGGCATTCACCGCATAGGTGTCACCCCCCAAGCTGGTAAGTTCAAAGCCTGCGGCTGTCAGTTCATCTTTCATCTGTCCTAAAACCACAGTCTCCTGAAGAGAGAGCTGAACCGTCTGTGGGAACAGAATCTTCTGTGAATGAATCTGGCGGGCAGCAAGTTGACGTTTATATTGCTCAAAAAGAATACGAAGATGGGCCCGATGCTGATCGATTATCATCAATCCCGACTTTACGGCTGTGATGATATAACGTCCCTTATATTGATAATGTGAAGGCGATTTCTCCTCAAGAGGACTCTCCTGAGAAGAAGGCTCAACCGGAAAGAGAGTCTCAACACCCGATTCCTGATGCCGCCCCAATCCTTCATACAACTGTTCCCAATGATTAGCTGAAGAATGATGGGATTGCTCTCCCTGTGGGCGATATCCATTATCCTGATCCAAAAATAGACTCGTTTGAGTGTCCGAGAAGTCTGCTGCATCCGACATCTTTCCCTGAAAAAGAGAAGGCGCTGCCGGTACCGACTGGCTGGTCATAAACGGATTATACTGCGGATTGATCTTCACTTGAGGCATATCCGTTCCCTGCATAGAGTCATATAAAGGAATATCCGGTTTCCCTTCTGTATCAAACTCCAGAGCAGACACGTCATTGAACGTTCCGACAGCATCCTTCACCGCAGCTGTGAGAAGCTGATAAACGGTCTGCTCATCCTCAAACTTAATCTCTGTCTTCGTCGGGTGAATGTTCACATCTATCGTCTTGGGATCTACCTCAAAATAGATAAAGTAAGGTATCTGATCACCGGGAGTTACCAACCGCTCATAAGCAGAAACGATAGCGCGATGAAAATACGGATGCTTCATATAGCGTCCGTTGACAAAGAAATATTGATGAGCACCCTTTTTGCGAGCTTCCTCAGGCTTACCTACGAAGCCAAGAATAGAACATACCGATGTCTCGACCTTCACAGGCAACAGCTGCTGATTGATCTTCATGCCGAACACATCAACTATTCGTTGACGCAGCCCTCCTTTCTTCAGCGAATACAACTCTGTACCATTACTATGAAAGGTAAAATTAATGTGCGGATACACGAGGACTATACGCTGAAAGGCCTGAAGAATGTTGTTCAGTTCTGTAGCGTTAGATTTTAGAAATTTCCGGCGTGCCGGCACATTATAAAAGAGATTCTCTATCATGAAATTAGAACCGACCGGACAAGCAATAGGTTCCTGACTCACAAATTTCGATCCGGCAATGGAAAGATGAGTACCCACCTCTTCATCAGCCGTCCGCGTACGGAGTTCCACCTGCGCCACAGCTGCGATTGACGGGAGCGCCTCGCCACGGAAACCCATTGTGTGAAGATCAAAAAGATCCTCAGCACGCCGGATCTTCGACGTTGCATGGCGCTCAAACGACAGGCGGGCATCAGTCTCCGACATACCACAACCATTGTCGATCACTTGAATAGAAGTGCGGCCGGCATCCACTACGAGAACATTGATCTCTGTGGCACCAGCATCGACGGCATTCTCAACAAGCTCCTTAATTACGGAGGCCGGACGTTGTATCACCTCTCCGGCAGCAATTTGATTGGCTACCGAGTCGGGTAGAAGTTGTATATGATCTGACATCAGATTAACTAATTAATTCAACAACCATATCCAAAGGGCTGAAAGTGCCACGACGAGCAGAAAAATCCAAAGGGCTGAGCCTAACATAGGAACACGCTGACGCATATCCCGCTGTCCATGACGGAAAGCACCTCGAAGATGCGAAAAATCACAGTCTGTCATTCTACTAGTCTCTTCTGGTGAGCAGGAATTCATATCACGACGGGCTTGCTCTTCCAGTTGTCGCAGACGTTGCCGACGCCGCTCTCTTTCAGATATTTCCAAGTGGAAACGACGTGGCTTGGCATTCGGTATAAACAATCCCATTATCTCTTCAATTCGTTTGAGGCTACCGTCGTCTCCTTGGCCGCCGGTTCAGCAGG
>HF988593.1:0-29753 GCA_000431975.1 Prevotella sp. CAG:924 | reverse complement strand
TCAGCAGGCGTCGGTGTCGGTGTCTGAGCCGGACCTTTTATATTCTGTAATGGAGCCTCATGACGCTTTATATTCTTCAGCTCAGTGCCTGCTGCTTTGCCACGCCAGACAAAGACATCAGCCGGATCTGTCGGCCGGACATAATCAAACCAGGCAAAACCATCTATCTTATCGGTCCCTGGCGGAATCTGTGTCATCGGATAGAGTACTCCAGAAGCCTTCGACGTCCAAATACGATCAAGACGGCGCTCAGGCGTGATATACATACGCATCGTATCGGTTTCCATCGAATTGAGACCAATCAGTGTCGAATCCTTATCATCCATTGGGAAATAGACAGAGATGACATTACCAATCGCATCGGTACGGCGTATCTTCCCTTCTGTAAAATAAGCATACATTTCCTTTGAAGACACCTGATTGTAATGTGTTGAGTCGGGCATCAACTCGATCGAGTAAGCTTGTCCGAGCACTTGTGCCTCGCGTATGGTTGAGTCGCGTGAATAAGCCTTTATCACTTCTCCGAAGAGCTGACGCGATCCATTCCATACAATCGGGTCGTGATACATCGTCATACAAGAGTCCTTTGAATTGATAACCAAAGAGTCGCAGACTCCCTGCAGATCTTGCCTATAGGCACGTACCTTATAATAGCAATGCACCTTTCGCCATACCGAATCAGTATTGATATTGAAAGTCTCGATACGCAAAGTATCACCATGGACATAAAGCGTGTCGCCCTGCGAATAATCCTTGAGTAAGGCTTGACGAGTGGCAAAGCCTTTGCCCGTCTGCTCATTGTAGTCCACATGTCCACAATAAAGTTCATTCTTATTCTTCTTATCCTTATAGATCACATTGCCATGGCCGCTGTTTGCTCCTGTCTTGCTGTTGTAGTATAGCGTATCTCCGGTTATCTCCTTCTCCTGATTTTCTACAGTAGACCGTCCGAAGAGCTGCGCCTGATCACTATTTGTATTGAAGAAGGCATTTTCTGTATATACCTTTCCGTTCTTACTGGTGATTACTGATGCTTGTGGTTGTCCTTGCCCGTGGTTGGGCGTGTATTTTCCGAGCACATGTGCCAGCTTTGTCCGTGTATCATAATACAGCGTGTCCGTAGACACATGACTACGGTCTGTGTAAAGCTGTACGTCATAATAAAACACAGCCTGCTTCGTCTCTGTATTGTACTCACCCCAGTCACTACTCAGTTTCGAGTTCTTATCGACCAACCGGCCGCCCTTAAAGAAATAGGCATTGCTATAAAGCCGGTCATAGTTGAGTGAGTCGCAATAGAGCGTCTGACCGCGGTGCTTCAGCACGACATTACTTCGGGCTTCCATCATCTGTCCTTCGCCATCATACCAGGCCCGATCACAAACCAAAGAAAGTGTATCACCCTGACGAAAACGCACATGTCCGAAAGCACGTACCGAGTTGCTTACCTGATAGAAATAAGCACTGTCACACGTCAGATGACTACCCCGATGAAGGAAAGACACGTGGCCTTTGACAATCTGTGCATCAGGATTAGGTCCAAACTGGTCATAGCGCAATTCATCGGAATGGAGCAGATATACGCGGTTATCCCCCGTATCCTTCCGTTTCTTACGTGTTTTCGCAGCGGACGATGTGAAAAGTCCAAGGACAAAGAGGCATAGAACCGTCAAAACGACAGTTCTATGCCCTATTGGTTGAGGAGTCAGAGAGACCTTACGCCTCTGTGTTCCCTGTATAATAAGAAACAGTGTCCGTACATACCGCTGCAGCCCCTCGGGCGAAACAGCATGCAAACTTTGAGACACCATATTCTTAAAACTCTTATTTAATCCACCCTTCATATTCGAATGTACAGTCTTTGTAGCGGTCAGCCATCTTTACATAAGTATGTTTGATCTTATCCACTACCCAATCATGCAAGGTCTTCTCGCGAGCTTTGCTAAGAACTACGTTACGCATCACCTGAAAATCTTCGGTGATCGTTGCACGATGACCAGGCGTACGGGCTTTCAGCTTCACAATGGCCGTCACGGTTTTTCCACGGCTGTTCACCATCTCAAAGGGTGCAGAGATCTCTCCGACCTTCATCGTATCGACAACACGCGCAACCTCCGTAGGCAGATCCTTCATCTGGAACTTCGGCGAAATACCATCTGCTGTGGAGTTAGTCATCATACCTTTATTATTTTTTGTATCCTTATCGTCGCTAAGGAACGTTGCGGCCTCCTCAAAAGAAAACTTGCCATTCTTCAGATCAGTAGAAATGGAATCGAGCTGTAACTTAGCCTTGTCAATAGCTTCGGGAGACACACGGGGCTTGAGCAGGATATGACGCACCTTGATCTTATCGCCTCGCTTATCGATGAGCTGAATAATATGATAACCAAATTCCGATTCTACAATTTTGGAGATCTTATTGGGATCGGTAAGGTTGAAAGCCACATTGGCAAATGCAGGATCAAGCAAGCCACGTCCTACATAATCCATCTCACCTCCCTGGCGTGCCGAACCGGGATCCTCCGAATAGAGTTTGGCCAGCGCAGAGAATGATGTCTCACCTTTGTTCACACGATCGGTGAAATCGCGGAGTTGATTCTTCACACGATTGATCTCTTCCTGCGATATCTTCGGAGCATGGGTGATAATCTGTACCTCTACCTCCTCAGGCACATAAGGTAGCGAATCAGCAGGCAGCTTACGGAAATATTCACGCACATCAGCCGGTGTCACCTTCACGTCCTTCACCAAATTCTCTTTCTCTTTTTGTATAAGTTGCTGGTTCTTGAAGTCATCATGCATCTCCTGACGCATCTCCTTCACACTCTGCTTACGATACTCCTCCAGTTTTTCCCGTGATCCGGCCACAGAGATCCAATGGTTGATCTGCTGATCAATGCCGTTCACCACCTCGCTTTCTGACACTTCTACAGAATCGAGTACTGCCTGGTGAAGGAACAGCTTCTGCAAAGCCAGTTGCTCTGGCAGTGTACAGTCAGGATTACCTGAAGGAGTGATACCCTCGGCAAGCATCTGCATACGCAATGCCTCCACATCTGATTTGAGGATGGGCTCGTCACCTACGACCCAAATTACTTCATCGACAATACTGCTTTCGGGGACAGGTGCTTCCACCGTCTTGGCAGCAGAATCGTTTGCGGACTCACGGACGGCTGTATCAACCGGTACTGTTCCTTCTGTCGTAGCAGTTACGGTGGTATCTTTCACCATACCGCGGAAATGGAAGCCCGGCAGTGTGCCACGTCCGGCGAGTGCCGTAAGGGCGCATATACTGAGGGCAATGAATACCTGAAATTTCTTGTTCATTCTATTTCTATTTTAAGCTCGCAGGGCCTGGTTGCCTATATTATCTGCATAAACTGTTCTCTTCCAACAATCCCATAAAAGCCCTCGGGTTATTTTTCTTCTTTCACGGTGGCAAGAACCTGCTCATTGACCTCTACAGGATATCTCTTACGAAGTTGTTCCACCCACTGTTTCTCCAGTTCTTCCTGATAGTCGGCTATCACCTGGGGACGCACATCCTCCACCGATTCCGGCTTTTTCAGTTTTTTACCATAAACAGAATGATAAGGAAAATCCTTCACAGATCCTGCCACTGTATCAACATCGAAGATACAGCTGTCTACAAGTGCATCATCACCTTTTTTAAAAATTCCTTTTACTACATGAATACGTACAACACTATCAGTATTGAACGTACTTCCCAGTATTTTAGCCCATTCCTCAAAAGGAACACCTTTTAAAGAAGTCTTTACGGCCTTGATATCACCGGCCGTACGCGTATAGTAGGCTATACCCTTGAAACGAGGTTCATCCCAACGGTAGAGCTTCTTATGCTTCTTATAATACCGCTCCTGACCGACACTGTCAGTCTGGGCCATATTCCACACCTGACGGTTGCTTATTTCGAAAAGAAGCAGGCCGTCATGATATTCCTGAATAAGATATTTCAGATTACTGTCTTTTGCCGTCATCTCCAGTCGTTTCCGAGCCAGGAGCTCTTCGGCGGACATGTGTTGCTGACGGGCCAACGTATCGATCTTTTGGGCAATGATCCGTTCACGCAAGCCACGCCGGTCAATATATTTAAGAATAATGGGGCGCTGCTGCTCATAGGGAAAGAACTTGCGTTTTTCCTCTACTTTCACAATATGCCACCCCGCAGGTGAGAGAAAAGGTCGGCTTATCTTTCCTGTATCAAGCGAGAAAGCCTGATCCTCAAACTCTTTGAACGTCTGGCCTTTGGCTATGTAGCCCAAATCACCGCCTTGTACGGCAGAACGAGGATCCTGACTGTACTGCTTGGCCAACTCGCCAAAATCACCGCCCTTCAACAGGACGTTATAAAGAGAATCGATACGCTCCTTGCATGCGGACTGTTCTTTCTCACTGGCTTTCTGTGGCATACGAACGAATATATGAGCCACTCTTACCAGTCCTCCGTTGTCATCAATGCGTCGCCGCGAATTCTCATAGATACGTCGGGCCGCAGCCTCAATATCTGTAGAATCAATCATCGTCGGCCGGATTTGCTGGTCGCGATAAACGGCAAATTCTTTCTGAAAAGACTTCAGCGTGTCAAGCCGCGCGTCCATCGCAGCTTGTACCTTCAGCTTATAATCTACAAAGAGGGGCACATAGTCTTTCACACTCTTCTTTTCCATCACATCACCTGTATTATTCTTACTATACAGATAAGCGAACTCAGAGCGCAATACTGGTTTGCCCGCAATGGTCATTACCACCGGATCGTCAGCTGACTGGGCCAGGCAAAAAGAGCCGCCCAAAAGAAGGGCGGCTGTCAAGTGTATCAATCTCATTTTTTAGTATTGCTTTATTCCGGACGCGAGTAGTTCGGAGCCTCACTGGTGATCGTAATATCATGAGGATGGCTCTCGAGCACACCTGCATTCGTAATTTTCGTGAACTTAGCATCGTGGAGCTTCACGATATCGGCTGCACCGCAATAGCCCATACCAGAACGGAGGCCACCGGTGAGCTGATAGATCACTTCCTGAACAGTTCCCTTATAAGGAACACGGCCAGCGATACCCTCGGGAACGAGCTTCTTGGCATCCTTAATGTCGCTCTGGAAGTAACGGTCGCGTGAGCCGTTCTTCTGCTCCATTGCCTCAAGTGAACCCATACCACGGTAAGCTTTGAACTTACGACCATTGAAAATGATGGTATCGCCAGGGCTTTCCTCCGTACCGGCAACGAGTGAACCGATCATCACGCTGGAGCCGCCGGCTGCCAAAGCCTTCACGATATCGCCCGAATAGCGCAATCCACCATCTGCGATCAGAGGTACATCCGTATCCTTCAAAGCAGAATAGACATCGTAGACAGCGCTCAACTGAGGCACGCCTACACCGGCAACGACACGGGTCGTACAGATACTGCCCGGGCCGATACCTACCTTCACTGCATCAGCACCGTTCTCTACAAGATATTTAGCAGCAGCACCGGTAGCGATATTGCCAACAACAACATCGAGGTTGGGGAATGCGTTCTTTACCTCGTGCAGTTTATCCACAACTCCCTTTGAATGACCATGGGCTGTATCGATGACAATAGCGTCGACACCTGCTTCTACAAGAGCCTGTGCACGCTGGAGGGTGTCAACAGTAACGCCTACACCTGCAGCCACACGCAAACGGCCCTTAGAGTCTTTGCAGGCCATTGGCTTATCCTTTGCCTTGGTAATATCCTTATATGTAATCAGACCTACGAGATGATTCTCGGAATCTACTACAGGAAGTTTCTCGATCTTGTTCTCCTGAAGGATCTGGGCAGCATCCTGCAGATTGGTCTGCTGATGGGTGGTCACCAGATTCTCTGATGTCATCACCTCATCAATAGTCTTATCCAGACGACGCTCGAAACGAAGATCACGATTGGTGACAATACCTACCAAGTGATTCTCATCATCAACAACGGGAATACCACCGATATGATATTCGTGCATCATATTGAGTGCGTCTTTCACAGAACTGCCACGACGGATCGTCACGGGGTCATAAATCATACCATTCTCAGCACGCTTTACGATGGCCACCTGACGAGCTTGCTCCTCAATGGTCATATTCTTATGAATCACACCAATTCCACCCTCACGAGCAATGGCAATAGCCATAGCGCTCTCTGTAACAGTGTCCATAGCGGCCGTAACGAAGGGGATGTTCAACTCGATGTGACGAGAAAAACGTGTCTTCAACTGCACCTCTTTGGGCAACACCTCAGAATAAGCGGGAATCAACAGGACGTCGTCGAAAGTGAGACCGTCCAATACAATCTTGTCTGCAACAAATGATGACATAAAAAATACTTTAGGAATTTATTGCGTGCAAATTTACTCATAATTTCCGAGATATGCACGAGGATTCCTTCTTTTTCTCAAATGGTTAATGCTATTTAACGCACAAAACCAAACTGATACGGTTCTAAATACAGCCTTGAAAGTGCTCTGCCCACAGGACTAACGCCTCTACCCTAATGCTATATTCGGTAACTGCCTGTTCCGGATTAATCACCATCAAAAGATCTTTTTGCCTCTCTTCAAGACATATGTTTTCATTAGCTTATATTCAATGGTTTCCAAGAGCAATTTGGTGTGAAATGAGGACTCGGAAACGATATAAAGACTTTCTGTATTTCTGCAAGCCTCTGAATCCTTCGCTATTCATACACTCCAGCCCGTCTCATCTTTATCATAAAAACATGCCCACAAACAAGATCATTCATACTTCTCCACATGCCGCCTCATTACAGCAAATCCTAAAACAACCCATTTTACAACACTACAAAAGCATACAGACATGCCAAAATAAATAAACCTAGACTACAACGGGGCTCTATAAACGCACAATCCCCATCTCCGACAGCGGAGACAGGGATTTGCGTTACCTGAAATCTAATCTTTTTCTTACGCTTAAGAAAAATAAATACCTCTGAAAAATCTTAAACCTAAAACTAAAAACCTATATGAAACAATCTACTAACTTTAAATCTTGTATTCAGAGTGATCCTTTCACAAGAACCTTTATTTCTGAATTGCGATGCAAAGGTAACATTAATTCCTCATTTCCGCAATAGTTGTTAGCACTCTTTAGCCTAACACCCCCATTTCCTTGACATTCATCAAGTTTTATGTGCTCGCACACAACAGTCGTTAACACGTATTTCCAAGTCATTAACAATCCACATGGAAACAAACGCAAAAGCTTCCGGATTTCGAACAGAACACATAGGCACCTATCTCTCGGGAAATGACATTCACCTACAGCTAATCTTGTGAACAACGTTCATTGACTGACGAGCCGTAAAAAGTACACACCATCTTCGCCCGGCTTGAAAACAAGTCGACTACCCAAAAGGCTATTTCACTATAATCCTATAAAATAAAAGTTAGGCTCTTGCCCGCGTACGGAATGTACAATTATAGATAATTGTCATTTGTACCTTGCCTTCATCGGTATAATGAAGACTGTAAGAGATAATGTGAAGTCCATGTGCCTGAATCATTGCCGGATGCTTAATCGTTACAAAATAAATTTAGTATTACTGATGAAACACTGACAGGAAACAAAGTGTCATAGATGCGAAGACGGATACCGACATTCAATGCCGTGCATTCCGTAAATATGCTGTCAAGAGGGATCTCTTTAGAAGGTATTAGCATTTCCCTTTCCGGAGATATCTTGTCACTATCAGATTATCTTTCTAATGCGATGCAAAGATAGTACTTATTTTCAAAAAACAATGCATTGATCTATCAAAAATTTACTTTCAACCCAAATTATCATTAAAGATTTGAAGTATCCTGTACTATTATCGAGCAGGCTGCTTCGAGGGAAAGCGACGGATAGAATACCGGCAAGAGGGCACAAGACATCAGGAGATCCCATAAAATGAAAATTAACTCAAATCAGTCATTAGAAAAATGTACTTTCGTTTTGTCATATTTTTGCTTTTTCTACAGCAAAAATCAAGCGACATACAGTATGATTAATTACAAATACAATCGTCTGCTTACGATATCTTAGATGAAAATCTCTAATGACCGATTTAGAATAAAATGGAATTAATGTTTGCGACCTAGTGACTATCTTGACTCCAAAACAAAAAGGCAGATTGGACTATAGTACCCTTTACCATAGTCCGATCTGCCTTTCATAAAAAACATCTATTATGACGTCTGTATATCTATCAACAATGATCCCATCGGATCAGTTTGCCATTTCTGATATGAACTTGATACGTACAAGCCGTACCTTTTCCTCTGCGGTGAGTCCGCCATCATCGTCATAGACGTCTGCTCCCTCAATGGCGTCATCCACGTCATCGGTCTCGCTCTCTCGGAACCAGTCGTAGATGGCATCTACATCTTCGGGGTCGATGTTGTCCTCATTATCAAGATAGTAATTAAGATTCACTTTCATACCACTGTAAACGATCGACTCAATCTCGGTGATCAGATCGTCGAACTCCAACACCTGAGCACGTGCGATCTCATCAAGATCGATACGCTTATCGATCAGTTCGATGATCTTCAGTTTCTTCTTTGACTTATTAGGCAATGAAATCACACGCATCATATCGGCCCGTTGTATATCATTCTCATCACAATATTTCTTGATGAGTTCGATAAAAGGTTTTCCGAACTTGCGTGCCTTACCCATACCAACACCTTGGATCTGCTGCAACTCCTCAATAGTAACGGGGAAATTAGTCGCCATCTGGGAAAGCGATATGTCTTGGAACACCACCCATGGGGCAAGTTTGTTCTTGCGGGCCACATCGCGCCGCAAACCCTTCAATTGAGCGAAGAGAGCCTCATCAAGTGCACTCACGCCCTCGTTGCCTTCCTCTACAGCCTCAAACTCATGATCGTCCACCACTGGAAACGGTTTGGGATTGCGCAGATACATACGACCGGCGGCCGTAAGTTTCAGCAAGCCATAATTCTCCACATCCTTACGGATAAAGCCCGAGAGCATAGCCTGACGTATCACGGGGTTCCAAATCTTCTTATCTGCCTCATCAGCCGTCTTTCCACCTCCAAACTCCGGTAGTTTGTCATGCTGATGGCGCACAATATTATCGGTGCGTCTGCCACGCACAAAATCAATGATATAAGCCTGATCAAAGTTCTCCTTCGTCGCTTTGATGGCTTCGAGCACAGCGATAAGAGCGTCCTGCGCATCCTTCGGCTTGGAAGGATGAAGACAGTTGTCACAATTGCCGCAGTTATCTTTGGGATAATCCTCCCCGAAATAATGGAGCAGGAGTTTACGTCGGCAAATAGCCGACTCGGCATAGGCTTTCGTCTCAGCCAACAGCTGGCGACCGATCTCACGCTCATTCTCCCCTTTATTTTCCATGAACTTCTCAAGCTTTTTCAAGTCCTTGGGCAGATAGAAAGCGATACAGATACCCTCACCACCATCACGGCCGGCACGTCCCGTCTCTTGATAATATCCCTCCAGACTCTTAGGAATATCATAATGAATAACGAACCGCACGTCGGGCTTATCGATACCCATACCAAAAGCGATCGTAGCAACGATGACATCAATATCCTCGCGTAGGAAAGCATCCTGTGTGGCATTGCGCTCCTCCGTATCAAGACCGGCATGATAAGGCGCTGCCTTAAAACCGTTGAGTTTCAGCTTTTGCGCGAAGTCATCCACCTTCTTACGCGAAAGGCAGTAGATAATACCACTCTTACCGGGATGCTGACGCAGGAAACGGATGATCTGACTGTCAGTATCTTCCTCAGAGAGTTTCTGACGTACCTCGTAATATAGATTAGGACGATTGAAGGAAGAACGGAACTCCGTAGCATCCATGATGCCCAGACTCTTCTTAATATCGGCACGTACCTTATCAGTGGCCGTCGCTGTAAGGGCTATGACAGGTGCATTGCCTATTTTATTAATAGTTGGACGGATATTACGATATTCCGGACGGAAATCGTGTCCCCATTCCGAGATACAATGAGCTTCGTCAATGGCATAAAAAGAAATCTGGAACGAACGGAAAAACGCCAGATGATCCTCCTTATTGAGCGACTCCGGCGCTACATAAAGGAGTTTTGTCCGTCCACTCTTCACATCCTCTTCCACCCGATTGATAGCAGCACGGTTGAGTGAGGAATTAAGGAAATGAGCCACCCCGTCATCTTCGGTAAGACCGTTGATCACATCGACCTGATTCTTCATCAGCGCGATGAGGGGTGATACGACGATAGCCGTACCATCCATGATGAGAGACGGCAATTGATAGCAGAGACTCTTACCTCCACCTGTAGGCATGAGCACAAAAGTGTTATGCCCGGCCATCAAATTACGGATAATGGCTTCCTGGTCGCCTTTGAAACGGTCGAACCCAAAATAGCGTTTTAGTTCTTCAGTCAGATTTACTTCCTTGGTCATTGATTGCGTGATTTTCTAGTTTGTAAGATGAAGGCCATAAAAGGCAAAAACAGATATGAAGCACCAGAGACTTCCCCTAGGCCCACCCGACAACGGGTCGCCCGGAGGACGGGATTCCGACTAAAGCCGGAGAGCACGATCTATCTTCCAAATGACACGGGACCTGGGAGAAAAGTTCCTGTATCCGACAATACGGACGCAGTCACCTCCTCCCATCCCAAAGGATGGCCATTTCTCTTATGCGGTCTGAAGCTCCTGCAAATGAGACTTGCCAAGTTGTTCGCGTGCATAGTCCAATGTCACTTCAAAGTGATCGACCCGACGCGAAGGCATCTCATACATAGCATCAACCATAATATTCTCAACGATCGAGCGGAGACCACGTGCGCCCAACTTGTATTCCACAGCCTTGTCGACAATAAAGTCTAAAGCCTCGTCGGAAAAGGTAAGCGTCACATGATCCATCTCAAAGAGCTTCACATACTGTTTGATGATTGAGTTCTTCGGTTCTACGAGGATACGGCGCAAGGCCGCACGATCGAGAGGATTGAGATAAGTTAGTACCGGCAGACGGCCAATGATCTCTGGGATAAGACCAAATGACTTCAGATCCTGCGGCACGATATACTGCATGAGATTACCCTTATCGATATGACGGGCATTCTGCACAGAGTTGTAACCCACCACATGGGTATTCATTCGCTGTGCTATCTTACGCTCGATGCCATCAAAGGCACCGCCGCAAATAAAGAGAATGTTCTTTGTATCAACATGGATGTAGTCCTGGTCAGGATGCTTACGGCCTCCCTTCGGCGGTACGTTGACCATTGTTCCCTCCAGGAGTTTGAGCAATCCTTGTTGCACACCCTCACCACTCACATCACGTGTAATGGACGGATTATCACTCTTGCGGGCAATCTTGTCGATCTCATCAATAAAGACGATACCACGCTGGGCTGCCTCTACATCATAATTGGCTACCTGCAGCAAACGCGAGAGAATACTCTCCACGTCCTCACCCACATAACCGGCCTCGGTAAACACTGTCGCATCGACAATGGTGAAAGGCACATCCAGCAGACGGGCAATGGTACGGGCTAACAATGTCTTACCCGTTCCCGTCGATCCTACCATGATAATATTACTCTTTTCGATCTCCACGCCGTCATCATCGACTGGCTGCTGAAGACGCTTATAATGATTATACACCGATACAGCGAGGGTGCGTTTGGCATCATCCTGACCGATGACGTACTGATCGAGATATTTCTTGATTTCCTTGGGCTTGGGCACCTTCTTCAGCTTAAACTGATGATCACTGCCCATATTAGACTTTGTTGTATCGGTATCGGGCAAATCAAGTATTCCCGTCTGCCGGACAATGTTATAGGCTTGAACGGCACACTCTTCACAGATAAAGCCGTTTATGCCCGTGATGAGCAGACGTACATCCTGCTCACCGCGTCCGCAGAAACTACATACTTTCTTCTTTACCATAATTATTAATAAAGGGTATTGATGATAATATTTAACCTGAGAGCTGATGGACATTCATCTGTCCGCCAGCATTTATTTCTTACGCGTCAACACCTCGTCGATCATACCATATTCCTTAGCTTCCTCTGCCGTCATCCAATAGTTGCGGTCAGAATCTTTCCATACTTTTTCGTAAGGTGTATGAGAATGATCGGAGATAATGGTGTAGAGCTCCTTCTTGAACTTCTGGATCTCCCTTGCCTCGATCTCAATATCTGAAGCCTGGCCCTGCACGCCACCAAGTGGCTGATGGATCATCACACGGCTGTGGGGCAATGCAGAACGTTTGCCCTCCTGGCCACTGACGAGCAGTACTGCAGCCATCGAGGCAGCCATTCCCGTACAGATCGTGGCTACATCAGAGGTGATAAACTGCATCGTGTCATAAATTCCCAGACCGGCGGTTACCGATCCTCCGGGAGAGTTGACATAGATCGAGATATCTTTTCCGTTATCAACGGAATCAAGATAAAGCAACTGTGCCTGCAACGTATTGGCGGTATAATCATCGATCTCCGTACCAAGGAAGATGATACGGTCCATCATCAGACGGGAGAATACATCCATCTGTGTCACATTTAGCTGACGTTCCTCAAGGATGTAGGGATTGAGATATTGATTCTGAGCGCGTACCACGTCCTCAAGAGCTAACGAACTGATGCCCGTACGGTCCATGGCAAACTTTCTAAAATCCTTGTTCATAATGATTCTTTCTTATTACCTATTCTTATTTTTATTTACATAATATGTTTCCGACATCTCCTCTACGAAGACCGGACAAATAATACACGAAAAAAGAGATTATCGACTCTTTTGCTGTTGATCGTATCACAAAGATACACAGAAAAGTCGATAACCTCTTATTATAGAGCGAATATTTTGCTTAAAAAAGGTTATAAGAAGAGGCTTTCGCCCCTAATTATAATGTTTTTGACCGATCGCAGTTGATCTGATCATCATCCGTGAACCATTTGGCAAACAATCTCTCCATAGGGAGAAGCCGTCTTCCGATCCACATCCTACGATATACAGGATCTATTATTTATCGTTCTCTGCGAGCTTGTTGAAGTCATCAAGTGAGATTGCCTTCTTATTCAGCTTCACAGCATCCTTCACAGCAGCAGTCAGCTTAGCGTCGAGGGCACGCTGAACAAAGTTGTTCACGTTCTCACGCTTCTTCAGCAGCTCATCGGTGTAATTGTCAACATACTCCTCAGGCACATTGTTCATGCCATACTGAGCGAACTGCATGCGGGCCATTTCCTTAGCAGCGTTCTTCACGTCAGCGTCCTCAACCTTGATACTGAACTGGGTAGCGAGCTTATTCTGAATAAGGCTCCACTTGAGCTCCTTCACTGAAGGCTCATAGTTCTTCTCGAGATCCTCATCGCTGGCCTTCGGATTGTTCTGCTTAACAATACGCTTGAGTAAAGCATCGGGGAAGGCCAGATCACCTACCTTCTTCTCTGCATACGCACGTACGTCATAAAGGAAGCGGAAGTCTGCACTCTTGTCAAGCTGCTCCTTCACCATTTCACCGAGTTTCTTGCGGAAATCCTCTTCTGTCTTCACCTCGTCCTTACCAAGTACCAGGTCGAAGAGCTCCTGATTCACCTCATGAGTCTTGAAACGGCTGATCTCTGTGATCTGGAAACTGAAGTCACCCGTATGAGCGGCAACTTCTTCTTTTTTGATCTTCAACAGTGAGCTTACCTCTACGTCACTCTCAGGATAAGCCTTGCGGGGATTGAAAGTGATGATATCGCCCTTCTTGGCACCATCGAAGAGCTTCTTCTGATCGTCAACCTTGATATAGCTAGGCATGAGTACAGCACCCTCAACAGTGATGCCACCCTCGAGCGTATTGCCCTCGGCATCCAGCTCGCGCAGATCACCCTTCAACATATCATTATCCTGATAGTCGTCTACCTGCTCATACTTGCCGGCACGCGATGCGATAGCGCTCACCTGATCGTCGATCACCTTGTCGTCAACAGTGATGTCGTAGTAGTCTACGGTGTCATCCTGGCCCAGAGTAACATCGAACTCAGGAGCTACAGCGATATCGAATACGAAAGTATAAGGAGCGTCCTTCTCCAGATCCTGCGGCTCCTGCTTCTCAGAAGCGAGGGGCTCACCGATCATATTGATGTTGTTGTCACTAAGATATTTCTGGAGTGACTCACCCAACTTCTTGTTGATCACGTCCATCTTCACAGCGCTACCGTACTGACGACGGATCAGATTCATAGGTACCTGACCAGGACGGAAACCGGGGTAATTAGCCTTCTTACGATAATCCTTAAGCGTCTTCTCTACGTCTGCGCTGAAATCAGCCTCCTCGATAGTGATGGTCATCAGTCCGTTGACCTTATCGGGGCATTCGAATGAAATATTCATCTTGATTGATTAATTATATTAATTTTTATTTGATATTACTTCTGAAGTCCTTGCCTCAATATGGTGCCACAACAGCACCACCCTTTGC
The DNA here is from genome assembly GCA_000431975.1 of Prevotella sp. CAG:924. Classification (GTDB taxonomy): domain Bacteria; phylum Bacteroidota; class Bacteroidia; order Bacteroidales; family Bacteroidaceae; genus Prevotella. The sequence goes on along the minus strand of HF988593.1, from coordinate 15,269 downwards.
ACGAGTTTACAATTTCGCGGGCGCAAAGTTACCTAATTTTCACCATATTACCTAATAATAAGGAGAAAAATGCAATTTTTTAACCAACAGGAATCTCTTCTGCTCTATTCTACCCTACGACCTGAAGGAAAAGTTTTATATTCCTTTATCGTCTCTTACCGTTCCAGTTCAGCAAGCAATTCCTTACGTGCCTCAAGTGCAAAAGCACGATCCTCCTCATCGCTCTGAAACTTGCGATAGACAAAGTTCTCGCTCAGATAGTTTTTGCGGACCACTTTATTGGCGGCCAACTCTTCTGGCAGTCCCTGGAAGAGGATGCGTCCTTCGAACAGCAAATAGGCCCTGTCAGTGATAGACAAAGTCTCTTGCACATTATGGTCAGTGATAAGAATACCTATATTGCGATATTTCAGTCTCCATACAATATGTTGGATATCTTCCACTGCAATAGGGTCGACACCGGCGAACGGCTCGTCCAGCATGATGAACTTCGGGTCGATAGCCAGACAACGGGCGATCTCCGTACGACGGCGCTCGCCTCCTGACAAACGGTCACCTTTGTTCTTACGCACTTTATTGAGACGAAACTCTGCGATCAGGCTTTCGAGTTTATCAAGCTGTTGCTGATGGGAGAGCGAAGTCATCTCCAATACCGACATGATATTATCCTCAACGCTCAACTTACGAAACACGCTGGCTTCCTGAGGCAAGTAACCGATACCCGCACGGGCTCGTTTGTACACGGGATATTCCGTGATCTCTTGGTCGTCAATGAACACATGACCCTCGTTTGGAATCACCAGTCCGGTAGTCATATAAAACGACGTTGTCTTACCGGCACCATTAGGCCCCAGCAAGCCGACGATCTCACCCTGCTTCACATTAAACGTCACATCCTGGGCCACGGTTCGCTTACCATAACGCTTTACTAAGCCTTCCGAATGAAGCTCCTTGTGTTTCAGTTTACCGGCAAGACGTGCCTCCACCTCCTCGGGCGAAAGTGCCGCGATCTCTTCAGGAATACGGATAGCCTGCGAGTGCTCCTTTCCCGCCTTCTTTTCTTCTGTCATCTTAAAAAATAGTTTGGGCTACAAAAATACTAAAAAATCACCGAATAACGTTTTTAATGCTAAAAACTATTGATTACGAAGCAGTTTTTAACGGATTAATGATTACTTTTGCAGTCAGAACGCCGGTTGATAAGAAGTTGGAAAAGTAGCAGTACCACGCATTTGTTTCACCGTCTCCTCCCCATAGGAGATTCCACTTCCCTCCTTCATCCGGCACATCAATAAATAAAAAAAATGCTCATCTATAGACTTTTATACAAGTGGCTCACCACATTCGGCAGTTACCTCATACTCATGGGACGCTCCATCACCCGCCCCGACCGCTTCCGTATGTTTCTAAAACGATATGTGAAAGAAATGTCACAACTCGGTGTTGACTCTATCGGCATCGTACTTCTGATATCTTTCTTCATCGGAGCTGTTATCTGTATCCAGATGAAGGTCAACATCCAATCACCATGGATGCCCCGCTGGGTGACCGGCTACACCACACGTGAGATCATGCTGCTCGAATTTTCCAGTTCCATCATGTGTCTGATCCTCTCCGGAAAGGTGGGTAGCAATATCGCTTCAGAACTTGGCACAATGCGTGTGACACAACAGATCGATGCCCTTGACATCATGGGTGTCAACTCAGCCAACTATCTCATTCTGCCGAAGATCATGGGGCTGATAACTATCATGCCTTTCCTCGTCATCTTCTCCATGGCGATGGGAATCGCCGGTGCTTATGCCACAGCCTTCATCGGTCACATGATGTCACCCGATGATCTGACCCAAGGTCTGCTCCATTCGTTCAACGACTGGTTCGTCTGGATGAGTATCATCAAGAGTGAGTTCTTCGCCTTCATCATCGCCAGCGTCTCCAGCTACATGGGCTACACCGTAGAAGGCGGTTCCGTAGAAGTGGGCAAGGCGTCCACCGACGCCGTCGTCAGTTCCTCTGTGCTCATCCTCTTCTCCGATGTTTTCCTTACGCAGCTTCTCAGCTGAAAAGATGCCCAATTTTCTATAATTCTTCAACGCAACTATGATAGAAGTAAAAGATCTCACAAAATCGTTTGGCAACAAGACGGTGCTTAAAAATATCAACGCCACGTTTGAGACCGGTAAGACCAACCTGATCATCGGGCAATCCGGCTCGGGAAAAACCGTACTGATGAAAAATCTCGTCGGCCTGCTCTCTCCCACCTCGGGCAGCATTCTCTACGACGGACGCAACTTTGTCGACATGACAAAGAAAGAGCGCGTCATGCTCCGCCGCGAGATCGGTATGACTTTCCAAGGCGCTGCTCTTTTCGACTCACTCACCGTACAGGAGAACGTTCAGTTTCCTCTTGATATGTTTTCTAACAAGAACAGCCGGGAACGCGAACGCCGTACACTGGAGTGTCTTGAACGTGTAGGACTGCTTGACGCCGCCAACAAATATCCCAATGAGATCTCCGGCGGTATGCAGAAACGTGTCGCTATCGCACGCGCCATAGTCCTCAACCCCAAATATCTCTTCTGCGACGAACCCAACTCCGGTCTCGATCCGAAAACTTCCCTTGTCATAGACGAACTTCTGTCCAGCATCACAAAGGAATACAATATCACTACTATCATCAACACACATGACATGAACTCTGTGATGGGTATCGGTGAGAACATCATCTTCATCTACAATGGCCATAAAGAATGGACCGGTACGAAAAACGATGTCATGTCCGCAACCAATGAGAAACTGAATGACCTGGTCTTCGCCTCCGACCTTTTCCGCAAGGTAAAGAAAGTAGAGATGGGAGAAGATATGTCACGCAGATGAAGATTTTATGTAACTCCTATTTTTTTATCAAGATCAAGCCGAAGTATCCATTTTTTGTTTTACCTTTGCAGCCGAAATGAGACAAAACGGATAACTTTTTCTCCGACGTCTCTAAAAAAGTTGTCCAAAACCGACGACTTCCTTAAAGAGATTTATCATATAGTCTGCCAATTAAAACATCAATGGAAATCAAAAACTTCACTATCACAAAGCGGGACGGCACTGCAGAGCGCTTTAGTCTCGACAAGATCATGAACGCCATCCTCAAGGCGTTCAACTCCGTGAACGAGCCTGCCGACCTAGGATGTATATCCAAGATTATCAGTCATTTAGATATACACGAGGGTATCAAGGTGGAAGACATACAAAACCAAGTAGAAGAAGCCTTAATGAAAGAAGGGTTCTACAAAGTAGCCAAGAGCTTTATGCTCTACCGCCAACGCCACACTGAGGATCGTGAAACGATGGAGAAGCTGAAATTCCTTACCGACTATTGCGACGCTTCCAATGCTGCCACAGGATCAAAATATGACGCAAATGCCAATGTGGAGCACAAAAACATCGCCACGCTCATTGGCGAGCTACCCAAGTCGAACTTCATCCGTTTGAACCGACGCCTCCTCACCGACCGCATTAAAAAGATGTACGGTAAGGAGTTGGCCGACAAATATCTCAACCTGCTCAACCACCACTTCATCTATAAAAACGACGAGACCAGTCTGGCCAATTATTGTGCCTCCATCACCATGTATCCCTGGCTCATCGGAGGCACCACCTCCATCGGTGGCAACTCTACCGCACCGACCAATCTGAAATCGTTCTGCGGCGGATTCGTCAACATGGTATTCATGGTGTCAAGCATGCTCAGCGGTGCCTGTGCCACTCCTGAGTTTCTGATGTACCTCAACTACTTCATCGGCCTGGAATACGGCAAGGACTACTGGAAGGAAGCCGACAAAGTGGTTGACCTCTCACTCAAGCACCGTACCATCGACAAGGTGATCACCGATTGCTTCGAACAGATCGTCTACTCCATCAACCAACCTACCGGAGCACGCAATTACCAGGCAGTGTTCTGGAATATCGCTTACTATGACAAGCCTTATTTCGAAAGTCTCTTCGGCAATTTCTACTTCCCTGACGGCAGCCAACCCGACTGGGAAAGCCTCAGCTGGCTGCAGAAACGCTTCATGAAGTGGTTCAACAAAGAGCGCACCAAAGCCGTACTCACCTTCCCCGTAGAGACTATGGCTTTGCTGGCCAAAGATGGCGACGTCATCGACAAAGAATGGGGCGACTTCACCGCAGAAATGTATGCTGAGGGACACTCGTTCTTCACCTATATGAGTGACAACGCCGACTCTCTCAGCTCCTGCTGCCGACTGAGGAATGAGATACAGGACAATGGTTTCAGCTACACCCTAGGTGCCGGAGGCGTGTCTACCGGCTCGAAGAGCGTGCTGACTATCAATCTCAACCGTTGCATCCAGTATGCCGTAAACAACAAACTGGACTACAAGGAATTCCTCTCCGACGTCATCGACCTCACCCATAAGGTACAACTGGCCTACAATGAGAATCTGAAGGAGCTGCAACGCCATGGCATGCTCCCTCTTTTCGACGCAGGATATATCAACATCGGCCGCCAGTATCTCACCATTGGCATCAACGGACTGGTGGAGGCTGCCGAATTCATGGGGCTTCAGATCAACGACAATCCCGACTACCTGGCCTTTGTCCAGACCGTGCTCGGACTGGTAGAAAAATACAATAAGCAGTATCGCACCAAGGACGTGATGTTCAACTGCGAGATGATCCCCGCCGAGAATGTGGGCGTGAAGCATGCCAAATGGGACCGTGAAGACGGCTATTTCGTACCCCGCGACTGCTATAACAGCTATTTCTATGTCGTAGAGGATGATTCCCTCAACATTCTCGATAAATTCAAGCTCCACGGTGCGCCCTACATCAAGCACCTTACTGGTGGTTCGGCGCTCCACATGAACCTCGAAGAGCATCTGTCAAAGGCACAGTACCGCCAGCTCCTGAAAGTGGCTGCCAAAGAAGGATGCAACTATTTCACGTTCAACATTCCTAATACGATCTGTAACGACTGTGGACACATCGATAAGCGCTACCTCAAGGAGTGCCCTCACTGCCACAGCAAGAACGTCGACTATATGACGCGCATCATCGGCTATCTCAAGCGCGTGAGCAACTTCTCTGCGGCACGACAGGAAGAAGCCGCACGCCGTTACTATGCCGGCAAAGAAAAAATGGCAGCCTGCGAATAAGACCACGGCAGCCCGCATCCATTCCGGACGGGCTGCTCATCATTATATATCGACATGATTCACCAACATCAACACCCATATTCATCATCATGCTTAAATACGTCAATACAGGGGTGGTATTTCAGGAAATACCCGATGAGGTAACCCTCGCCGTCAACATCTCCAACTGTCCCTGCCGCTGTCCCGGCTGCCACAGCTCTTATCTTTGGAGCGACACAGGCGAACCGCTTACTCCAGAGGTTCTCGACAGTTTTGTCCGTGACTATGGTAATGATATCACCTGCATCTGCTTTATGGGTGGCGATGCCGAGCCGGAAGAGGTCGACCGTCTTGCACGCTATCTACATCACAACCATCCGAAAACAAAAGTGGGCTGGTACACCGGCCGTGTGCGGATATCTTCCGCGGTGTGCAAAAGTGATTTCGATTATATAAAGGTGGGACCTTACATCGAGCATTTGGGCGCTCTGAAAAGTCGTACCACCAACCAACGACTGTACAAGCAGACGAAAGAAGGAGAATTCACCGACATTACTCACAGATTCTGGAAAAAATAAAGACTGACAGCCCTACCCACTTATACGCAGGATATTAAAAGATAGGCATACAGTGTGAGAAAGTAACAAATCGGGACTTCTCCAACAAAAATAGCCATATAGAGTTTCATTAAAAGCTTTATATGGCTATTTTAAATTTGATGACAATAAAGTCTGACAACCATACCTGGGAGTTGCAGTACACCCACGGACGGAATGCCTTGGAAAGATATGAGCCATATCCCTTGCAAAAATCAAGCAAATGTTTTATTTTTGCATATAAGGTTATACCTCACCAATCCCATATATCCGAGAGCCGCAGCAAGCTCTCCATATAACAAATACAAATATGATCTATCATTTTATCACTAAACTTATAGCCACTGTCGTGGCGGCATTCTGTCTCACCTCTTGCACGATAGGCGGAGACGACACCGACGAATATGGAAGTGGCCTATTACAGAAAGGCACGCCAGCTCCCGACTTCATGATCTACACTGACAGCCATCCGGAAGGCTTTACTCTCAGTTCGCTGCAAGGACAGTATGTCATGATAGAATTCTGGGCATCCTGGTGTCCTGACTGCCAGAAAGAGACCGAAAACATGAAACGATTGTATGCCACCTATGCCCCTCTCGGCGTAGTGTTTGTCGGAGTATCGTTTGACACCGACAAAGAGCAGTGGCAACAATACATTCATGACAATGGACTGGACTGGATTCAGTACTGCGAATTAAAGCCGTGGAAAGAAAGTACTCTTTCCACGGCATACAATGTAAAATGGATTCCCACACTATATCTTATCGACAAAGAAGGCCGTGTGGTGCAGGGTACAGTAGATGTAAATGCAATGGACACCCTATTGGCCAGTCTAAACCTCAACGGTCAGTGACCTTGATCACGGGATTTCCAATGCAACCATTTGGCATCTGGATATTGATCATAGCACACACTGTAGGAGCAATATCTGTGATTGACACTTTCTCATACGTCTTGCCCGGTGCGACATGCCATCCCATCAACAAGAAAGGAATGTGTGCATCATAAGGATTCCACACACCATGTGTGGTGCCACCATCCACCTTGTCACCTTCTATCTCGTAATAGGCAGGACGCATCACCAACTGGATGTCTCCACTGCGACGGCTGTTGTATCCGTTGATGATCTTCTCGCGGATCACAGCAGGCAAGACAGCGTCATTGACGTGGTCAAGATCAACGACATAAGCGAACTGCTCATCCTGCTTCAACCAGTCGACGGCTGCCGCTTTCACATCATCAAGATCAGCCGTCAGACGCTTCACTGCCTCATGATCGATAAACACCTTATAACTATCAATACAACGCACCAGATCAGTCGTGGTATTGAATTTAGTTTTAAGATAACGATTCAGCTCCTCTTTCACTTTGCTTGGGAAGAAGCCTTCTGCAGGAATACCATGAGCATTCAGCATCAATATATTATTGGCAGCTCCATGATCAGCTGCCACAAAAGTCAAATACTGGCCTTTCCCTACCGTCTGGTCAAGGTAGTTGAACAAGTCAGCCAGACGCCGGTCAAGATCAACATAGATATCACGCGTGACGTCACTATGTGTACCATACTTGTGACCGACCAAATCGGTGCATGAGAAACTTACTGTCAGCAAATCGGTGACATCGTCACTTCCCAACCCTTCACCTGTCACGGCAGCCTTCGCCATCTCCTCAGTCAATTTGTTCCCAAGTGGTGTATAACAGATATCATCTTTTGAGACCTTACCGATGGTCTTATTATAATTGACAACCCAGCGAGGCAGCTTGTCCATATAGTAAGTACTACTGATGAACGTACTCGTCGTATAATCCATCCAGTAGGCACCGTCTGCAGAATGACCTGCCGGAAGAATAGCAGCCCGGTCTTTCAAAGACACTCCGATCACCTTCGCCTTAAAGTCTGTGGCTATCTTCAGCTCGTCACCAATAGTGGTTGTCAGCAGATTGCGGGGAGACATCATGCCCTCATCCGATGTACTGCCCACCGACCGCACTGTAGAATCTGCACAACAATACGTCATCTTTCCATTCAGCAGGAAATTATTACCAGCTATACCATGCACGGAAGGAACCGAGCCGGTGAAGATCGCCGTATGTCCGACAGCCGTCACCGACGGCACATAATTGATCATTGTGTTTTCACAGCTGAATCCCTCGTTCATCAGGCGTTTGAAACCGCCCTCGCCAAAAAGACTATAGTAACGGTAAAGATAGTCCCAACGCATCTGGTCGACAACTATTCCGACCACTAGTTTCGGTCTTTCCACACCGACAGCCTTCGCCGTACAGCTGAAAGACGTAAGAAGCAATAATGCCGCAATGGCATGTGCAAACAAATAAATTCTCTTCATACTTGTACAAATTGAATGGTTTATTTTTCTGGCCGCGAAGGTAATCACCCCAATTTACACAACTGTTTCAATCATATTACAATTCTGCAGAACAATAACATAATGCAGATTCGACAAAATTATACGCGAACGACGACCATTGTAAGAACGAATGTATTTCTCAGTAAAATCACGATCACAGAAACATTTCAGACAATAGATATACTTATTAAACCCATCATACATTTTCTAATTATTTGTTCTTAATCTGCGCTAATCTGCGAAAATCTGTGTTTCTGATAATATCATTTCATTTTGCATACTTACTTAAACAGTGAATAGCGACGATAAAAGACATCGCCGCTATTCACCGTTCACTATTTATTACTATTCATTAGAAAGACAATCCGTCGTTCCAACCCGGGTTCTGAGTCAGATTCGGATTCAGCGACCGTTCGTTGATAGGTATCGGATACAGGTAATCACGCTCTTCATTGAAAGCCGTACGTACAATATCGTGATGATAATCGACATACCCATGATCGCCTTCCGACAGAATAATGTCCGACCCAATCTGATATACCTGCGCATCGGGCACTTCGGGTTCTGTATCGCCTTCATCATACAAAACCACGTCAATCTGACCGTCGCCGCTCAAGTCGTATTCACCTGCACCGGGGAAATACATGCCCATAATAGACTGGTTGATGCAAGCACCCGCTTTCCAGCGCACCAAGTCATCGAAACGGAAACCTTCCTGAGCCAACTCAATGGCACGCTCGCGACGGATTTCCAAGATAACCCCTTGATTGCTTCCGGTCACATTGGTATAGCCGTAATCGGCAGACGACAGGTAACTATCGGGATTTGCATTAGCCTGAGCCATATCCAAATGCGGCATACCTACGCGGTCACGGATTTCATTCACCGACTTATCCAAATCTTCTTGCGTCAATGTTCCCAGTTCTGCCTTAGCCTCAGCAAAATTCAGCATGACTTCAGCCAGACGGAATACAGGAAGGTCGCAGGTAGAACGGTCGTTACGGTCTACCTGACCGCCCGAAGCCGACGGGTCTTGCACATATTTTATCGGCTGGTATCCTGTTACACTAACCGACAAATCGGGAGCCAGGATGTCTGTCTGCCCGATACGGTGATACCCCGGAGTACGGATGCTTTGTGCCAGACGCGGGTCGCGGTCTTTCACTTCTTCGGTAAACGGCATGGTTTCCCATCCTTCACGGTCGGTAAAACGTGTTCCGTCTTTCATCAGATACGTATTGACAAACTTACGGGTCAGGCCCGGACGTCCTTGGGTGGGCACCAACGTATGTGCCGTCGCATTGTGGTAAACGCTCATGCCGTAATCGAACTTGATGGCAAGGATGTATTCATCGGGATTGGCATCTTCTTCGGCAAAAAGCATCAGATAGTCTTCTTCCGGATTATCGGTCGAATACAAATGATATTCGCCGCTATTAATCAATTCTTCTGCCGCATCCGCTGCCTGTTGCAGATAATACGCATAATCATTCCCCTCCAAAGTCAGGTTATGATATTTCCGGTATGTACCTTCGTACAGACAGAAGCGGGACTTCAACGCCAGTGCCGCCCAGCGGTTTACACGGAAAGGACTGCTGGTCTCTTCCTCCTTGGTAGGCAGGTTCTCGATAGCATAATCGATGTCGGCAAGCATATTGGTCATCACCAGTTCGCGCGAATCGCGTGCCTTGTACAGGTCGGGGTCATCCGAAAACAATTCCTTGTCATACCAAGGCACATCGCCGAAACGCTTTACCTTATCATAATAGAAGTAGGCACGGAAGAAACGTGCCACCGCCGTATATTTCACAGCCGCCTCCGCATCTTCACATTTATCTACATTGCCCAGCAGCGTATTGACACTACGCAATGCCGTCCAGCTCCATCCTCCTCCGCTGGCAGGAACGATGCGGTTTTCTCCGCCCAACATCTCGTCGGAAAGTTCTTGCTGTACATACACATCGCTCTGCTCGTCATACGGTGATTTATTCAGGATACTGTTATAAAAACCGTTGCTGAAAAGCTGCAGGTCGGTCTCGGTCCTGAAATAATTTTCTTCCGTTATATCACTCAAAGGGCTTTTATCTATCCAGTCGTCACACGATGAAAGTCCGGCAAACAATGCAAGTGCTATAAAGATATTTCTATTTTTCATAATCGTTTTTTCTCTTCTGTTTAAAAATTCATGTTAGAAAGTGACATCGATACCGAACAGGAATGACTTCTGCCACGGATAGAAAGCATTGTTATAAGCTCCGCTACGATCGATAGCCCCTTCCGGGTCTACATATTTCGAATGTTTCTTCAACGGAGACCAATAGCAAAGATTTTCACCCGTAAAATATACGCGTACTGACTCTATGCCGGCTTTCTGCGTCCACTGTTGCGGCAAGGTATAACCTACGGTCAGATTCTTGAAACGCAGGTAACGTATATTCTGCAAATAACGGTCGTTTATATTGCTCAACACACCGCTTGATGCCGAATAAGCCATTGCACGCGGGAAATAAGCATCTGTATTATCTGTTGACCATACATCTTGTAAGAAATCCTTTTGCAAGAAAGACAGGTACGGATAAGAGTAAGCTCCCCAGAAAGGCATGGATTCTCCGTCGGGATACCAATAATGATTGCCTGTCCCCTGGAAGAACGCCGATACATCAATGCCGTTCCAACGCACGCTTGCCGTAATACCGTAAGAAAGCGAAGGCAACGAATTACCGAGTATCTTACGGTCGCCCGGAGCATTCACATTATTGCTTCCGATATTTACCTTATTGTCACCATTCAAATCGACAAACTTCACGTCACCGGCTTGCCAGCCTCCGGTTTGCCCTTTCAATACATAAGTCAAGTCTACTTGGTCGGCGTATGCCTGTGCTTCTTCATCGGTTTGGAAAAGCCCGTCGGTCACGAATCCCCAGATTTCACCGATTTCCATACCTTCATAAAAGTCTCGGGCAAAAGTCTTGTCCTGATTATCATATTTCGTAACAATGCTCTTGTAGTCGCTCAGGTTAACCCCGATGCTGTACTCAAACGGTTTGCCTCCCAGCGTCAACTGGTCATGCCAGTTCAAGGTGATTTCGTATCCTTTCGTACGCAAGTCGGCAGCATTCATCTCCGGCATACTCGCTCCATAGACAGAAGGCAGTTCCACACCGTCGGTCAACATATCGCGGGTATCACGTATATAACCGTCTACCGTCAAGTTCAAGCGGTTGCCCAGCATCGTCAAGTCGAAACCGAAGTCCCATTGCTGGGCGGTTTCCCATGTCATGTCCGAAGCAATCGGAGCACCCAACGTAGAATATTTGGGCAATACGCTTCCTTCACCAAACGTATAATTCAGATTGGCGATAGATACCAGACGCGCGAAGGTGTAATAAGAAGACACATTCTGATTGCCCAGGCTACCGAAAGAAGCCCTGATTTTCAAGTTGTCAACCAAACGGCGTGCAGGCAGGAAGAAAGGCTCTTCCGCAATGCGCCATTCTCCCAAAGGCTCTTCCGAAATGCGCCATCCTACAGAAGCCGAAGGAAAGAATCCCCAGCGGTTGCCTTTCGCAAAACGGGAAGTACCGTCGTAACGCCCGCTCACTTCGAACAGGTAACGGCTCTTGTAATCGTAGTTGATACGGCCGAAGATACCTAACAAAGCATACTCGTTCTGTCCGCCGCCTACACCGGTAATGGTAGCACCCTCGGCATTCTGACCTACCAAGTCCAAATCGTCCAGGTCGGCAGATACTAGGTTTTCACCGTATGCCGAAATGTTTTTGCTCTTCCATGCTTCGTAGTTCATACCGGCTACTACGGTCAAATGATGCGCATCGTTAAACGTATCGGTATAATTACCGAAGATGTTCGTCGAATAATAATTGCTCGTATTCACCGATTCATCCAAACGGTTGGCACCGGCACCGGTAGCATACGAAAGCAGTTCGCCATCGGGATATTCACGGTAATACATCGGATTGGAACGGCTTGTATTGCGTGTCTGATACAAACGGTATGTGAAGTCGCCCGTAAAGCTCAGTTCCTTTATCGGAGAATAAACCAAACGGGTTGTATTCGAAAAGTCTGTACCTCGTTCTACATTGCGGTGTGAATCTTCGCCCAACAGAATATGACGGCCATTTGCCACCTTATAATTCAGATAAGGTGTACTATACAACCACGAACCATCGGGATTCTTCTGCGGGAAACAAGCCAAAGCGTGGCGGGCACTGTATGCCAACGTATTTTCTACACTGCCATCGCCCAAGTAGCTGTATTGCGAACTGTAGAACGACGTATTGTTCGACATCGTAAACCACTTATTAATCCGGAAGTCAATCTTCGAGCGTAAGTTGTATTTCCGGTACACATCCGGATTTTCGCGCAAGATACCGGTCTGCTTGTCGAATGAGCCAGACAAATAATACTTGATATCGTCTTTTCCGCCGCTGACAGAAAGGTTGTGCTGCTGCATCGGACGATTATCGCGGTACAATTCGTGCCACCAGTCGTGGTTTCCATAATATACCCACTGGCGGCGTCCGTTACGTACGTCTTCTACCACCCACGGGCGGTCGGGGTTCTCGGTCTTGTCGTTCACACGGTCCAGCAACTCCTGCATGTCCTGGTCTGTATAATCGACATACAATGTACCCGAATTGGCTTGCCAGAACTTGTTGATAGTATATACCGACCAATAACCGGTCGTTTCGTAGTCGGTAGAAGTGGTAGGTGCCTGCCAGCCGAAACGTCCGCTATAATGCACCGTAGCTTTCCCGTCTTTAGCAGCTCCGGACTTGGTAGTCACCAAAATCACACCAAAGGCTGCACGTGCACCGTAAATAGCGGCAGCCGATGCGTCTTTAATTACGGAGATTGATTCTACATCGTTGGGATTGATGCGGTCTATCTCGCCTACCGCACCGTCTATCAACACCAGCGGTTCGGCATCGTTGATAGATGTCACACCACGCACATTGATAGTAGCCGAGCTTCCCGGTACGCCCGAAGAAGTGGTTACGTTCAAACCAGCCACCGTACCTTGCAGCATATTGCTGAGCGAAGTCGTCACGCGGTGTTCCAGTTCATCGCCGTTCACCGTAGATACAGCTCCCGTAAGATTTACTTTCTTCTGCTTGCCATATCCCACAACCACGGTCTCATTCAACAAAACCGCATCCTCACTCAGATGCACCGTAACACTTTTCTGATTGGGTGCCACCGTCACTTTTTGTGCGGCAAAACCTACATACGATACATTCAAAGTGACCTTTCCTTGTGGCACCTGAATCGAAAATGTACCATCCACATCGGTTATCGCTCCGATAGTAGAACTTTCAACCGCAACCGTCACCCCAATAAGAGGTTCATCGTTTGCATCCAACACTTTTCCCGATATGGTCCGGTTCTGTGCAGAAAGCGTCACATTGCTTCCCGCCAAGACCAATATCAGGAACAAAACTACAGATTGTAATGTTCTCATTATTTATTGGTTAAGAATGTGTATTTACACGAAAAATAACAGCCTTCAAGGATGTCACAGGCTGATAGTCTGTGTATAGACTTCGCCGAAACGGTTGGTAAACTCTATTTTGATTTGTTTGGCACCGTCGGAAGGCATGGCACGGAACAAGTGAGCCGTAGGTTCAGCCTGGCTACGGTCTTTCAGTTGTGAAGCACGCTCTTCATCCGAACCGACAAACTGTTCCATATCCCCCATCGGCTTGCCATCCTGATACCATACCACACGGCAAGCACTGTCCCAGTCCCAGACATTGGCTACCACAAAACTGCTTTGAGCCGTAAACTCTCCTTTATTATATATACGGAACTGATAAGCGAAATCGCGGCGCGTTGCCTTGTAATGCCATTTCACATTATCGCCATCTACATCTACTACCATATAGCCATTGGGCGCACCACACTGGTTTACCCAGCCAGCCCACCAGCCGCCACAGGCTGCGCCGATATTGTGCTCGTAAAGCGTAGGCGTCACTTCGTTGTTTTGGAAAAAATGCGTATGACCGGAGAACACATGCACCTTATAATCTTTCAGCACCTCTTTCAGAGCGTCTGCGTTACGGACATTTCCGCCCGGCGACACTTTATTCCATACCGGCGCATGCAGGTTCAAGATAACCAGACTTCCTTTGGACACATAACTTAAATCCTTCTTCAGCCATTCCAACTGCTGCCCTGTAAGGCTTTCTACATAATTCTTCCCACCCACATAGTTGATGTCTTTCATCGTTACAATGTGCGCCTTACCGATATTAAACGAATAATCGGTGGGACCGAAATAGCTTCCGTATATCCTTTCACCGTATACCGGAGTGCCCATCGCCATATTGTGAAGGTCTTGGTATTGCTTATCGAAATCGTGGTTTCCGATGCATTGGAAGAAAACAGCACCGGTATTTTTTACCGACTCTTGATATTCATCGAACAATGGCATGTTGTCCCACACCAAATCACCCAAGGTCATGGCAACTACTTCACGCGACTGCTTTAAAGAATCGATAACTTCTTTCAAATCGGGTACCGTTTCCTGACACCAGCGCTTCAGTTGTTTTTCATTTTTCACCTGAGGATCCGATATGGCTATATAATGGAAACGTCCGTCTGCTTGCTTCCGCTTCTCCAATACGAAATCATACTTTCCGCCTGCTTGAGCCAAGTCACGTACCGCAATATAATGTCCTGTAGCCAACCCGTCCTGCTGTGGCAAAACATACGCAGCCGGAGTAGATATTGCTACAAATTTACTGATTGTCGTATCCGAATTCAATGCCCATGCTCCCAGCTTGTCTGTCTTGGTAAAATGCACACCGTCATTTACCACCACACCAGGTATTCCCTTACCGCTTTGGTCTGTCACCTTCCCATTGAAACGCAACATTGCTTCCTGAGCACCTGAAGCCAGGCACATACCACAAAAGAAAGCACTAATAATTAAAGATTTACCATCCATTTTTACTTTTGATTTTATAAATTTAATCTAGTTTTGTTTACAAAAGTAAACCTGTGGCATTTCAAATCAGTTACACCTTAATGACATTACTATGTGAGAACAAAGACAAAATCAATACAAACAAAAATGCATACCTTGTCTTATACTGACATAGGTAGACACATTTATAAGTAATAACTAAATG
>HF988592.1:8036-10915 GCA_000431975.1 Prevotella sp. CAG:924 | reverse complement strand
AAAATCTCTAATGACCGATCTGGGTTTATCGGGTGAGCCTGATACTGCCGTCAGAAATACTTTTAGGTGTAAGGGCAGTCGGTGAAGAGAAAAAAGCCCCTTTATCCTTATATGCCTTGCCGAGTCGGCCAGAGTAGAATACAAGGAGGGGAATCCAAGGAGCCCTATGTTATCGTGACCATCCGTGATTTTCCTGTTTGGGGCAAAGAGGTAGACCTGATGGCCAGAAAGATGCTGATATGCCAAAGTAGATATTTCGATTCAAAAATCGCCCACACGCTGTATGACCGTTATAATGAGGTCTTGAATTTCTGTGTGAACAAGGCGACAAAAGCCTTCGCTGGAATTAAGGCTTTCAGAACTTCTCTCAAGGGGATGACGGATATCTAATCCTTCCTTTTCAGGCTTACAAAACTATATATGCCTAACCTCCCTATATTTATCGGGTAAACCAATTCTTTTCATAATAATGCCAAAATACTTCCATGGTGTGCAGGAATGTCGCTCACCACCCGGCTATTTTTGCATTTAATGATACGCACCTTGTTGTAGAAGGTGTGTAAGGTATGTATGATTTTAAGATTTTATATTATGCCGCAGATGATAAATCTTGGAAGCGAGCTACTGCGCTTCAATCAACCAAAGAATACCATCGAATGTTCCAAGAATGGCGGACGTTCGTGGGTGACCCGTTACAGCAGCGACCAGTGTGGGATCTTTCGTGATCTTATGGTCTTCGGCAATGAGATTATCGCCTGTACCTCCAAGGGTCTATACTATTCAGGCAATCAGGGACGCTCTTGGGTGATCCGTTGTACCAATGGCTCCTCGTATGGCGAGTTCTTGAATTTACAGGAAGATAGCGGTACCCTTTATGCCAATACCTCTAAAGGACTTTATTACTCACGCAACGGCGGAAGAGGTTGGGTGAGAAGATAACGTATAGGATAAAGCAACAGTTAGTGATATGACAAAAAACGGAAAAGAAATGGTTACGGCTAATCATGGCTTGCAAGCCGATCCTATCTTGCAGCAGATTGACAGTTATGTCAATGAGTTGCGACAGGTAGAGAATGAATTGCAGACCCAGTTATCTGCTCTCGGAAGCCAGATAGACAGCTCGTTTGGTATGATGGCTTCGACAGTGACCTTAATGGGTCAGATAGCAATGGAGGCTACCAAGGGACATGTCAGTGATAAGACCCTTCGTAAGATCGGCATGTATGCTAATCTTGCTGCCAGTGGAATTAATGCCATCGGCGCTGGCTATTCCACCTATAAGCATAATCAGTATCTTGACAAGCTGATGGAACAGAAACAGAGGTTGGCGCGAACCAAGCATAATTCGCTGAGACGAATCATACCTCTCGCAGAGAAGGTGAATGAAAACTTGAAGAAGATCATAAAGCAGCGAGCTACGCACATGTATAAGATATCTGATCTGGAGAAGATCAATATGGATATGCTTATGAAAGTACAAGAGAAGATGCTCTACAGCTTTAAGACTTCGTGCTATGTGTTGCTTGTAGCCCATTATCTAGATAAGGAGTATGATGCGTGGGAGAATGACGAGCAGACCTCCGGTGATGAGCGTCCGACGCCTTATACCAACAATTTCACTGTTATCAACTTTGTCTCCGATGCCGCAGGCGAGAATCCGGTACAGGCTTTCCTACAGGCATTGTCACCGGACGTGGAACAGATTTCCGGTTCGACGCTATTCTGCTTGTTGGATTCGTCACTTGTATATACTATGTTGTCGGCTTTTGACAATCCATTGAGCCTTCCCTCAAAGGAAACCGTTCATTCCGTGGTACAGCAGCTGATAGACCGTAATGACTGGTATGATGCTTACTATAGCCGTAAGAAGAGGGTGAACAATCTTAAATTCAGATCGCTTGGTTATCTGTTAGCCGGCATAGCGGTTATTGTACTATGGTATTTTGTCCCCGGCTGGTATGATTGGGCTACATGGCTTCGGTGGACCGTCTGGCCGTTGGGTTTCCTCTTGTGGATATTTATAACCTGGATGGTCTTTGGCGGCTATTGGGAGGATTATAAGACTCAACGGGATAATTTCGTCCTGTCTAATATGAAGGATGCCGGATACATCGAGTATCCTGAGATAGATTTGGAGAAACATTCTGTTGTCGGTTCAGTATTTAACTCTTTATTTTCTAATTGATAGTTATGGATGATCAAATGAATAAGAATGAACTGCTTTCTAATGAGGACTTTGAGGAGCGTCCTTCTGAAGTAATGAGTGAGAATGATCTGGATATTGCCCAGGTAATGAACACCATTGACAATATGTGTACTAGTGTCGCCTTGGTTTCCACTTCTCTTTCTGATGCGGTTGTTGCCGTGTCCAATGTCCGTGCGCAGATCGCGGAGCTTGACCATAAGCTGGACATGTTTATCGTGGAGTCCGAGACCCGACTGGCAAAGTTCCGTACGGCTGCTCCCATCATAGAGAAGCAGTTGGAGAACGCTTCCGGACGCATAGACAAGATAACCGATAAAATTTTAGAGAGTTTCGATGGTGATGTCACCAACGACAGCCTGCAGAAGCAGAGTCTGCTCATCGATCTGCTTCAGGAGACCAACAACAGCTTCAACAATATGCTGGTGAGATTGATCTCCATCTGATGTTTATCAGGTATTGGGAGTGAAGGCCATGGCATTTGCATGGCCGTAACCCTCAATGTAATTGGGAGACGGGACGCGCCAGGGTGCGTCCCGTCCCTATATGCATTCCAATGAGGATTCAACAATTAAGTTTTTAAGGAATTGGTTTTGGTTCAGTTTTCATTTATATTTGTACCAGAATCATAATGGAGTCTGAGGAGAAGGAGGCAGGCCTTCGGTCAGCAGGAAGC
>HF988592.1:0-8014 GCA_000431975.1 Prevotella sp. CAG:924 | reverse complement strand
TGGAAGCCTGTCGTGTCAGACCTGCAATAGAATATAATATACCTGTAAAAATCTTATTATTATGCAATCACATCTTTTCTTCAAGCCTTTTATAGGTCAGGATTATTCTGATGGCGGTATTTTCAAAAAGCGTATTCTCATCGTTGGTGAGAGTCATTACTGCGAAGACGCATGCGAGGATTGTGGCAAGGATAAGACCTCAAAGTGTACTCGTTTCACAATTGATACGGTAAATAATTATCTTCAGTTTGGTGATACTGATGGATGGCGTAATACTTTCTTGAAGTTTGAGCGGTCGTTGGTCGGCCATACGACCACACCGGAGGAGAGCCGACGGATATGGCAGTCGGTGGCGTTTTATAATTATGTTCAGCGTGCTATGAACGCCGCACGCCAGTCGCCCGATGATATGGATTTCAAGAGCTCAGCCCCTGCGTTCTTTGAAGTGCTTGATGCCTTGCAGCCCGATCTCGCCATTGTATGGGGACGACGGTTGTGGGAGAGGATGAGCGACCGGCAGTGGGAGCCTCTACCCGATAAGGACATAGAGGGATATACGGTGGAAAGTGGCAACTACGTCCTCGATAGTGGCAAGCGGGTACTGGCAATGTATGTCTATCATCCCTCGACGGGTTATGACTGGAGTTTCTGGTATAAGATTATCCGTCTGTTCATGTAAGTCAGGAAGCCTATGAAGGATCAGTTTCGCAAATGTCTGTGGATCGTTGAGACCTTGGTCTCAACAGGCGGTTGTACATATAAGGAACTATGCAGACGGTGGGAAGAGAGTTCCCTCAACGATCTTCATACCCGTCTGCCGCGACGCACGTTCATTGATTATATCCATGATATAGAGATGATGTTTGATATCTCTGTCGTCTGTGATGCCTCCGACGGATATGTGTATCGCATCAGCAATCTTGGGGAACTGTATGGCAATCGTATAAAGGGGTGGATGCTCAATGCTTTTGCCATCAATTCTGATTTGAGGGAGAGTAGGGCGCTGAGAGGCCGGATAGTGTTTGAGGACGTTCCCTCAGGCGATAAGTTGCTTATTCCTATTATTAAGGCAATGCGATATGGCCGGCGTGTAGATATCCGTTTCCAAAACTTTACGGATGATGTTGAGTGGGAGCTGTCGGTAGCACCTTATTTCCTGCGTGTGTTTCGTCAACGATGGTATCTTATCGGTCCTGCCCGAACGGCGGATGGCACTGGGATAGATATCCAGCGGTATCCGTTCGACCGTATTAAAGACATGACCGTCTCGGAGCAGACTTTCGTCTTTCCGGATAAGCTGTCCGTTGACGAGTATTTCAAGGATGCCTTTGGAATAATTGTGGAACCCGAGGAGTACGATGTGGAGGATATAGACGTGAAGGTTTACAATGACATGCATAAGCGTGATTACTTCCGTACGCTACCGTTACATTCCTCACAACAAGAGATAGAGTCAACTGGAAACTATTCCGTGTTCAGGTATCATGTCATGCCTTCCTATGATTTCATTCGGGAATTATTATCTCATGGTGAAGAGGTGGAAGTTCTCCGTCCGGCTTATGTGCGTGAGCAGATGCGTAAGAGAATACGGGCCATGACGGAAAGATATGCGAAATAATACTAGCGGGTCAAGGCGCGGCATCAACGCTTTGACCCGTTTTTGGTGGTATGCTAGGCATGCGTATTCAAGGAAGAATATTGAGACTAGGATTCGTGATCTAAGGAAATGTGGCGCTTTTTGATTGGCGGCATTGAACACTCGCCTTGGCTATGGGCGTATGGCAGACAGCCGTTACCGTCCTCAGCAGTGTCTAATGATAAGTTGTGTGGGGCAGGTTATGTGGGGAATGATGGACAGCGGTCTCAAATGACACCAAAGTATGATCTGCCGTATGCCGGACGGTACGTGCGATGATGTGGGAGACCGTAAAACGAAAGTAGGAGGAAAACCACTTTGTTTTCCTCCTACTCGATTATGGTGTGCTCCTTATATATAATAGGTGGAGCGGTTGTCAGCTGTTTTTAGTAGCTGCGTGCGATGATGACACGATACTTGGCGGGCTTGCCGCTCACCATGTCGACACCGGGTGTCTGCTCGAAGGCGAAGGGCACGCAACGGATAGTAGCCTGCGTATCCTCCTTGATCTTAGCTTCCGTCTCGGGTGTGCCGTCCCAGTGGCAGAGGAAGAAGCCACCATCCTTGATGCGCTCCTTGAATTCCTCGTAGTTGTCGCACTCGTAGATATGCTCATCGCGGAACTTACGGGCCTTCTCGAAGATGTTCTTCTGGATGTCCTCGAGCAGGTTCTTCACGTAGTCAACGATGCCGTCGAAGCTGACGGTCTCTTTCTCCAGTGTATCACGACGCATCACCTCGATGGTGTTGTTCTCGAGATCACGGCCACCCATGACGAGACGTACAGGTACACCCTTGAGCTCGTAGTCGGCAAACTTGAAGCCCGGACGTTTGTTGTCGGCGTCATCGTACTTCACGGAGATGCCGAGCTGACGCAGCTGGTCGATGACGGGCTGCAGCTTGGCAGAGATCTTGTCGAGCTGGTCGCCGCCCTTGGTGATGGGCACGATCACTACCTGGATAGGAGCGAGCTTCGGAGGAAGCACGAGGCCGTTGTCGTCGGAGTGTACCATGATCAGTGCACCCATCAGACGTGTTGACACGCCCCAAGAGGTGGCCCACACATATTCAGGCTTGTTCTCCTTGTTGAGGAAGGTCACGTCGAAGCTCTTGGCAAAGTTCTGGCCGAGGAAGTGGCTCGTACCGCTCTGCAGGGCCTTGCCGTCCTGCATCATGGCCTCGATGGTGTAGGTGTCGAGGGCACCGGCAAAACGCTCGGTCTCACTCTTCACACCCTGGATCATAGGAATGGCTGCCCAGTTCTCTGCGAAATCGGCATATACGTGGAGCATGCGCTGTGCCTCGGCTTCAGCCTCCTCACGGGTGGCATGTGCTGTGTGGCCCTCCTGCCAGAGGAACTCTGAGGTGCGGAGGAATGGACGGGTACGCATCTCCCAGCGCATCACGTTGCACCACTGGTTGCACATCAGGGGCAGGTCGCGCCACGAATGGATCCATCCTTTATAGGTATTCCAGATGATAGTCTCGGAAGTAGGACGAATGATGAGCTCCTCGTCCAGACGGGCTGTAGGATCGACTACCACGCTGTTGCCGTCCTCGCTGGCTTTCAGACGGTAGTGGGTCACTACGGCGCACTCTTTGGCGAAGCCTTTCACATGCTCGGCCTCACGGGAGAGGAATGACTTGGGGATGAGCATGGGGAAATAGGCGTTCTGCACACCGGTCTCCTTGAACATCTTGTCCAACACTTCTTTCATCTTCTCCCAGATGGCGAAGCCATAAGGCTTGATGATCATGCAACCGCGGACGGGAGCCTGTTCGGCCAGATCGGCCTTGACTACCAAGTCGTTGTACCACTGACTGTAATTGTCAGCACGCTTCGTCAGTTCTTTCAGTTCTTTTGCCATTTATATATTGTCGTTTTAATAGTTTTTATCGGAATAGGGATTTTCCTATTACAAATAGGCGATTCCGCTTTGTCCCTTGCGGGAAGGATATTAATTTTGTGGCAAAGTTACGAAAAAAAGGCCGTATAAACGGTATATACTATTGAAAAAAGAAGTAACTTTGCAACAAAGACAAAAAAAGTATAGAACAAAAAAATATATAAGTCTATGAAGAATATGAAAATAGCCGTAGCCGGGCTGTGTGTATTGGCTGTTACGAGTTGTGCCACAAAGCAGGGCACGGGTGCATTGATTGGTACAGGTGCAGGTGCCGCCGTAGGCGCTCTGATTGGTAAGCTTGCCGGCAACACCGGTGTTGGTGCCGCTATTGGCGGAGCAGTAGGTGCTGGTGCAGGCGCATTGATCGGCCGTCACATGGATAAGGTGGCTGCTGAGGCTGCCGAGGTGGAGAATGCCAAGGTAGAGACAGTGACCGATGCCAATGGTCTGCAGGCTGTAAAGGTGACTTTCGATTCCGGTCTGCTCTTCGCAACGGGTCAGTCGACACTGGCAGCTGCCTCAAAGAATGATCTGGCTAAGTTTGCCACTGTGCTGAAGAACAACAGCACTTGTGATATCGATATCCAGGGTTATACTGACAATCAGGGCTGGAAGAACTGCACTGCAGCTCAGAGCCAGGCCAAGAACCAGGAGCTGTCGCTCGATCGTGCTACGGCTGTATCGAGCTATCTGCAGAGCCTCGGCGTTCCCGCTACGCAGTTCAAGAGCGTACAGGGCTTTGGCGAGTCCAATCCTGTGGCTGACAACTCTACGGCAGCCGGCCAGAAGGCTAACCGTCGTGTAGAGGTGTATCTCTATGCCAGCAAGGCAATGGTGGAAGCTGCCAACAACGGCACATTGAAATAAGCAGAGAGAGGGTGGTGCGAGATGTCGTCGCCTGTCCGATCTTTCTGACAAATAAGGGGGATGAAGACTCTTGTTGGGTCTTCATCCCCACTTTTTGGTTTAGGCCATAGATCGTTAACTTCATAGATAAACAGATTGTAAGTCATTGTATATCAGTTCTGTCAGATGGAACTCTTTAAGAAAATCATTCGCTGGGCATTGGCCCTTTTCTTTGCATCAACACTTTTGGCTGTGGTCGTCTATCGTTTCCTGCCTGTCTATATCACTCCTCTCATGGTGATCCGTTGTATCCAGGGGGGTACACTGACGATGCACCACCACTGGATTCCTCTTGAGGAGATGTCACCCCATTTGCCGGTGGCAGCTATGGCGGGTGAGGACTCCCGCTTCCTGTTGCATCATGGCTTCGACTTCAATGCCATCGGACAGGCGGCCAAACGGAACAGCAGGGGAGGAAAGAAATTCGGTGCTTCCACCATCTCACAACAGACAGCCAAGAATGTGTTCCTCTGGCCGGGCCGTTCATGGGTGCGCAAGGGATTTGAGGTGTATTTCACAGCGTTGATCGAACTGTGCTGGAGCAAGCAGCGCATTATGGAGGTGTATCTCAATTCGATCGAGATGGGGTCGTATATCTACGGTGCCGATGCCTGTGCGGAATACAATTTCGGTAAGAAGGCCGATGAGCTCACCCGTGCGGACTGTGCCCTGATCGCCGCCACCTTCCCCAATCCCCGTAGATATTCGTCTAAGTATCCCGGTCCGTATATGCGCAAGCGCCAACGCCAGATAGAACAGAATATGCGCTATATCCCCTCATTCCCCAAGGAGGGTGAGGACTACGATCCCGGTACGGCTGTAGGAGGGACATACAAATAGTTTTTTCACTAAAGAGTTAGGACATATCAGATGATCAACGAAGAACAGTTGCTCAGCGGCCTTAACCCCGCCCAGCGTGAGGCCGTGGAATATTGTGACGGTCCCGAGCTAATCATTGCCGGTGCCGGATCGGGCAAGACGCGCGTACTGACTTATAAGATAGCTTATTTGCTGCAGCGTGGGCTGAAGCCGTGGAACATTCTGGCGCTGACATTCACTAATAAGGCTGCCAACGAGATGAAGGAGCGCATAGCCCAGCTGGTGGGTGAGGAGCAGGCCAGTGGGTTGCAGATGGGCACCTTCCATAGCATTTTCTCACGCATTCTGCGTGCACAGGCCGACCGTATCGGCTACAGCCATGCCTATACGATCTATGACGAGAACGACTCCCGGTCGCTATTGAAGAAGGTGATCAGGGACATGGGACTTGACGATAAGACCTATAAGCCGGCTACCGTCCACGGTGTCATCTCGAAGGCGAAAAACCGGCTCTATATGCCCGATGACTATGTGAACAGCTTTGAGCAGCTCCAGGCCGACCGGCAACGCAACATGCCTGAGCTGGGCAAGATCTATATGGCATATAACCAGCGGCTGCGTCAGGCCAACTGTATGGACTTTGACGACCTGCTGGTGCTCACCTATCGGCTCTTTGTAGAGAATGAGGATGTGAGGCGTTTCTATTCCGACCGTTTCGCTTTCGTGCTGGTTGATGAGTATCAGGACACGAACATGGTGCAGCGGAAGATCATGGAACAGCTCACACAGGAGCGCCGTAAGATCTGTGTCGTGGGTGATGACTATCAGAGTATCTATGCCTTTCGTGGAGCGAACATCGACAATATCCTGCTTTTCAGGAAGATATATGAGGATGCGCGGCTCTTCAAACTCGAACAGAACTACCGGTCGACACAGTCTATCGTGCTTGCCGCCAACTCGCTGATGAAGCACAACGGCAACCAGATACCCAAGGAACTCTATTCCAAAAATGAGGAGGGCGACCAGATCACGGTCTTGGAGAATATCTCCGATAAGCGTGAGGCTGAGACTGTGTGCCGTGAGATCAAGCGGCTAAAGAAAGAGGAAGATTGTGCATGGAAGGATTTTGCCATTCTCTATCGTACCAATGCGCAGAGCCGTCTTTTCGAGGAGGAGATGCGGAAGCCTTCTGTCGGTTTGGGTGACAAGTATCGTATCTTCGGCGGACTGTCGTTCTATCAGCGTAAGGAGATCAAGGATGTCATAGCCTATTTCCGTCTGGTGGTCAATCCGCGGGATGAGGAAGCGTTCTACCGTGTTGTGAACTATCCGTCGCGCGGCATCGGCAATACGACCCTGCAGCGTCTGGCGCAGGCGTCGCGTGACACGGGAGTAGGGGTATGGGAACTGTTGGAGCATCCCGATCCGTCTGTCCTGCCCCTCAACCGGGGGACGATGGGAAAACTGATAGCCTTCCGCGATCTCATACAGGGGTTCATCGACCGCCGTCAGCTGGACGATGCGTCTGTGCAGGCACGCGACATCGTTACGAAGAGCGGCATTGCCACCGATCTGTCGTCCGACCGCACGCCCGAGGGCGAGAGCCGGCGCGAGAATGTGGACGAGCTTTTCTCGGGCATCGCCAACTTTGTACAGACGCAGCAGGAGGACGGTGATCCGGAACACACACATATCGAGGACTATCTCTCTACCGTGTCATTGATGACGGACATTGACGATGGTGACGACTCGGACGATAAGATCTCGCTGATGACGATTCATGCCGCGAAGGGTCTGGAGTTCAAGACGGTCTTTGTCGTAGGCATGGAGGAGAACATGTTTCCGAGTCAGATGGCTGTCTCCACGCAGCGGGAGCTGGAGGAGGAGCGTCGTCTGTGCTATGTGGCCATCACCCGTGCGGAGAAGCACTGCTATCTTTCCTGGGCTCATCAGCGCTGGCGTTTTGGCTCACCGGACATGATGGTGAGGCCGAGCCGTTTCCTCAAGGATATTGAGCCTCAGTATCTTCACATCGTTAAGGACGGAGGCAAGCGTCCGGTGCGTCATGGCGGCGGATTGGAAGACGGCTGGAACGATGAACCGGTGGAGCGTCCGTTCCGTCGTCCATGGGAGGAGGACAGACAGCCCTCCTGGCGGCAGCGCGACTATGAGAGCGACCGTCCTTACACGGGGAGCCATCCCTGGGGATCGGAGTATCGACAGCTGGACAGCCGTATGCAGAACTCACGTCCTGTGGCCGGACAGTTCATGGCCGACCCGAAGCCGAAGATCACCTCACCGAGACAGCCGGAGGAGGCCGTCAATCCTTTCGGAAAGGGATTTGAGCGTCGCTTGCAGCAGAGCGGCAACTGGCAGAAGGTGGCAAAGGCGATGACCAACGGCGGCCGAAGCACCGGCGTGTCGGCCAGTCCGCGTCCTGCCGGGATGCGCCGTATGACGGAGAGCGAGCGTAACGGCTCGAGAGGTGCGGCACAGACAACAGGACCCAACGGCCTGAAGGTAGGGTCGATCATAGAGCACCAGCGCTTCGGCCGGGGCACGGTGATGAAAATTGAGGGCACGGGTGAGAATTGCAAGGCAAGCATCTGTTTTGATGAGTCGGGCACGAAGCAACTGTTGCTCAAGTTTGCCCGCTTCACCATTATAGGATAGTGGCAGGTCTCTTTCGCGGCAGGTGGGACAGAGTGCAGCCGTGGCAGAAGGATTTATTTCAGACTATTGCTGT
>HF988591.1 GCA_000431975.1 Prevotella sp. CAG:924 | reverse complement strand
GCGACGCTCTTTGTCGATCACCGACTTATAGATACGACCGGTGGTGAGCGAGTTGGCCTTCGTGGTCTTGATGCCGGTGAAGCGCTCGTAGTGACCCAGGTCGAGGTCGGTTTCCATACCATCTACTGTTACATAGCATTCTCCGTGCTCATAGGGATTGAGCGTACCGGGGTCAATGTTAATGTAGGGGTCAAATTTCTGGATAGTGATGTTGTAGCCTCTGGCTTGAAGCAGTTTGCCAATAGAGGAAGAGATAATACCTTTGCCGAGGGACGATACAACACCGCCCGTGACGAATATATACTTTGTTTCTGCCACAATAATTAAATTTAGAACGTTCTATGAAATATTTCAAGGCAAAAGTAGTACTTTTTTACGAATTGGACAATACTTTGACCAAATACTTTAAGTAAAATATAAAAAGTGCCCGGCCTTGCGGAAGATGTCCCAAAGGCTTAGTGCCTGACTGATAGGTACATCCTGCAAGACCGGACCGTGCCAGCAGGGTCTGCCGTCGTCTTTAATTCATAATTAGGTGGATTCACGTTCCTTGTACGGTGATGAGAAGTAAGGAATTACCATCGCACGGGTGTGTGGGGGCTGTTGGAAACATCCATATATAGAGGTGTGTCCTCCCGTCTTCCTACCAGTTACAATTCCTTTGAAGGTCTGCCGGTAAGAGCCCTTGTGCAGCTGTGGAAAGTCGCAAGGGATTGTGATCAGTCGGTTTCCCCTTTTGTAGGAAAGAGATAGAATATGCGGTCACGGTCGTAGTCGATCATCCATTGGTCGATAATGACATTAGGATCGAGGGCGGCTATCGTCAGTGTGTGGTTGCCTCCGGTGAGTCGAAGCTCCAGCGTGCGTACTGCCTGTCCGCGCGCTACATCCTGCGCGCGTTGTTGAGGACTGGTGTCCTCGTTAAGGGAGATGAGCAGGGGCTGTCCGTTGTCCACCTTGACAGTGATCCGTTGCATTGTCCCGTTATCGGGAAGGGTGGGGATGAGCGCAATGCGCAGCAGGATATCACCTTCACGGGCATAGAATCGGTATTCCAACGACCCGCCGGCCTGTAGGTCGACCGCTTTCATCGAGTGACCCAACAAGGGGATGGGCTGGGCTGCCGTAGCCTTGTTGTAGCGGGCCGCATTGTAGACGATGCTGCCGTCGGTAGTGAGTTTTGCCTTATAGGGGATGGCTTGCCCGTATCGGCTGATTTCTGTCCGGCTGAGTGTATCGGGCAGCAGCGGAGCCGCCATCTTGGCCAGCCGGCTAGCCGGATCAGCAGCCGGCCATTGCGACGGGAAGTTGAGGATGGCCTCATAGGCAAGGACGGAGCGGGCGGCCGATTCAAGGGCGTCGGTGTCATGGTGGAAACTTTCTTTTCTTCCGATGTGTCGGGCCTCTTGTGCCTGTAGTGTCATCTCTGCCATCTCATAGAGGAAGGCGGCGGGATATTCGATGAGTTGGCCGAATCCTGCAGCTTGTGTTGGTTCGATGTCATGTCCCCTCTCTTGGATGCTGTGCCAGGTGTCACGGCATTCGTTGAGGTAGCGGTCAAGCTCATTTCCCAGCTCGTCGGCATTGAAGGGTGTGTCCTTCTGTGCTGTCATTTCCCATGGCTTTTGAGGCCATTGAGCAGACAACCGGTAGTAACGCGCCATGGGGCTCACGAGTCGTGCTCCGGTTTGTCTGCCGAATTGCTCCTGTAGCCATCGGTTCAGGTAGCGGTCAGCCTGGTCGCTGGCTGTGCCGTTGATATTCCAGGCCATGTCCATGAATAGATTTAGTTGCAGGGCCGACAGGGCGGGGTCGTTGCTTTGCGCCATCCAGGTGTCGCGAGTCTGTCCGTCCCAGGCTCTGTGTAATTCTCGTGTCATCAGTCCTGGTTGCACACCGTCGGTATGATAGAGCAGTCCATGGCTTTCTTGCGTTTTTTTATGGGTGTGTCCATGATTCTTTTGGGGCTTCTCTGCCTTCGTCTGTTGCACCGTAGGCATCAGATATCCGTAACCGTCATCATGACGGTCGATACGGGGCAGGAAATTCCAATCGAGATCACCGTGCCCTTCTTGTTTCTTGCGCTTCTTTTTGTTTCCCTTCTGTTTTGTTGCCATGTCTTGTTGGCCTTCGATGAGGAAACCGAACGCATCGGTCAGTTCTTTGTCGTCCGTACCACTGATCAAGTTGCCTTTGAGTCGGAGCAACAGACAGGCGAATTTCTGTAAGTCGCCGCCTGGATAACAGACGCCCCGGTAGGCTATGGAGGGGATCTCCACACGTTCCTGTGCATCGTCGATGGTCAGACGCTTGCGCTGTTGCGGGAGCAGACCGGCCCATTCTTTAAAAGGTGACACACCCGCCTGTCGTGACAAGTCCATCAATCCATAGGCAGCTCCTCGTCCGTTGCTGCCTACAATGACGATCTGTTTGCCGCGTACGCCTATCCAGAATGCATCGGGATGGGTGATGATCTGCATGTAGGGCACGCGCCACTTAGTAAGCTGATTCAGTTCGTCATCGGTGATGTGGTCGAGCTGATAGAGCTGTATGATGCTGTTGCTTCCCTGGCGTGCACGTTGCCCCGTTACGTCTTGCATGTCATTTTCAAAGAGGCGTGCGGCCGTCTCCACCACAACGCTGGTGCTGCGTTGAAGGGAATAGACTATCGGTTTCCCGTTGTACCATACGAAGTCTTTGGCCTGCACCATAGTGGAGCAGAGCCAGGCGGAGAGAACGAGAAGAAATCTGATTTTCATTTTTTATATCGTTTGTATGCGAAGTTTTAGCAAGGAAAAGGGTAAGGGGGGCAAAAGATGATCTTATCTC
Source organism: Prevotella sp. CAG:924 (assembly GCA_000431975.1). Classification (GTDB taxonomy): domain Bacteria; phylum Bacteroidota; class Bacteroidia; order Bacteroidales; family Bacteroidaceae; genus Prevotella. Next base: position 8,997 of record HF988591.1, on the reverse strand, counting down.
ATGCTTTTGTCGAACCGTATTCTATTTAAGAGCAAAGATAGATAAAAATACGCAGATTTCTTGCTTTTTGACAAACAACCTTATTGGTTTTTAACGTTAATCATTAATCAACCATTAGATAACAAGGATTTATTTAACCATGAATTTGATGAAATTATTTATGAATCAGCAGAATGATTGCATTTTTAAAGGACGACTAGATATATGGATTGATATTGGACGTATGGGGATGGGAGGGCGACCGCTGTGATCTAGTTTTCCTGTCGGTGACCGGCTTGGCTCGTTGTCGGATGGAGCACGGAAATCGTTTTTTTGTGTTATGAATTCTTTGCTGCCTTTAATCAAGTATTTAGGCATATAGGGCACGTACGGCATCGGCAAACCGTTGCTCATGACTCAGTGCACCCTTGCGTACCTTCAGACGGTAGTTGTATACGGTCTGTGTGGAGTATTGGAGTACTTCAGCAATACTTGCACTGTCGTCCAGGCCAAGGCTGACGAGGGCAAAGATGCGAAGTTCCGGTGTGAGACTATTGGTGTCATCGGGCATGATCTGTGCGTCGGGACGTAAGAGACGGTTGAAACGTTCGACAAAATCGGGGTGAAGGGCGAGAAACGCTTCGTCAAACTGTTGATAGAGTCTCTCGGTGGCCTGGTCTTTTGTCAGTGAGCCTATAGCCAGTCGTTTGGCATCGTGCAGCATGTTAGCAGTGAGCATGCGGTTCATGTCCTTCTTGTAAGTGTGAATCTCTTTAACGAGCATGCCTAAGAGGGCAAAGGGCTTGATGAGCGCGCTGTTCATGGCATACAATCTGCTGCCTTGTTCGTTGATGCGGTTTTGTAGGCGCTCAATCTCTTGTTCTTTCTGGGTCACCTTCTCTGACAGACTGTTGATCTGTTCCTTGCCGCCGATTTCTTTGTCGGAGTAGGAATGGAGCTGACGCCTTACCTTATTATATAAGTAGGCAAGTATGAGAACCATCAGGAACAGTATGACGATGATAGTAAAGGAGAGTGTGCGCCGTTGGCGATCCTGTTTCTGATATATCTTCGTTACATTGTTGAGCACGTTGACCACCTCTAAGCTGCGTCCGATATCTTTATGAGTCGATATGTCTTCCTCGGCCAGTTGCAGGTAGTTGATGATACGATCGGTCTGTTGTATGACATATTTTTCGTTAAGATATTGTATGACAGCGATGATAGCCTGTGAGGAACGGTTGGCAGAACGGATGTCGGCCTCCGTGGCTAGCACGGCAGCCTCAATGTATTTGTCTTCTAGTCCTTTGCGTTTATATATCTGGGCGAGTACAATATAACAGAGTGCTAGTTTTCGGTCGTCATTCTTGTAATGTCGGCAGAGTTGTCGTATTTTTTGTTCTATGGCTGTCGTGTTGGCAGAGGGTACGGCGGATAACTTGTAGACATAATATTCGGGGTCGTCCTTACTGATATATGTCTGGTATTTTTGCCATGCCTGCTGGATTTCCTTGGTTGATATCATGCTGTTTCCCGATGTATAGTTCAGGTAGCTGAGCAGGTAGACCTTTGCGTAGATGGTACGTAGCTCAGGCATTACCTCTTCAAAGGGAATGAGCTGTATTTTTGAGATGGCGATGAAGCTGTCGCCACGGTCAGCTTCTACGTATGCCTTGTTGATGGCTGCTTCTTGCATCCATTCTTTGTTACCGTTTTTTTCACCTAGTGTATGACATTTTGTCCAATAGACGAGTGCAGAGTCGCTGTCGAATTTCATGTAAGCCTCTGCCAGTTGCTTGCAGGAGAGATAACGGTCGGTAGTATTCACAGCCACGTTCAAGTTACCTTTTAGGCGTTCGATCTCGGCTTGTTTCTTCTTTACGTAGACTTGGCTGTTGGCCACGGTGAGATCGAGCCGCTTCAGACTTTGTTCAAGTGATGAGGCGTGAAGAGGAACTGCTGCTAGAAGCAGGAGGATAAAAAGAAGAGGCTGTTTCATCTGTCGATATTATATTTAGGCGTATTTTATCCAAATGCAAAAGTAATATTTTTCAAAGGAAGGTGCAAATCTTGGTGGCGGTTTTTCATTTGCAGGAATAAAGATATAATAAGAGTTTACTATTCGTAATTTGATAGTTGTTGATATTCAGTGATTTATAATGTATGTCCATTTACTTTTTATCTTCTTTGCTATTGCAACGTCTTTTTTGTATGTAAATAATCGCTAACTTTGCAGTACCTGAAATTTAAGACGGATGGTCCGTAGAAATGGAAAATTTTCATCGGACGATGTAACATTTTTAAACGAAACACTTTTTTAAAAACCTATAATATGAAAAGACAGATAATCTCTTTTGCAGTGGCTTTTCTGGCTGTTGCCGGAGCTTGGGCTCAGAATGGTCCGCGTGTCCGTGTAGAAGGCGGTATGATAGAGGGCCGTGACTCGTCAGGAGTAAAAGTATTTGAAGGCATTCCTTTCGCACAGCCCCCTGTGGGCGATCTTCGTTGGAAGGCACCTCAGCCGGTGAAAGCGTGGGAAGGTGTCAGAGAGACGAAGACCTATGGCAATGATCCTATGATGTACAATGCCTTTGGTGACATGAAGTTTCAAGGACCTAAGCACAGTGAGGACTGTCTCTATCTGAATGTATGGACACCGGCAAAGAAGATGGATGAGAAGCTGCCTATTCTTATCTATTTCAATGGTGGTGGCCTGATGTCGGGCGACGGTTCTGAATATCGTTATGAAGGTGTGTCACTTGCCCGTAAAGGCATCATCGTGGTGACAGCCAACTATCGCGAGGGCATCTTTGGTTTCTTTGCCCACCCGCAGCTCTCCAAGGAGACCAGCTACAAGGGTTCTGGCAACTATGGTTGGATGGATCAGGCTGCAGCCATTAAGTGGGTGTACGACAATATCGCAGCTTTCGGCGGTGATCCTAAGAAGATTACGATCGTTGGCGAGTCAGCCGGTTCGATGTCGACGAGTGCATTGATGGTGTCACCGCTTTGCAAGGACATGCTTCATCAGGTGATGGGCTCTTCCGGTTCGGTAGTAGGTACTGCCAAGCCGGCTACGCTGAAGGAGGCAGAGCAGCAGGGTGTGGCTTGGGCCAAGAAGCATGGTTTCAAGAAGATCAGCGAGCTGCGTAAGCTTTCGGCTGACTCTCTCAACAAGATCTCCGAATTCAGCGGTGTTCCTTGCTACAACATTGACGGCTATTTCCTCACGGAGGATCCTGAAGAGGTCTATAAGAGAGGCGATCAGGCACAGGTGGCTGTTCTTATCGGTAACAACTCCGGTGAGATGCCCATAGCCGCCATGCTCGGTGGTGCCGTTCCTACCGTAGCCAATACTCAGGCGTTTGCCGCAAAGTTCTTCGGTACGGACGGTAAGATGATAACGGATCTCTACAATATCAAGACCGATGCCGATGTGACAGGGCTGCCCGGCTATGAGCTTGGCGGTGATGTCTTCATCTCTTACAACACCTGGAAATGGTGCGATCTGCTGCGTCAGACGAGCAAGATGCCGGTTTACCGTTACATCTACTGCCATCCGCGTCCCAATATGCAGGTAAAGGGCAAGGCACCCGGACTGGCCGGTGGTACTGTTGATGTGGCAGAGGATGCTCCCGTCACACCTCCCGCTCCCGCTGCCGTGCACTCTGCAGATATCGAGTATGCTATGGGCAACCTTGCTACGAACACCATGTTCCCCTGGACAGCCGACGACTACGTCGTAAGCGCACAGTTCTCTTCTTATTATGTGAACTTCGTGAAGTACGGCAATCCGAATGGCCTGGGACTGGTCGACTGGAAGCCTTTCAATGAGGGCGACAGTCACTATGTGCTTCATATCGATGTCGATTCCAAGCTTCAGTCAGAGCCTTGGCGTCAGGCGCGCTATAATACTATTGACAAATTGCTTGATAAATAAACATCCTTTTTCTCCGTACGGCAGGGTAACAACCGGCCCTGCCGTATGCTGAGAAACTACGCGTGAGCGTATTGTAGAAACGATATCTACCTATTTTACTATAACGTATAGCACTATTACTTTTTTCTCATAAACTAATTACCTAACAACATTTTAAAATTTTCATTTATGAAAATGAATCTTTTCTCTGCCGCACTATTGGCTTCAATGGTGCCAGGGGTCGCTATGGCCCTGCCGACAGAGCCGGCAGACTCGACAGTAACGGAATAATCTTCTTCAAAAGAGCGGTGCCACGGGCTCGATCAGTGCTGCTGATCTTGTGACTGACACGTCGAACTATAAGAACTATCTGATGTCGGGCTCTTACATCCGCCCGTTTGAGATCAACCTGTCGACGACGATCAACTTCTAAAGACAGAAATCACTCAAATATTACGCATGGCAACTGTTTGAGCCACTATCGTTGTCATTAGCCTTTACGGCTGGTGACAATGATAGTGCCCATGGTTTTTGAAAGTTGGAGAAATGTTTCTTTTTTCAGATGAAGTCTCGGAAGAATGACGTATATTTGAGGAAGTGAAACAATTTATAAGAACAAGAACAGAATGAAACATAAATTCTTATCCCTTGGCATGCTGACGGTCTTGTTGGCTGCCAGCCTGCCCATGATGGCGCAGAACCGTGTGTCCGGTTATACGATCAACACCTCGACAGAGGCCAATACGGCGGTGACGACTTTCGGCAAGGTAGCCGGCTACCGCGAGAACGGCGTCTATGTTTTCAAGGGTATTCCCTATGCTCAGGCTGCCCGCTTCGCAGAGCCGGAAGATCCTACGCCTTGGAGTGGCGTGCGTTCCTCACGTGCCTATGGTCCCACCTGCCCTCAGGAGTTCCGCACGGGCTGGTACATGGATGTGCTGGGGTTCTCTTCCCATTGGGACGACGGCTTCGCCGGGGAGGACTGCCTGCGTGTCAATGTGTGGACGAAAGGTTTGAACGACGGCAAGAAACGGCCGGTGATGGTATGGATCCATGGAGGTGGCTTCTCGACGGGAAGCGGACAGGAACAGCCTGCCTACGATGGTGCCTCGCTCTGCAATAAAGGCGATGTGGTGGTCATTTCGCTGAACCATCGCCTCAATGCGCTCGGATTTCTCAATCTCTCATCTTTCGGTGAGAAATATAAGCACTCGGCCAACCTCGGTATGATGGATATCGTCAAGGCATTGCAGTGGGTGAAGGCCAATGCTGCCAACTTCGGTGGCGATCCCGACAATGTGACGATATTCGGTCAGAGCGGTGGCGGTCGTAAGGTGTCTACGCTCTGCTGCATGCCCTCAGCCAAGGGCCTCTTTCAGAAAGCTATTGTGGAAAGCGGATCGGGTGCCCATTTCATGGAGAACAAGTGGTCGGCCCGTATCGGCGAGCTCACGGCGGCCATCTTGGGACTTGACGCCTCGACGATCGATAAGATCAAGACAGTGCCCTATGCCGATCTGCTTGCCGCTGCTACGAAGGCTGTCGCGCTGGTGAGGAAAGATGCGGGTGCTGCCGCCGCTGAAGCGAGCATCTGGGGCTTTATGCCTACGAAGGATGGCGACCTGTTGCCCGAGCATGCCTTTACCAACGGCAGCGAGAAGCTGACGGCCGACGTGCCGATGATCATCGGTAGCGTGATGAACGAGTTTGCCGGGTTCGCGGTGGTGACCGATCCTTCGCTCCTTCATAAGAGCGAGAGCGAGGCTGTCGCCACCTTGCAGACGAAGTACGGCGACATGACGGCCGATTATGTGAAGGCTTATAAGAAGGCCTATCCTGACAAACCGGCTTATCTCATGCCGCTTGTCGACTTTAAGTATCGTCCGCAGGCCGTCAGTCAGGTAAGGATCAAGGCTGCTGACCAGGGGGCGCCTGTATGGAACTATGTGTTTACCTATCAGAGTACCGCACTCGATGGCATCCTCACGGCCAGCCATTGTGCTGAACTTCCTTACGTATTTAATAATGTGACGCGTTGTGCCGCCTCTACCGACGCCACCCCCGCCGCCATCCAACTGGGTGATGTTATGAGTTCAGCCTGGATCAACTTCGCCCGTACCGGCAACCCCAACGGACGGGGAGTACCCCATTGGGATGCGTACACCATTGAGGCTCCCGCCACAATGATATTCGATACCGATAGCCGGTGTCGGAAAGGTGATTTCGACGCTGATCTGCTGAAGATAGGTAAAGAATAAATCGGTTATTTATTGGGCCGTTACGCTTGTTGTGATGTTCTCTTGCCGGTTTAAGCGGCTGACTAGGGACAGGGTGACCCGGGTAATTTTATCATCTATGAAATTCAATTATTCTATTCTTTTCGCTGTCGGCTTGTGCCTTACCACGGTCATGCAGGCAGCCGACCGGCCTGCCATTGTGAAGAAAGGTCAGTATAATCTCGTGGTGCAGAAAGGTGGCCCCACGCTGGGCTATTCGCCGAAGAGCGGTGTGAGGTTGCTTTCCCAGGACGGCTTGTGGTTTAAGGATCTGAACCGCAATGGCCGGCTCGACAATTATGAGGACTGGCGTCTGCCCCTCGATGTGCGTGTCAATGACCTTGTGTCACAGTTGTCGGATGAGGAGATCGCCGGTCTGATGCTCTATTCGGCTCATCAGCAGATACCTTCTCCTGAGGTAGGGTATGGTGCTTCCACTTACAATGGCAAGACATTTACAAAGGCTAAGGTGAGCGCCGCAACGCTAAGCGATGTGCAGAAGAAGTTCCTCAAGGACGACAATCTGCGTGCCGTGCTCGTGACGAAAGTGAAGGATGCGGCGACAGCTGCGGAGTGGAGCAACAATCTGCAGGCTTATGTGGAGGGACTGAAGCACGGCATTCCCGTGAACAACTCGACCGATCCCCGCCACGAGACGGCAGCCAATGCCGAGTACAACTATGGTGCAGCCGGAGACATCTCTCATTGGCCTACGGCTTTAGGACTGGCTGCCACGTTCGATCCCAGTCTGGTGAGGGAGTTCGGACACATCGGTGCGCAGGAATACCGTGCCTTAGGCATCACCACAGCCCTGTCGCCTCAGGTCGATGTGGCTACTGAGCCTCGTTGGACCCGGTTCACCGGTACTTTCGGAGAGGATCCACAGCTTGTCACGGATATGAGCCGTGCGTATGTCGATGGCTTCCAGACCTCCCTTGGCGATGCTGCCATTAAGGACGGATGGGGCTTCGAGTCGGTGTCGTGCATGTCGAAGCACTGGCCCGGCGGCGGCACTGTGGAGGCAGGCCGCGACAGCCATTACAATTACGGCAAGTACGGAGTATATCCCGGAGGACAGTTCTTTGGCACGGCGATGCAGTCGTTCCTCAATGGTGCGTTCAAGCTCGATGGCCCCACTAAGGAGACGGGAGCGGTGATGACCTTCTACAACGTGTCTTGGGGGCAGGACCCCTCGGGCAAGAATGTGGGTGAGAGCTTCTCGAAGTATATCGTCACGGATCTGCTCCGCAATGAGTTCAAGTTTGACGGCGTGGCTTGTACCGACTGGATGGTGACGGCCGACAACAAGGCGATCGACAGCTTCGACGGCAAGTGCTGGGGTGTGGAGACGCTCAGCGAGGCACAGCGTCACTATGAGATTCTGAAGGCCGGTGTCGACCAGTTTGGCGGCAATAATGATAAGGGTCCGGTATTGAAGGCTTTCCGCATGGGCTATGAGGAATATGGCAAGGATGCCTGGCACCGCCGTATCATGGCTTCCGCCCGCCGGTTGCTCATGCCGATCTTCCGTACAGGATTGTTTGAGAATCCCTATCTCGATGTGGCCAAGTCGCGTGCTACTGTCGGTAACAAGGATTTCATGGCCAAGGGCTATGCCGCTCAGGTGAGATCGATCGTCATGCTGAAGAATCACGGTCATGTATTGCCGTTGAAGGACAATCGTCTGAAGGTCTATGTTCCCAAGCGTCATTTCCCTTCCACTGTCGATTTCTTTGGCAATGTGACAAAGGATTACTGGGACGTACCCTTCGACTTGGAGATGGTCGGGAAATATTATGAGGTGGTCGACAGTCCAGATGAGGCTGACTTTGCCATTGTGGGTATTGACGGACCGATGAGTGGACCGGGTTATTCGGCCGATGATGTGAAGGCCGGTGGTAACGGTTATGTACCCATCTCGCTGCAGTACAATGATTATACGGCTACCCAAGCCCGTCCCGTGAGCATCGCCGGCGGTGACCCGAAGGAGAGCTTCACTAACCGCTCCTATAAGGGCAAGACCGTGAAGACAGCCAATAAGGACGATATGATCCTCGTCAACGAGACAAGGCAGAAGATGGGCTCAAAGCCTGTCATCGTACTGCTCAATGCCACCCGTCCCGTCATCGTGAGCGAGTTTGAGAAGAGTGCGGATGCTATCCTTGTCAGTTTTGGCACGAGCTCGCAACCGTTCTTCGATCTTATCAGCGGTCGTCAGGAACCCTCCGCCCTGTTGCCTTGTCAGTTCCCGAAGAATATGGAGACGGTGGAACTGCAGCGTGAGGATGTGGCCCGCGATATGATACCCTATACCGACATTGATGGCCACACCTACGATTTTGCCTATGGCATGGATTGGAATGGTGTGATCAACGATGAGCGCGTACAGAAATACAAATAGCAAAAGTTGGACTATAAACGTGTTATCAATAATCAATCATAATCATTGTATTCAGGCATAGTATACGGCCATTCATACTCTTGATGTATGGATGGCCGTCTTCTTATAGAAACTGGGATGGGACTGATGAATGAAGCTGGCTATGTCCTGTCAGGATATGAATCTGCCCTGATGGATAATTGTCAGGCCAGGCTTTGGACATATTGCTTGGGTGTCATCTTCATTTTACGTTTAACCCGAATTAGACATGATGGTTGGAAGGTGGTATATCAGCGGACCTAAACTTATTCCGGTTTATAAAAAACAATGCGGACAGAGACTCGCTCTACTGCTAGCCTCTGTCCGCATCAGTTATTATGGTGTTTCTGTTGTGCTCTTACCTTATTATATAGTCGTCCCTTAAAAAGCCCATTTTTGCGAGA
>HF988590.1 GCA_000431975.1 Prevotella sp. CAG:924 | reverse complement strand
CTATAAATTTGCACTTGCTGCTTGAATTCGCCAATGGTTATCTTTTGCCCGCTCCTGAAATTATTGTAAAAAGAATGGAGCGATCTATTTCAGGATTACCCAAAATGGTATTCGGGAATAAAGCAACAGATGGCGGTTTTTTAATTTTAACTCCCGCAGAGCGTGATACCATAATAAAAGATTATCCTAACGCTATTCATTTTATAAAAAAATATCAAGGTGCTGATAGCTTTATTAATGGAGAAATTCGTTATTGTTTATGGATAACCAAACAGGGATTATCAGATGCTTTGAAAATAAAACCTATAAAAGAAAGGATAAATTCAGTTCGTGAATTTAGGCTAAAGAGTAAGGCTCTTTCTACACAAAAATATGCAGATATGCCATATTTATTTAAACAACGTGCTCATCAAGAAGGTGTTGCATTATTGGTACCTCGTGTGTCATCTGAACGTAGAAATTACATACCTATTGGATTTGTAGATTCGAACACAATCGCATCTGATGCAACGCAAGTCGTATATGGAGCTGATTTATTTGTATTCGCAGTTTTATCAAATAATATGCATACACTTTGGTTAAAAACCATAGGAGGGAAATTAGAAACTCGATATCGTTACTCTAATTTAGTTTATGATTCTTTTCCCTTTCCATCAATTAATGAAAAACAAAAAAAGCAATTAATAAAATTAGCACAAGGGATATTAGATATTCGTGACCAACATTTTGATATGACCCTTGGAGAAATGTATAATCCGGAAACAATGCCTGATGATTTAAAGGACGCACATCATCGGCTTGACCTCGCTGTAGAACGTTGCTATCGCCTTGAACCTTTTACCTCGGACGAAGAACGTCTTGAATGTTTGTTTAATTTGTATGTTAAAATGACGAAGAAATGAAAAATAATGATGCAAAATACAGTGATGACGAAGTTAATGATTTGTTGTTTGCAAATTCTGTTATCTTTTCGCAATGGTGTAATAATTTGATAGAATTAAATGATTTATCTAATATTACGGATAAATATCACGAAAAGTTTTTCTATGTTTGTTTATGGGAATTATTAGTAAATAGTTCCTCATATATTAATTCTCTTGAATTTAGGGAATCACAACATGAAAATGTATTAAAGATGATTGAGGAAATAAAGCAACATATTTCTGATGATGAATATTTTATGTTACAATATTATCGTAATTGTTCTTGCCATATATTCTTGACTAAATATAGTTATTTGGGAAAGGATTGGGCGATAAAAGATAAAGATAATAGAGTTACATTTTATGATAAAAAAGGAAATGTGATAAAACTAAATCAATATGAAATTAGAAATAAGATTAAAAATGTTATAGGTCAATATGGCCATGGCGAAGGTTATTTTAAAATAGAAATTCGTAAACGTCTTAATCCAATAATAGCTAAATATAAAGATTTGATAACTTTAAAAATAGAAATATAATATCTGATTTATATTATACAACAATTTTTGTATGCAATAAATAATGAAAAAGTCTTTAGTTTATATTTTTTGTGCTATTATAGTATTGTTTGAGATAGTAATTATAATTTGCTATTTTACAATATTTAACGATGGCCTTTCTTCTTCTGTTGATGATTGGAATTTATTTTATCAACTTATGAATGGATTAGCAATAACAATTCTTACAATCATAAATATTGCTGTTTTTTATAAGATATCAGTTTCTCTTGATGTAAGAAGTAAATTATTTGAGGCACAATCTATAATAAGCCAGATGCGTGTAAGACAATATGAGTATTTAAGAAGTTTGATAAAAAACATACAAGTACAAGTTATAAGAAACAATATAAATTATTCCGATGTAGATGAACTTAAGAAAGGTTTGATGGAAATGGATAATTCCTTTCTATATAAAAATGATAATTTTAAAGATGAAATTTTCTTCAAACCATTGATAAGAACAATTTGTGATGACTTTGAGAATCATAATTCTGATATAGAAAAGACTTATAATGATTTGTCTAATTTTATTAAGATATTCGAATTCTATATTATACAACAAATGACAAGAGATAAAGAAATAAAAAAATATATCAATGATAATAAAGGTAATATAGATTCGACTTTCATTTGTTTAGATGATTTTGAAAGAGAAATAAATAAAATGTTACAGAAGGAAGCTTTGAGTCAAAATAGTAAAAAGTAAATTTTATTCGAATAATATAAGAGGAAACTTTGATGGTTGTAATAAATATTATGAACGAATTAGGGTAGAAAGGAAACGAAAATGGCAGTAAATAATCTTGTAAATATTCAATATGCCCAGACTGGTAAGTCAAGCACAACCAACGAACTGGGTATGCGTGAAATGCAGGCTATAGTTTATGAACAGCGCACCCGCCAATATCTTTTGGTAAAAGCTCCTCCGGCATCAGGAAAGAGTCGTGCCATGATGTTTGTGGCTCTCGACAAACTGGCAAATCAAGGCATACGGAAAGTTGTTGTTGCTGTGCCTGAAAAGTCAATTGGTCGCTCGTTTATGGATACGGACTTGAAAAAATACGGATTCTTTGCTGATTGGCGTGTGGCTCCGTATTATAATCTGTGTAGTTCTTTAGGAAGTGAAATGTCTAAGCGTAAAAAGCTGATAGAGTTTCTGTCTCCGTCAACGTCTGCAAAGATACTTGTCTGTACACACAGTACGTTGCGTAATGCAATGAAAGACATACCTAATGAGCAGCTTAATGATGTATTCTTCGGAATTGACGAGTTTCATCATACATCGGCAGATGTAAACAACAATTTAGGAGAACTGATAAGAAGGTTGCTTAATGAGACATCGGCACATATTTTGGCAATGACTGGAAGCTATTTCCGAGGCGATGCCATACCTGTAATGCGTCCTGAAGACGAAGCGAAATTTCAGCCGACAATTAATTACAACTATTATCAACAATTAAGTGGTTATAAATACCTGAAAAGTCTTGGCATAGGCTATCAGTTTTTTACGGGCAGATATATAAGCGCCATCCCCGAAACTCTTGACACGACGAAGAAGACGCTTATACACATACCCAGTGTCAATTCGAAAACATCTTATGCTCAAAAATATGATGAGGTAGCTGACATTATAAGTTGCATTGGTGAAATTGTCTCAACGGATTATGAACATTATATCCATAATGTTAGGACTCCCGATGGACGCATTCTGAAAGTAGGAGATTTGGTTGAAGACGATCCGGTACGACGTGATGCTCTTCAAGCGTATCTGCAACGAATGAATTCACGTGATGCACTTGACATACTGATAGCACTTGGTACGGCGAAAGAAGGATTTGATTGGACATGGTGTGAGTGTTGCATAACTATTGGCATACGTTCATCGCTGACTGAAATTGTACAAATCATAGGACGTTGCACGCGTGACTGCGAAGGAAAGACGCATGCGCAATTTATTAATTTGATACCTTGTCCCGATGCAGCCCAAGATGACGTGTCAATGGCTGTAAATGATTTCCTTAAAGCGATTTCTGCTTCATTGCTTATGGAGCAGGTTATGGCTCCACGTTGGACATTCAGGACAAAACGTGATGACGGAGATACAGGGAGACATGAAGGAAAGGACGAGGATGACGGGCACACTATTGAGGTCAAGGGGCTGCCAACACCTACAGAGCGGGCACAAGCCATTATTGACAACGATCTTGACACGCTTATAGCTTCAACTCTTTCAGACAAGAAGATTCGGGAGGCTATAGTTGGGACAGATATGACAGAAATGATCACCCAAGTGTATATTCCAAAAGTCGTAAAGGAAAAATACCCTGACTTGACGGAGGAAGAAGTAGATCAGGTGTCGAATTATGCCATTCTAACTATTGCAACACAAGGGCAAGACATTACAGTGGATGATAGCGGAAATAAGTTTATTCACCTAGCCAACCGCTTTGTCAATCTTGATGATTTGTCTATCAATCTTATAGATTCGATAAATCCGTTCCAAAGAGCTTATGAAATATTGTCAAAGTCTTTAACTCCAGAAGTACTTCACACTATTCAATATGAAATTGAATCAAAGCGTGAAGATATGACGACGGAAGAGGCTGTACTATTATTTATTAAATATCTTCCGAAGTGGAAGGAAGAGCATGATGGTAAAGTGCCAACATTAAATGAGGCTGATGCTAATGGACGACGTATAGCTTTGGCCATTGATTACTTGCGTAAACTAAAACAACAACGTCTTGCAAAGAAATTATGATAAACTGGGAAAAAGAGCTGGAAAAGATTTGGGAAGATCCCTTGTTTGCTGATGTTAAGGCTCCTCAGAAGAAAGTAACGTCCAGCGACAGATTGATAGCCGGATTTCAACGGATAACGGATTTTGTAGAAAAGCATAATAGATTGCCACAACAATGTGACGATCGTGAGGAGCGCACCCTTTATAATCAATGGAAAGGAATATGTAGCGATCAGAAAAAAATGGACCGATGCAAGCCATACGATACATTGGATATCTTGAAACAATCGGAAGAAGGTGTCGTCTCTGAACCTGACGTATGTAGTGAAACAGTACGTACAAAGCATAAGCAACTTGAGGATATCTTAAATGATCCACTTATTGCTGATGCCGGTCAAGAGACTAATGGACTGTTTGATTTACCGGATTATATGCAAAAACGGCTTAAAGAGCGTAAAGAAGCCGACTATATTGCACAAAGGGTAAAATGTGAGGATTTTGATCGTTATGAGCCTGGATTTAAGGAGATTCATGCAGGACTTAATACAGGCAAGTATCGCTTGATAAAGTTCAAGGAAGCTCATGTGGCACAAGGCCACTATTTCGTGGAAGATGGAATGTTGGTGTATATCGCGGGACTTGACCAGATAGAGAAGAACCGACATGGGAAGAAAAACAGCCGTACACGTTGTATTTACGAAAATGGTATGGAGTCGGGCATATATATGCAAACGCTCTGTAAGAATCTTTATCATTCAGGTTATACTGTTCAAGATACTTCTAATGTAGAGGAAGACTATTTAAAGAAGGAGTTCTCAATCAATGATAGTGATGTGGAAAGTGGTATGATATATGTTTTGAGGTCACTGTCTAAAGATCCGGAGATTGCCTCCATAAAAAATCTTTATAAGATAGGTTTTACTACAACTCCTCTTGAAGCGCGTATTGCCAATGCGAAAAATGAGCCAACTTATCTTTGTGCAGATGTAAAGGTCGTAGCAACATGGCGTGTGTATAATGTGAAGAGTTCTACATTTGAGGCCTTGTTACATAAACTTTTTGATGGTGTACAATTGCAAATTACCGTTGACGGTAAGAAGCCTAAGGAGTGGTTTGTCGTACCATTTTCAATCATAGAGAAAGCAGTGACATATATAATTAATGGAAAGTCTATTGCGTACGATAAGAATCTACAACAATTGATAGTTTTATAATCAAAAGTTGGTTATGTAATCTTACTTGTGTCAGTCTTGATAAAAGATCAGGTATGGCACGAGTAAGATTGTTCTAATTTATTATAGCTCCTCATAAGTTTAATGTCATTGACAGGGTCTTAATGATGGTAATATCGTGTGTCTTTTCTTACATCTTAGGCTTATGGAGAGCTTCCTTTGCCGTTCGGTCAGAAACGATATTCTCGATAGGACATCCGATTTTGACGGGCAACACGTTCAGACTCTTGCCTGTCGAGGGACACAGTACGACTTTTGCCTGACTGGCTACTTTTTTAGGATGGACATTCTGCAAGGTGTCTACTGTCTCAATTAGCGTATCTATTATCAGTTGATTATCAATACTATATGCTCTAAACGATA